>NZ_JBMFQT010000081.1:0-501 GCF_049968455.1 Hydrotalea sp. | reverse complement strand
CTCTCCATAACCTATATTCAAAATCATATTTTTCTTTGGGACCACAGCTACCATTCCTCTCTTAAGCATCTGATACGTAAAGTGAGTATCCCACATCCATTGTTCACGATAAGCTAATTCAAATACAGCATTCCAATAATACTTTACTAATCTGTCTCCACCAGATATTTTATCTAAGAAATCGCTTTTTTTCATTTCATTCCAATCCCTCATATACATATCCTGATATTGCCAGCGGTCACGCCAAGTAGCCCATCCCCACTTTAAATCATATTTTGAAAAGAAGTAGCTATACGGATAGTCTTCTTCGGGAAAAGGATTAAACCCTTGGATAACTCCTATTTTCTTATTGTTTCTGTATAATTTTAAAAGTTCTTCACAGAATTTAAAGAAAGATAAAGATGGCAAGCAGTCATCTTCAAAAATTATACCTTCTTCCTCTTGGGAAAAAAACCAATCTATAGCATCATTTGTTCCAAATCCTACGCCTAAGTTTTCTTC
>NZ_JBMFQT010000080.1:0-506 GCF_049968455.1 Hydrotalea sp. | reverse complement strand
ATGGGTGTACATCCAAACATATGAGATAAAAATAATCACTCAAAACCACAAAAACGTACGTAGTTTTACGCTATTTTTTTAATCTCTCAACAAAATTGTATAATTGATGAACCCGGGTATTCCATTGTAATATAAAATTAAAATTTATTGGGTGGAAAGCTTATCCATTTTCATATACACAGAATGGAATAACTATTAAGATTAGCTATAAAAATTTCAATACTTGTTGATTTTGTAGTGGTATGTAACCATCAGTTACTAATAGTTACTTAAACCATTTGCTTAAAAATTATACTTAAATATTTTAATACTAACCAACAATAACAAAATCAAAATGCTCATTTTCCATTCATAAAAATGAATTATTAGTTAATTGAAAAAAACAATGAACCAGGCAATCAGGAAAGTTGAACATATTTTTAGCCATAAAGACAATAAGTTTAGTTATACAAATATTAATTTCCCGTCCTCTTTTTAATATCCTGATTAGCAATGTTCCTTTCACT
>NZ_JBMFQT010000079.1:0-510 GCF_049968455.1 Hydrotalea sp. | reverse complement strand
GGTAAATTGGCATAAGACCCTTAATTTCGTTCAAATATGTGTACTAGAGGTACCTCTGAACTTTGTCCGATCTAGACCATTTTTGGATCATGTTTTAATAACATCAATTTGATTCTTATTCCCAAGTTTCGTCGAATTGTGAATATATTTGTGGGTAATTTGGCATAAAACCCTTAATTTATACCGTACTAGTTGAACCTGGTGCGCTTCGCTACCCCTGAATTGTAGTTTTATTTAAACAGAATTTTAATATTAAGAAGTGGCTTTTTATCCTTTAAAAAAGGACAAAATTATTGAATTTAAGTTTATCCTTACATTTAAAACTTTTCGTAAAGGCATAACAAATTTTTTTAAATTTTTATTTTTTTTTATTTAAATTTTTTGTTTTAGGAAATGTATAGTCTTCAGAATTTAGAAACGAATAATATCCAACAATTCGAAGCATTAACTCATCACTTCGCTAAGGCTACTCCGTTCATACTAAATTCAAAGTGGAATATTTCGACAAAA
>NZ_JBMFQT010000078.1:0-512 GCF_049968455.1 Hydrotalea sp. | reverse complement strand
ACCCACTGATCCAACTGGCATGTTGCCGCTCAGCTGCTTAACACTTAAATTCAATGTTTAGCTGATTAAAACTACATTCCTTCCACTAATATTTACTACACTAATTTACCAACAATTGCCTATATTTGAGTTGCTTTGAGAGCTCCGTCGGTGCTCATACAGTTAACCCAGGCATTGTTATTGCTTTTTTTGAAACATGTTAGTTGTTATTGTCATTTTGCAGACAATTAATATTTTACTGTTTCTCCACAGTGGCATGTGGTTGTTGTTAAAAGAACAATATATATAACGAGGTTATTAAATTGACATTAAATTGTTGTTTTTCTATTGCTAGAAAGCGCCTCAACCTCAGTATTGTTGTTGCTATTTTTCATATAGAATTTAGCATACAACAATTAAATTAATAAATAAATAGTTATAGAAAATGTGGATTGAAAAGTTAGAAATCCAACAAGAAATAATTGTTAAAACAAAAAAAGAACGGTAGCATAGACGTACGATGCGATGGTAGC
>NZ_JBMFQT010000077.1:0-513 GCF_049968455.1 Hydrotalea sp. | reverse complement strand
ATTTCAATTACGATTATGAGTAGAACTGAAAATATTATTTTCATGCATTACAATTTCAACGAAGTTAATAATATTTGATTGTACCTCTTTTATTGTATGTATTATAACTAATAATTTTATGAATTTTTCTGCTTGATGCTGTTTAATAAATACTTTCAAATTTTTCTTTGCTGTTAAAATGTTTTATTTGAAATAGGTACTACATATATATGATTTAATACTAATAAATACTTGCAATGCTTATCAATACTTTTTATTGTTAATGCAATAACTACTAGGATTTTTTTATCATTTAAACTATTGTTCGATAGTTGGATACAGTTTAATGAAAAAACAATTTATAAATGATTTATTCGCAATTGAATAAACTTTTATTCATGAATTATTGAATTTATTGATTTAAACTATGATTAATATCATTTGGAAGACTAGATGCGAGTAGTAACTTTATTTTATTAATTTTTAATCACTTTAAATAAAATTTTATGAAAAAGATACTTTTAGTTATGATGT
>NZ_JBMFQT010000076.1:0-514 GCF_049968455.1 Hydrotalea sp. | reverse complement strand
ACATCATAACTAAAAGTATCTTTTTCATAAAATTTTATTTAAAGTGATTAAAAATTAATAAAATAAAGTTACTACTCATATCAACCTTTCTAAATGATTTTTATCATAGTTTAAAACACTAAATAGGATATTTAATGAATAAAGTTTTTATTCAATTATGAGCAAACCGTTTATGAATAATTTTTTTTCAAATTGTATTATGCTACTGTACAATAATTTAAACGATAGAAAAGTTTAAGTAATAATTCAATTAATAGCGAAAATTATTGATAATCACAGTGGTTATTTATTAGTGTTAACACATATCGATTGAATAGAAATTTTTTCAAAAAAAATTTTAATCAAAAGAAAAAAAATGAATTCAATATTTATACAAGTATCAATCAGAAAATGAACATTCTAAAACATCTTACTATATAAAAGAAAAGAGGGACACCCAAATATTATTAACTTCGTTGAAATTGTAATGCATGAAAATAATATTTTCAGTTCTACTCATAATCGTAATTGAAAT
>NZ_JBMFQT010000075.1:0-519 GCF_049968455.1 Hydrotalea sp. | reverse complement strand
GATTATTTTATTGCAGAAAAAGATTATAAGTGGGCTATTTTTCATAAAGATGGAAAGAGAATAACTCAGTGGTATGATACCATTTACTCAGCTGGTTTAGTAGGAGGGGAAAGTAATCTATATGTGGCAAAGAAAGGTAATAGATATGCAATCTTTGATAAAGATGGGAATATGATAACTAAGAAATGGTTTTACAGTGTTTCTTTAGAAGGTTTAGTTAGTGGAGAAAGCAACCTATATATCGCAAAGAGTAGGGGTGTGGCTATTTTTGATGAGAGTGGTAATAGAATATCAGAGTTATTTGATGATATATATTCAGATGGACTGGTTAAAGGAGAAAGTAATTACTATCTTGCAAAGAAAGATGGGAAGAAGGCGATATTTGATGAAAATGGAAATATGATAACAAAGGAATGGTATGATGATATCTCTCCATATGGCTTAGTAGGAAGAGAAAGTCCATATTATATAGCAAAGAAAGATAATAAATGGACTATTTTTGATGAGAAAGGGAATCAG
>NZ_JBMFQT010000074.1:243-523 GCF_049968455.1 Hydrotalea sp. | reverse complement strand
ACATTTAATTTGTGGTTTACATTTTCAAAATATCTTATTTATGATGGTACTACAGGTTTCCATTTAATGAATTCTGATAACAAAATTCAAGTGAACAAAAGAGAATTTACATTGCCAACAGATGTAGTTACAAAATACCAATATTTTTATAGAACGAATTATAAGCATGTTGTATTTCATAATTACTATACAAATGAAAATTATATTATGTATGCTACAAGATTAGAATTTGATAAAATAAATGTTATTGATATACATTCAGCTGCAAATGAAAATGCAG
>NZ_JBMFQT010000074.1:0-233 GCF_049968455.1 Hydrotalea sp. | reverse complement strand
ACATTTAATTTGTGGTTTACATTTTCAAAATATCTTATTTATGATGGTGCTACAGGTTTCCATTTAATGAATTCTGATAACAAAATTCAAGTGAACAAAAGAGAATTTACATTGCCAACAGATGTAGTTACAAAATACCAATATTTTTATAGAACGAATTATAAGCATGTTGTATTTCATAATTACTATACAAATGAAAATTATATCATGTATGCTACAAGATTAGAATTTGA
>NZ_JBMFQT010000073.1:0-534 GCF_049968455.1 Hydrotalea sp. | reverse complement strand
GAGACACCTGCTAAAACACCTCCAAAGCCATTAGGCAGAAATGGTGACCAATTTGCGGGTTTTACGTAAAAAAAGCCCAAAACTATAACAAAAATAATTACTATGATTTTGAAAATCACCATAAAATTGGTTGATTTCTTACTCTCTTTTATACCCACATAAGCCAAAATGGTAATTAATACAACAATAATAAAAGCAGGCAGATTCAATAAAATGTGTTTACCAAAAACAACGGGAGCATTATTCCACGTATCAACGGCAGCTAATAAATGCTGCGGTAAAATTTGGTTGTTGGTTGTTAAAGAAATAGCTTCATGATAATCTTTGGCAGCAGAAAATGGGTCAGTTAATAACCATCCGGGTAAATGAATACCTAAACCCATTAAAAGATTATTAAAGTAACCACTCCAGCTAATGGCTACAACAATATTTCCAATAGCATATTCTAAAATTAATGCCCACCCAATTATCCATGCTATTAATTCACCAAAACTAACGTAAGCATAAGTGTAAGCACTACCGGCTATGGGAACC
>NZ_JBMFQT010000072.1:0-548 GCF_049968455.1 Hydrotalea sp. | reverse complement strand
TTATTTTCATCAATATCAAAAAATGTACAAGCAGAACAGTTTACTCCATCAAAACACAATTTAATTGATTACTATTTATCATTAATTGAAAATTATGTTCATATGGAAAATGATGCTAATAGAATTAATGGTGGTTCATCAAATTACGATAATGTAACTGCATATTTATCTGCAGAGATAGATGATAATAAAATAAAGTTTCATTATTCAGAATATTTTGAAAATTTTGGATCAACATTAAAAGATCTTATTAATGCTATAGAGCAATGGTTTAAAGATGCTGCTCATGTTGTTATAGAATATGCAGGTAAAACCTATGAAGTAGCTAAAGAAGTATTAATAAAGATATTACAAACTTTACAAGAATTATTTGTAATTGCTAAAACTAAATTTGAAGAAGCTATACGTGGTGGAAAAGCTTTATTAGATAAAGTAGGTGAAATGTTAAAAGCTTCATTTGATACAATACGTCAAGCATTCTTTGCAGCTGTTGCATATACATCTAATGCTATTAAAACTCTATTTGCTGGAACTAAATTAAAACAAGA
>NZ_JBMFQT010000071.1:0-549 GCF_049968455.1 Hydrotalea sp. | reverse complement strand
ACATTTCATTTACTTGTTTTTCTTCTTTTTCATCAATTTCTTCTTCATTATCTGATTCTAAATCTAAATCAAATAACCCATCATCTTCAATATTATTTACTAAATCATGAATATCATCTTCATCATTATGTTCAGATTCTTCATCTTCATTTAATAAATGAGTTAATAAATCATCATCATGCGTATTATCTGCTTCATATATTTTTACTGTAACTAAATCTTTTTGTTTATTATCATTAGATGAATCTTCATTTTCTTCATCATTTGCAATATTCTGCAATACATCATCATTATCTTTTTCTTTTGCATTATCTACATCATTATCATCATTAGGAATCTTATGTGTTATTTGTTCATCTTCTGAAATAATATCATAAATATTTTCTGTAAATTGTTCTTGTTTAAGTTGTTCAATTTGTTTTAATATTTCGTCCATTGATATGTCTTTAAAATTCATTGTTATATAGTTATTGTTCATAATAATTAATTTAACAACAGTGTTTATAAAATCATCAACAAAATCTATGTTAAATAAGAAAACAATACTTG
>NZ_JBMFQT010000070.1:0-555 GCF_049968455.1 Hydrotalea sp. | reverse complement strand
AGTTTCTTAGGTGTTAATCCTGCTCTTGCAGATCCAAATGTTGAGATAGATCCGAAAACAATGGAAAAAGAACATATTGCGATTGTAGAAGATGAACCTCTTATCTTGGTGCTTCAAAGTTTTACTGACACTGTTGAAAAGGCAAACTTCCTTTATGCAAAGAGTAATGAACATTTAGGATGCCTTGTAATTTCTCTGTTACCTAATACACCTTTAAGTGATTTTGATAGAGACCTTTTTGTTAAAAAGTATCTTGCAGAGAAGTCAACTTATGTTACCGAGTTGAAGCACAAGATTGAAGAGGCACTCAGTCATGCACAGGAATACGGATCAAGAGAAGCTACTTATGACAAAAAAGTTGAGGATATAATTTTCGGAAAACAAGAACAGGAAGGTGATAGATAAGTGAGCCAACCAGTAGATAAGAAAAACTATATTAAACCAAAAGTACCGCTTGCTCAATACGAGACTCAAACACGCCTTCATTGGTTTACAATTATCTTATTCATTTTTATCTTTTTCTTCTTATACAAGGCATTCTATGCTTATGTTTAT
>NZ_JBMFQT010000069.1:0-560 GCF_049968455.1 Hydrotalea sp. | reverse complement strand
GATACTTCTGTAAAACCAGGCGATAACTTTTTTCTGTATGCCAATGGCAATTGGCTGAAAAAAACAACCATTCCAGCGTCTGAAGTGGGTGCCGGCGCCTTTCTCGACTTATATAATCGCACCAAAAATAATATTCATTCCATTTTATTAGAGGCGGAAAAAAATGCCGCCCCCACAGGTAGTATTCAACAAAAAGTTGGTGACTTTTTCGCTTCCGGCATGGACTCAGCAACTATTGAAAAATTGGGCTATTCACCCATCCAACCGGTATTGAATGATATTAGTACATTAAAAAATGCTGCTGATATTATTCATTATGCAGCACAAGCACACACCCGTGGAAGTGGCATGTTGTTTGACTTTGGTGTGTATCCCGACGATAAAAATAGTATGGCTACTATTGCAGTATTCAGCCAAGGAGGTCTTGGTTTACCCGACCGCGATTATTATTTTAAAACTGATGCTGCTACACAAGCCGTAGTTCAAGCTTATAAAAACTACTTACAAAAACTATTAATACTAACTGGAACAGATAGCCTTACTGCAATACAACAAGTTGA
>NZ_JBMFQT010000068.1:0-560 GCF_049968455.1 Hydrotalea sp. | reverse complement strand
GATACTTCTGTAAAACCAGGCGATAACTTTTTTCTGTATGCCAATGGCAATTGGCTGAAAAAAACAACCATTCCAGCATCTGAAGTGGGTGCCGGCGCCTTTCTCGACTTATATAATCGCACTAAAAATAATATTCATTCCATTTTATTAGATGCGGAGAAAAATGCCGCCCCCGCAGGTAGTATTCAACAAAAAGTTGGTGACTTTTTCGCTTCCGGTATGGACTCAGCAGCTATTGAAAAATTAGGCTATTCACCCATTCAACCGGCATTGAATGATATTAGTACATTAAAAAATGCAGCTGACATTATTCATTATGCAGCACAAGCACACACCCGTGGAAGTGCCATGTTGTTTGACTTTGGTGTATACCCCGACGATAAAAATAGTATGGCTACTATTGCGGTATTTAGCCAAGGCGGTTTAGGTTTACCCGATCGCGATTATTATTTTAAAACCGATGCTGCTACACAAGCCGTAGTGCAAGCTTATAAAAACTACTTACAAAAACTATTAATACTAACTGGAACAGATAGCCTTACTGCAATACAACAAGTTGA
>NZ_JBMFQT010000067.1:0-563 GCF_049968455.1 Hydrotalea sp. | reverse complement strand
TATCATAAAAATGGTCAAAAGGTCTCTGATGATTTTTCAATAGAAAAAATATCCTCATTAGACAAGATAACCTTTTATGATAGACTTGGAATAGTAGAAATTGAAAAATTAGATAAAACAATACAAACAATAGAATTCAATCCTGTTATTCGTAGAAAAGAGGAATTTTTAGATTATACAAAACTTTTAAACATATGAAACTAATTTCAAGGAGGTAGTTAAGATGAGATATGAAATAAGAAGAAGAGGAGATGGGGGAAAAGCTATATTTGATGAAAATGGAAATAGAATATCTGAGTGGTTTGATGAGATATGGGAAGATGGATTAGTGAAAGGAGAAAGTAAATACTACATTGCAGAGAAAGATGGGAAAGAGGCGGTTTTTGATATCAGTGGAAGGATGATAAGTCCTGAGTGGTTTGATTATGTTAATTCATTTCTTGGTTTAGTAGCAGGACAAAGTAAATACTGCATTGCAAGAGAAAATAAAAATATGAAATATATAATTTTTGATGAAAATGGAAGAATAATAACTCCAGACTGGTTTGATGAGATAAAGGAAG
>NZ_JBMFQT010000066.1:0-564 GCF_049968455.1 Hydrotalea sp. | reverse complement strand
TTCTTACTAATTCAAAATGGTCTGTAAGTAAAACTCTTTTATCACTACCTTCATTGATAACTTCAAATTGCTTTTCTGTAAATATATTATGGAATACAAAATACTTTTTAATAACATTATTACTTTTCTCTATTAATGATTCTTTTTCTGCTTTTAATTTAATTGAAGAAGCAACAAAGTATTTACGCTCATATATATTTTTAACTAATTCTGCTAAATGTAAAACGAAGTTGTTATTAATCGGTATTGCTATATCTACTATTTTGCCAAACTTATTAGCAGGCAATATTTGCTCATTTAATTCATATACATAATTTGCATTTAGTTTATTAACTGCTGTTAAACCATTATCTTCTGGTATAAATATTATGTAATCTATATTTAGTGGTAATTCTATAGCATGTCTATCATAATTACCAACTATAATTATATCATAATTTTTCCATTCTATTTTATCTATGCTTTCAATACCAAATAATGTAAATGCTACATCTTTGTAATATTCATTTGTTTCATAGTAATCTGCATCTATACCATTAGATAATAACCAATATGTTATTGTAC
>NZ_JBMFQT010000065.1:0-573 GCF_049968455.1 Hydrotalea sp. | reverse complement strand
CCCACATACATATTCACAAGTCGATGAAATTTCAGCATTAAAATTAAATTGATGTTTTTACCAAAAATGATCCAGACCGGAATAAGTTCAGAGGTACCTCCAGTACACCGATGTGGTCCATAATAGGTATTTTTTTTTTAAATGCACACAAAAATTAACAAAATTCCAGGAAATTTCATAATTGAGACAAAGTATACATTATTAATGCGTCTACCAAAAATGGGCATAATTGAATAAAAATCAGAGGTTCCTCCAGTATACCTATAGGTGCCAAAGATTTCCGTTATTGACTTCTGCATTTATAAAAGCGACGTGTATCACACTGTCGGCCTAAGCCGACTGTAAACTTCTAACTTGTTTTTTATTATATTTGAATAGTTTACCTTTCCTCCAAAACTAGAAACATTACAACAAGAACGACCACAATTAAAATTACTTTTATTTTATATATAAAAGACAAATGTTACAATTTTGCAGCCATAATATATTTGCAAGATTTTTTTGATTTATTTCAATTTTCAAGAAGGTTTTTCGAAATCCGTAGATTTTTTTAAAAAGATTTTAAGAGTTCTG
>NZ_JBMFQT010000064.1:0-574 GCF_049968455.1 Hydrotalea sp. | reverse complement strand
GACCAAAAATTTGACATATGGATTTGGATTGAGGGTGTTAAGCAGGTCATACACGGCACCCATGTCTGAACATTCCGTATGAAAGCGTTTGGCCAGTCACGGCGAACAAAATGCAAAAGCAAGTAAAAAAAATCATTTTAATTGTGTACGTAGCAGAGTTCACATGAACCAAAAAGCAGCGGACGACGCAATTGCACTAAAGCTGCCCATACACGGCACTCTTGCTGCAACGCTTTGCATGAACACCCTTGCCCTCACACGACAATCAATACGTAAAAACATTATTTGAATTGTTTACATTGCCGAGCTAAACTAAAAAAAAAAAGCAGCGGACGACGCGACTGTGCTTATGTTGATTCATTTTTACACAAACAAAATCAACAAAACTGGCTATTGCCTATTGATATTACAGCGCAATTACCTCGTCCGCCGTATGTGCACGCTTCATAAAACAACAAAAATTAACTAATGTTTGCACTCATTGCTACACGCGACAAGAAGCCGTAAAGCAAACGCCTAAAATTTCAAATTTTTCAAAAACACGCATTCCATCAATAAGCAAAACACGCAAAAC
>NZ_JBMFQT010000063.1:0-579 GCF_049968455.1 Hydrotalea sp. | reverse complement strand
GCCTCTACTGTTGCTGCTTTATTTATAGTACCGCTGGTTTATGGTTGGATTCAACAAAAAGCTTCATTAAAAGACGTGTCATTGTTGCCTGAAGATGAAGTAAAAGATGAACACACTGAACATGAAAATGATTAATCCAATTTTTTGTAACTTGGTGATAATACTAAATAAACATTTAAAATAAACAAAAATGAAATATAATATTTTTATACTTAGTAGTTTAATTTTGTTAGCCTCCTGCTCTTCAAATAAGGAAAACAAACCCAAAGATCCACCCGCTTCCGACTCTACTATGGTTCATTATTCAGTTGCTACAGTTAAAAGTGGCGGAGTAAATGAAGTTTTAAAACTGCCGGCCAAATTGGCTGCATATCAAGAAGTAAGTATATTCCCAAAAGTTAATGGATATGTTCAAAGCGTGTTAGTGGATATTGGTTCAAAAGTTAAAAAAGGTCAACTATTAATGGTATTGGAAGATCCTGAATTAGAACAAGCTATGCTACAAGCAAAAGAAAGGTATGAACGTTCTAAAGCCGATTTGTCTATTGACCGCGAAAATTACGTTCGGTTATTAGAGGC
>NZ_JBMFQT010000062.1:0-592 GCF_049968455.1 Hydrotalea sp. | reverse complement strand
CATAAATTATATACAGTTTAAAACGTTGAAAATAGTGGTTAGATTTTATAAATATACTTCAAATATGTATTAAAATCATAATTAACTCGTCTAGCTCTTTCTTTTGCTAATTTATACCATGCTTCAAAATGTTTTTTGTTAATACTATTATCTATTCTTTTAGCAAGTGTTTTATAATCGCCACATTCAAATATATAATCAGATAATTCTTCATATAATTTTTTGAGTTCATAATCAGGTTTTGGATTATGCTTTAATTCAAACTCATAAAGTGAATATAAGTTTTCATCTATAATTGTATTTTCAAAATAATATTTATCTTTAAATTCATTTTCTGTATCTAAATGCTTAGATGGTGTAAATATTTGCATTATACCATATTGCATTAATGTTTCATAGAATGTACCAGTTTGCCCTAATCCCCAAGCTTGAGTATTAACATGCATATACAATTCTTTAGTAAAATCTTTCATTTCATCTTTTGTATATTTACTTTTAAGCTTAACTTTTTGCTTAAGATTATTCTTAAGTATTATATCTGCAATTAATTGTTTATACTGAGGATTTATATTCATCTCTCCATATAATCTAC
>NZ_JBMFQT010000061.1:0-594 GCF_049968455.1 Hydrotalea sp. | reverse complement strand
ATAGATAACTTAGAAATAACTGAACTCTTTAAAATTACAGATGATTACAAAGAAATTAAGATAACTAATGAATCGATTATTGGTGTTACAAATGATGATATTGAAATAACATATTTCGTTAATACTTAATTTTTTTGTAATGAATCAATAATCATGAAAGTGCAAATAATAAGAAAAAGTGGAAAACCAACATTAATACCAACTGCTTTATTTATTAAAACAGCAGAAGATTATAAAAAAGAATTTTTTAAACAACAATATATACGACCTGGTATTATCATTGATTTACCAGAAGAAAACATTAAAGTTGCATTACAAAGAAATGAAGATTTAGATATAATAAATCTAGAAAATGTAAACGAACCTATTAATAATACAATTGTAAATGTTGCAGAATCTAATAATGAATTAGATAACATTATGCCTAAACCATCTAGATCAAAAAAATAATTTTTTTGCTTTAACCACAATGTTTAAATGAATCAATAGTATTAAACAATTCATTAAACATTAAATTTATATCTTTATTTATTGCATCTAATGCATTTTGAAAACTTGAAGATGCATTATTAGCTAATTGTTTATCAGTATCAG
>NZ_JBMFQT010000060.1:0-653 GCF_049968455.1 Hydrotalea sp. | reverse complement strand
ACTTCGTGTACCTCCCATAGACCAATTACCCTCTTTTTCACTAAAAACGCAATTAAATTGAAAATATTCATTGCATGTTCCTGAAACTATGTACTGAAGCATTTTCTATTTATTTAGAAAACAATTCAAAATTTTATCAAAATCGGTCCATAATTTCGGGTAGCTCCCATAGACCCTTTACCCTCGATTTCAGTAAAATTTGAATAAAACAAAAAATGTTCATTATAAATTACTGAATTTGCATATTTGAAGTATTTGCACTAAACGTTGCAATTTGAGCAAAATCGGTCGATAACTTCGAGTACCTCTCATACCCCTTTTACCCCCGATTTCGCTTAGATGTGATTAAAAGACAAACTTTTCATTGTGAATTCCTCAAAGTATGGTATTGAAGCATTTTACAATCATTTTTGTAACATTTTGAAAGTTCTTTAATGCCAATCCATAATTTCTGGTACCACCCATAGACCGTTATCCTCCAAAATCACCAAAAATTGGATACAAATGCAGTCTGATTTTTAAAATTAAAGGTGTTGCAGATATCATGGGAGTCATCATATTATTCTGACATCTGAAAAAATTTTTCTCCAGAAGAATTTCTGGGCAGGTCAGGACCTAGGTCCAAAAATTTTTGCATACAAAATTTTTTCAAT
>NZ_JBMFQT010000059.1:0-654 GCF_049968455.1 Hydrotalea sp. | reverse complement strand
CCTGGAAGCTTCTATTTCAAGCGGTATTTATTGGAACAATTAATTACTTAATTTTTAATAGAAATACTAGAGAGAAAATTGCAGGCTTTATTCTAAGAAAAAAGTCTACCTCAAATCATTAACTTCCGCCAACATTGCATTGCTAAAATGCCGGCTGACGAACAATCAGTGGGCATTTGTTTTTTAATCGGATTTAATTCCAACTTGACCTAATGCTATTGAACAACAGTACAATCAATGAACATTTGTACATTTACTCATTGTCTTGTCCTAAAATAGGTTGACGAATAATCGTCACTTAAATTTGGACAAAATATGTTAGAAAAAACAATTAACAAAGAGGTTATTATAGCCGAGTATTTAACAGGCGATTATAGTTATCGTCAATTAGGAGCAAAATATGGCATTGATTTTCGTAAAATTCATAGTTGGGTGAGTAAGTATAAAGGGAAAATAAAGCCGGTTAAGAAAGCTTCTAAAATGAAAGAGGAAGCAGCGGTATTGCCATCCGAGGTAAAGCAATTACAAGCTGAGCTTCTCAAGGCAAAGTTGCACAATGAAGTGCCGGAAGAGATGCTAAAACTATCTGAACAACACACCGGAATTGAGCTTAGAAAAAAGTTTGGCACCAAGCAATCCTGAATGTAGAACAAA
>NZ_JBMFQT010000058.1:0-659 GCF_049968455.1 Hydrotalea sp. | reverse complement strand
TTTGATAAACATGTTCAGGAGAAATAAATTTCATACATATATTATCTTGACAAAATTTAAGACCACACCCTTGCCCATTATTATTACAAGGGACATTAGCTCTAAAAATGTACACATTATTCCTCAAATTAATAGGATCCCACACACCTATACCGGTTGTACCGCTAAAAATGGCTACTGTTTTGATCCCCAACATTGAAGCACAATGAGTAAGTCCACTATCTAAACCTATAAAGATTTTAGCTCTCTCTATAATCTTCAAAACTTCACCAATATTAGTTTTATTTATCAAATTTATTACCTTAGTATTATTCTCAAAAATTTTATACTTTCCCGCCCTGATCAAATCTAACTTACCAACCAAAACAACAACTATATTTAATTCTGATAATCTTTCAACAAGTTGAATGAAATAATCATCAGGCCAATCTCTTGCTTGAGCACCTGCTCCAATACCAAGAACTATATAATTTTCCTCAATTCTTAATATACTTTGTGTTTTATTAAACTTGATAGTGTCTAATAATAAATATTCAGATAAAGGTTTTATCTGAGGTTCTGGAATACCTAAAAAATCAAGAAACTTGAAATATTTTCGTATAATATGACGATTGAAAGGATAATCTAAAACTACATCAAATAAAAATCCAAGACCTGAT
>NZ_JBMFQT010000057.1:0-667 GCF_049968455.1 Hydrotalea sp. | reverse complement strand
AAGTTTTTAGAGTACCTTACAGGGATTGAAACAAGTCCTTACTTTCAAGAAGAAAAATTTTTAATTAGTCCTGTTTTTAGAGTACCTTACAGGGATTGAAACAAACGGACAAAAGCAAAACGCTTGAAGAACAATACAGGGTTTTTAGAGTACCTTACAGGGATTGAAACAGCTCTCGGAGATATCACAGCGCTTTAAATTTGAAAGTTTTTAGAGTACCTTACAGGGATTGAAACTACTGAGAAATTGAAGTCAATTCACGGCATTACATCGAGTTTTTAGAGTACCTTACAGGGATTGAAACGTTGCTGCAGATCACGGAATACGCCCCTGATTATACGTTTTTAGAGTACCTTACAGGGATTGAAACAGAGGGCTGAGGAACTTGCAGGAGAAGAGGAAAGATAAAAAAAAGAGGCTTCCTTCATTTTTCAAAGGAAGCCACCTCCTTGGTTTGCTATGTAGTTTTTAGAGTACCTTACAGGGATTGAAACTTTCTTTTGCTTCCGTGTAAACATCGAAACGACCCCGTTTTTAGAGTACCTTACAGGGATTGAAACCGTTGCCGGATGAATGGATAGATTTTCTTGCGAAAGAAGTTTTTAGAGTACCTTACAGGGATTGAAACATAGAAAAGCTTGACAATTTTGACAAAGTATACCTCGTG
>NZ_JBMFQT010000056.1:0-741 GCF_049968455.1 Hydrotalea sp. | reverse complement strand
CTATAGCTAATAACATTAATTTGCAACTAAATAATTTTGTAAAAACAGAAAAAGGTGTAGTTGATCTTGCAAAACAGTTTGACAATTATGCTTCAGAACAAAAGAAATTAATAAATGTTGCTGTTGATATTAAAAAAGGTATAGAAACATTTACAAAACAAATTGATAAAACTGTTCAACTTATTCCAACTTTAAATGCAACAGTAGAATCAGTAAAAATACTTACTTATAAGCTAAATACTGCATTAAACAAATTTAATTTGAATTTATATGATATAATAGGTGCTATAAAATATAAAATATTTGAAAAGATTGATGAACATTTTGTAACAAATATAGGTGTTTTTCAATTACCTGCTACAAAGAGGTTATTTAAAGATATACAAACAGAAATTGCAAAAGAATTTAAAGTAGCACTAATACTTAATCAAAAACAATTTAAAGATCAGATTAAAGATGGTTTACAAATAACTGAAAAAACTATAAAAGATATTGTTGAAAATGATAATTTAGACGATTTTCAAAAAGCAGCAATTAAAAAATTGGATCAACTTGCTTATGCTACAGAAAGAAAATTCTTTGATGGTAAAGATTGGCATACTGCAACATTTGAATTACTCTTTAGTATAAATAAAATACTTGTTGAAATGCTACTTTCAACACAAAATTTTAGTCAAATACAAAATACAAAATTATCTGAAATGTCATCATCTAATCAAAAAATTAGTTATATGCTAATTG
>NZ_JBMFQT010000055.1:0-843 GCF_049968455.1 Hydrotalea sp. | reverse complement strand
GTGTTTTTATCTACAAATACGACTTCTTTGCTGCAATCCCTAGACCAAGGGATAATTTCGACTTTCAAAGCCCTGTATATAAAAAAGTCATTCAGATATATTTTAGATCATGTGGAAAATGAAGAAACTATTTCAATTATTGATGTCTGGAAAAATTTAACAATGTTGGATTGTATCAAAAACATAAGCATGACATATTATCGAGATAAAAACAAGATAGATGTAATAGTCGGCCAAAGCCGACTACATAATACCCATCAGTCATTTGGATTGATTGACAAATTATTTTTTATTCTAGAATAGTTTGGATTTTGACTTTAGATGAGTTTATACCTGGTTACTGTTTGTTTTTATTTTTCTTCAAAACACAAAGTTGTAAAGTTGTTTTGCTAATTGTCATGGTATCAATTTAGAATTTTTTATTGAAATTTCTATGGGAGGTACCCGGAGTTATGGACCGATTCGGCCCATGTCCACAAACCAAATTTGATTACTATAGCTCATAAAATTACTCGAGTTATCGTGTTCACAGACAGACAGATGGAAATACCCACAGACGGACATCGCTCAATCGGAAATGATTATTTCTATGCATTACATACTTTGCGCAAACCCGTATTACCCTCAGTCTATGACTGATGGGTATAAAAATTAAATTTTTCTTTTCTGGTAGTTGTTGTATTTCTATTGAAAATTCAACATTAAATGCGTATACATTATTCAAAAATGATATATATTTTTATTGAAAATGAAAAAATTCAATTGAAGGTTTAATTCAAAAATTCAACAAAATAATATTATATTATTGGATGGTGAAAATCCTGATACTGAACCCTCCGCGAG
>NZ_JBMFQT010000054.1:0-1290 GCF_049968455.1 Hydrotalea sp. | reverse complement strand
AAATCGTATAAATGCGCATTATCGCATTTTGCATAACTAAGGTGTTCAGAATATAATACCGCATTAGTTTGCTTTAAAAAATCTTTTACTTTCTTTAAAAAAACAAAATCTAACGGATCCGGACTGCCGATAGATAATGACAACCCATGTGTATATAAAGGATATTGTTCTAATGCTTTTTGAAATTGTTTTTTCCAATAGCCACCAACGCCAATCCAATTCTCAGGGGCAACTTCTATAAACATTGGTTGCAATACATTGCTTTCGGCAAAAGCTTCAGCAAAATCTTTTCTATAACCAATACCTACCATAACAATTATTTTAAAATGATTAAAAGAAAAAAGCAGGCAAAAGCAATAACTCAATGCCTGCTTTTTAATCAAACAATTTAGTTACCTGATTTAGGGGTACTGCCACACTTACCTTCACCACATTTGCCATCTTTACCTTTTTTCTTGGTTTTGGTAGTATCCGATTTTTTGGTGGCACCACATTTTAACTCAAAATTGTTGTTAGCCACATTTTGTGCATGTATACCGGCTACTACTTCCTCAGGTGTTGTAACCTGATTGTAACGAATTAAACCGGTTGCATTTGCATTAATTCCTGCTACTGCTAATAATGCTCCGGCTAAAATTGAACCGGCAAGGATACTTTTTTTGTTTTCCATTTTTTCTTTTTTAAATTGTTGAATGAATAATTTACCAATTAGTCGTTTAACAAAAAGTATCCTGACAAAAAATGAAAATATTTTTTAAAAAAAATTTCTATAACTGTTGAAGCCTACTTTTTTAAAAGCTGCAAAAAATTATATGCTGGTATGAACAAACCCTGCATATTACCAAAAACTACCTACTTGTATTTTTTATTGTTGAGGGGGGAGCGCTTGAATGATTTTTTCTTGTAAAGGAGTAGTATCGATATTTTCAGAACTATTATTGCTATTGTCAGATTTTACCCACTCATCAATTGCTTTACTTTGTTGCTCGTAATGCAAACAGGGATCACAAAGGCGTAAATGGATTTTTAATTTTACTTTATCAATCCATGAAAGTGGCATAACCGATTTTTTTTCAATCAATTCGGTTGCCTTAAGGCAAGAAATCATCCATATGTTCATCAACTTCCGCTTCATTCTCTTTTTTTACATGGAATATATTTTACTTTAAAATATTTATTTTGTATGCTATTTATTTATGTAAACCAATGAACATCTAAACACTTCCGCAATTGCAATTTTGCTCTATGCAATATTTGCCAATAATTTGTGGTAGAAATACCTAATTCCTT
>NZ_JBMFQT010000053.1:0-1506 GCF_049968455.1 Hydrotalea sp. | reverse complement strand
ATTTTAAACGCTTCCAACCCATTTAATATTGTAACTGCACTTAGCTATCAGTACGGGCTTTTTGGTGGGATAGCTACGGGTAAATTAACCACTTTTTCTGCTTTAGCAGGCCCCGTTATTTATTTTAATTCTGCAGTTGGTTTAGAAATGCTACTCGGATATGATTATAGTAAGGAAATGGAAACTGATGTAGGCACTAATGCTATTACTAAAGGGTTAAAAATAAGTATAGGCTTACAAATTCATTTAAAAAAATAAAAAATATTATTATGAAAAATTTATTTATCATTTTTGTTTTGCTATTTTCTACTCAAAGTGCTTTTTCGCAAAGTATTTACCCTGCAGAAACAAATGAATTCTGCCCATTACAGGATATCACTTTTACAGTTACACTACCAAGAATTTTAGATAATACTGTTCCATCGGTCGCTTCTTATACAAATGGCCCAATTGTAATTACTGGTATTTTACCCAGTTCTATTGTTAATACCCCAACACAAACCACATGTACATTTGTTGGTAGATTTCGTGATGTAAACATTAATCAGGTATTTAAAATCAGCTACCAAACTAATCCTGACACAATTAAATTATATTTCCCTTCATTCAAAAAAATAAAGTCATTATTTTACAACATCACACCTTCTACTACTTGTAAGCCATTACAACTCAATATTGCATCGGTTACTGTTCCAAGATGTCAGATTGTTAACATACCCATTAATTTCCAAAATATACAATGGAGTACTTAAGGAGAAAACCCGGCATATTGTTTTGGGACTATTACAACATACGAATATTTGGTACCGAAAAACTGGGCAATTGGTAATAGCACTTCAGATGGTACAAGCTGGATTAAAGCAGGAAATAATGTAACGGTTACTTCCGATTTTTCAAATGGAATAAATGGTAGCATCCAAGTTAGACCTTCAAATAATTGTGACATTAATTTAGCAAATGGATATATTCCTGCCCAAATTAGTATTTCCCGCCCTGCTCCTACTTTAAGCATAACAAGTAATTCATTTAACTTATGTAATGCTACTACTGGTGCATATACCATTAATGGCATACCCCCCGGTGCCAACGTACTTTGGCAAGTAGATAATACTACCCTTGCACAAATTAATGGCCCTAATAATACCAACACCATTAATGTTAATGCCAATAGCAATGGATTGAATGGAGATGTGGTTTTAACTGCCACTGTACAACAGTGCACTTTTACTTATACAATTACAGCTACCATTACCATTGGCACAGGTACTCCACCTACTATTACCAATTTAAATTATGATAATAGGTGCGGCTCTTTTGCAGAGGCTTATTGTAATAACCCACCCAACTCTACCGGATTTATTTGGAGTTTTAATTTTGGACAGGTGGTACAAAATAACCCCGGTTATTACGGTAACTATTTTAAAATACAACCCATACCTAACCAAAGCACGCCGGGTAATACCTATTATGATTATTTAAGTGTACAGGCCACCAATAATTGTGGAG
>NZ_JBMFQT010000052.1:0-1658 GCF_049968455.1 Hydrotalea sp. | reverse complement strand
AAATTGGAAAAACAGCAATAGTTACCGGAGGAGCATCGGGAATAGGCTTTGCCATTGCGAAAAAATTTACGGAAAACAATATTAGAACCATAATTATTGGAAGAGATGAGCAAAAATTACTAACCGCAGCAAATGAATTAGGAAATTTATGTACCCCAATTACATTCAACTTAAATAATATAGATGCCATTGAACATAAAGTGCAAGAAATTTTACAAGAACATGGCAACATTGACATATTAGTGAATAATGCTGGCATTAATCTAAAAAAAAAATTTACGGAAGTTTCCTTTACTGAATTTCAATCTATTTTAAACACAAATGTTACGGCAGTTTTTGCCATTTCTCAGGCCATAGTTAAACACATGATTCCGAAAAAAAAAGGAGTCATTATTCATATTAGTTCCATGGCATCTCGCTATGGATTACCAAAAGTAATTGCATATACCGCTTCTAAAGCAGCTATTGAAGGAATGACTCGTGCTATGGCAGTTGAACTTTCGCCAATGGGTAT
Source organism: Hydrotalea sp. (assembly GCF_049968455.1). Taxonomy (NCBI): domain Bacteria; kingdom Pseudomonadati; phylum Bacteroidota; class Chitinophagia; order Chitinophagales; family Chitinophagaceae; genus Hydrotalea; species Hydrotalea sp. The sequence continues at coordinate 1,144 of NZ_JBMFQT010000052.1, read as the reverse complement.
CCGTATTAATTGTATTGCCCCTGGATTTATTGCCACTGAAATGAGTGCTAAAGCGCTAAATAATGATCCCGATAGATTGAGTAAAGTAATTACCCGAACACCAATGGGCAAACTGGGCATGCCGGAAGATGTTGCAGATGCCGCGCTTTTTTTAGCTTCAGATGCAGCAAAATTCATAACCGGAACAATTTTAACTGTTGATGGTGGAAATGCAATAGGTTTTTAAAAAAACATTTCATCATGAAAAATGTATTCATATTTATTTTTGCTTGTGCTATATCAACTATTTTGCATGCTCAAAATATCGTTGCATTTACCCAACAAAAAGATAATTGGCAACTATGGAATAATAATGATCCTTTATACATTTACACAGACTCTACCGATGACTGGTTGGTACAAAAATCGGCTGCATTTTTACAAAGCGATTTAAAAGCAGTTACTCATAAAAACATTTACATTACACACAACTTATCATCTGTAAAGGGAAATGTTATCATAATTGGAACAATTAAAGCCTCTGCCACATTACACAAATTAGCTGCAGAAAAAAAAATCAACTTAAATTCTTTACAAAATCAATGGGAGGCATTTCAAATTAAAACCATACAAAATTTACTTTCCAATAAATACCATGCAATCATTATAGCGGGCAGCGACAAACGTGGAGCTGCTTATGGTGTATTTGAAATTTCGAAACAAGCCGGTATTTCACCTTGGTATTGGTGGGCAGATGTTCCTATTATTCCACATCAAAATATTTATGTAAAAAACGGAACCTACTACTTCCCCTCACCTTCCGTACAATACAGAGGAATTTTTATAAATGATGAAGCACCAGCATTTTCAGGATGGACAAAAGAAAAATTTGGTGGGGTTAATCACTTGGTATATGAAAAGGTATTTGAATTACTATTGCGCTTAAAGGCTAACTATTTATGGCCTGCCATGTGGGGAAATGCTTTTAATGATGATGATACACTTAACCCAATTCTTGCTAATCAATATGGAATTGTCATGGGCACATCACATCATGAGCCCATGTTACGTGCGCAGCAAGAATGGAAGCGCTATGGCAAAGGTGCATGGAACTATCAAACCAACCAGGCTGTATTAGATTCTTTTTGGAAAAAAGGAATTGAAA
>NZ_JBMFQT010000051.1:0-2298 GCF_049968455.1 Hydrotalea sp. | reverse complement strand
ACGAAAAATGTATAAAAATATTTTCATTATCAGTAAACCTGCTTTTCATTTGTTCTTTTGTATCCTTTAACTCAATTTTTTGTATGTACAAACCTGTCTTATTTAAATTGTTTTTAGCTTCATAACCAATAGAAATATCTTGATTTTCACTCAAATATTTTTTACATACTTCATTAACATTTCCACTTAAGTTTATTTTGCCATTATTAAGATACAGTGCTAAATTGCATAAAGTATAGATCGCCCCCATGTTATGGCTTACAAACAAAACCGTTCTGCCATCATTCACACTCACATCCTTCATTTTCCCCAAGCATTTTTTTTGAAACTCCGCATCGCCTACGGCCAATACCTCATCTACAATCAATATCTCCGGCTCTAAATGGGCGGCCACGGCAAAAGCTAAGCGTACATACATGCCGCTGCTGTAGCGCTTTACGGGGGTATCTACATAGCGCTCCACCCCGGCAAAATCCACAATCTCGTCGAACTTGCGGCTGATTTCTTTGCGTGTCATGCCCAAAATAGCCCCATTCAGGTAAATATTTTCCCGACCGGTTAACTCGGGATGAAAACCCGTGCCTACTTCCAATAAACTGGCAATCCGCCCCCGCACTTTAATACGGCCCGTGGTGGGTGCCGTGGTTTTCGACAGTATTTTTAATAAGGTGCTTTTGCCTGCCCCATTGCGGCCAATAATGCCCAATACTTCTCCGGGTTGTACACTAAAGTTAATATCTTTCAAAGCCCATACATATTCGCTCTCGCCCTTGGTGCTGCGGTCGTTTACCTCGCCAATACGAGCAAAGGGGTCTTCCTTACCACGCACCCTGTACCACCAACGTTTTAAATCGTGGCTCAAGGTGCCGGTACCTACCTCGCCCAAGCGGTATTGCTTACTGATATTTTCTACTTCTATCACGGGTTGCATGGCGTAAATTTACCTGTTTTTTGCATGTACCTGCTTGCGTTTGCTTGTCGGCCAATCGGCCTTTGATTTGTCTAACCATTTGTTTTGATACGGAAGGTCTTTCTGCCTTGGCTTATACCGTATCCATGAATTTGCGTTCTACCCGATTGAAAATAAGGGTACCCAAGGCTAACATTACCAGCGTACATACCACACTGTATGCCAATCCGGCCCAGCTTACCTGTCCGCTACCCGTAAAGGCGTAGCGAAATAACTCTACCGGCTCCGATAGTGGGTTCGCATGAATCAATAGGGCATATTTTTTGGGTAAGGCACTCAAGGGATAAATCACCGGTGTGGCATACATCAACAACTGTACCCCAAACGTCAACAGAAAAATCAGGTCGCGGTACTTGGTAGTGAGGGCACTGATGATCATGCCCAAACCCAGGGCTTGCAGGGCCATGAGCAGCACGACCACCGGCACCAATAATAAGTAAATATTGGGGTGCAATTGGGCACCGCTGATGAAATAATAGCCCCAAATGAGGAGGAACAAACTCAACTGGATACCCAATCGAACCAGGTTCGATACCACAATACTCAACGGCATAATGAGGCGGGGAAAATATACTTTTCCGAAAATGTTGGCATTGTCTTTAAACACCGTTGCGGTTTTATTCAGGCTATCGGCATAATAGTTCCAAATGGTAATACCGGCCAAATAAAACACCGCCATCGGTAAGCCATCGGTAGATATTTTGGCAATATTGCCAAAAATGAGCATATAGGTAACGGTGGTTAACAAGGGTTGGATGAAAAACCAAATGGGACCCAGGATGGTTTGCTTATAGGTGGCTACAAAATCTCGGCGTACCAGCATCACCAACAGGTCGCGGTAACGCCATAGTTCGTGTAGTTTTAAATCGAGTAAATGCGACCGGGGTTCAATGATTTCTGTCCATTCCACTTTTTCTTCGTGCATAGGGTTCAATAACTTTTTTTAATGAAGGGATTGGGGGGTTAAGGTAATGAATTGCTTTGCCTTTGCATTGCCGATAACCGAGCACAGTGCTGTGTGCGCTGCTTTTTTTCTTTTGGGGTATGCTGCGGTGTTTTTAAACGAAGTTGGGTTTGCAGAAGCAAGGGTATTTACATTTCTTAAACTAATCTTCTTCACTTTTTGTTTGGATACAAAAAGTGACAAAAAAATCAAGGCTCCATCAAAAAGGCTAGAGCCTACCTGCATCAAATGGGCAGAATATGAAACATTCGATTCATCGTTCACATTCCGACGAAGGATGTAGAATAGCGTGCTGAAGCAATTCACCACAGTAGTACCAAAGCTACATCGGAGTACCTCCGAAAAAATGGCTGTCATATTTTTT
>NZ_JBMFQT010000050.1:0-2342 GCF_049968455.1 Hydrotalea sp. | reverse complement strand
ATTTCAGTATATTAGCGGAGGCTTTAGTGTGGTAGGCAGCAGTGGTGTAGTAAAAGACCACCATAATGATGCCATTATGCAGGGTATACAAATACCGAAAAATGGGTATATTTATATTTATTGCAGCAACGAAAGCCCGGTAGATGTGTTCTTTGATAATGTACAGGTAGTGCATACCCGGGGGCCACTTTTAGAAGAGACGCATTACTATCCGTTCGGCCTCACCATGGCGGGAATATCATCGAAAGCATTAAACCGAGCACCTGAAAATAAATACAAATGGAATAAAGGTTCTGAATTACAGAGCAAAGAATTTTCGGATGGAAGCGGGTTAGAACTGTATGCAACTGACTTTAGAAGCTTAGACCCACAGCTTGGCAGATGGTGGCAGATAGACCCCAAGCCTGACTACTCACAGAGCCTGTACTCTGCAATGAACAATAATCCTATATTATTTAACGATCCACTTGGTGATTCAATTATTGGTAAAGCAAACAATGCTGTGGCAAATCGAATTGAAAACAATGCTAATAATAGAATCAATGCAAATAATGCCAAAATAGCAAAAAACAATCGCATTATAAGTAATAAGCAAGCTCAAATTGCGTCAGGAAAACTTAGTGATAAAGAACTTAAAGCTGCAAATAACACTATTAATCATTTAACAAAATCCAATACCGAATTAGGTAAAAGAAACGATAATTTGAGAACAGGAATTGCAGCTATAGACGCTATGAGGGCTGATGTTAATCATAACTATTCATTTCAATCTCCTGCCAACGACAATGGAACTCACCATGTTGTTCAAGGAGATGGAAAAACTGTAATAGTTGAAGGCAGCAATGATGGTTTATTTTTTCATGAAGTAGTCCATGTACTTCAAAATTTAAACTCTGGTGGGTTAAGATTTTCTACTAATGAAAGCACTAAGGGTTATTTGTTGAATGTTGGTGCTACGGGTAGTAATATCGGAGACGAGGTTCAGGCATATCAAGTACAATTTTCATTCGATGGAACATTTTCTACAAGTAGTGCAAGAAATTTATCAGATATAAACTCTGGAACAGTTAGAGATTTACATGGTACCTTACCTAATGGTGACATTTACTATCCTTATGCAAATTTAAAATAACTGATAAATGAAAAGATTGCTTTTGTTAATTTACTCATCGATACTTTTTTTTAAAGGAAATACTTCTGATTCAACAATACTAAAAACTTTAAAAAATATAAGTGGGGTATATAAATGTGCCGGAGAAACTTTAAGTGTTAATGGGAGAACAAATACTTTTTTTTTAAAAAGGCCTTTGTCTAAACTTGAAGATGTAGTAACTCCAATCTGTTATGATACACTTGCAAAGGGTAATTTTAAAGTTTTAACCAACAATACAATTGTACTATCAAATGATAGAAATTTTTTTAAGTTATACTTTGATTTTAAACATGAAAAAAACCTTTCACAAGACACTCTTTATATTCATGTTTTACTACCACAGGATGATGCTTTTTTTTCAAATAGATTTAGATATCTATTCAATTTTGGTTGTTTGATGCGCCAATTAAAATCAGATAGTACATTCATTAAAATACCTAAGGCTATGATACCATATTGTCAAAACCCCTCTTTAAGTTTTTTAATACAAGATTTATATCCTCAATGTATAGAAGAAGGAAAATGTTACCAGCGAATTTATTTTAGGGTCTTTAACTCGTTGGATTTTAAAAACGGTGAGAATTATTTTACAATTACACTTAAAAATTTTACTGAATGCTTTGTTGAGAAAATGGATGTTGAAAATGATATAATATACTTTGATGGAAAAGATGATATTTTATGGAGAGGCAAAAATTACAAAAGGGCTAAATCTTGAATTACTTTATTTTTAACTGACATGATAAATAAATTATCAGATAACAAAAGCCGCATCACTGCGGCTTTTGTTATCTGAAGTAGTGGATAATTTTACAAGAGTTAAGGAAGAAGTTTCTTTTGTAAGAATGCTAATGGTTAGCTTTACCCCATCTCATCGTAGTTTATTTGTTAAAAAATTTTCCCTCGGGGTAAGTATGTGCCAACGCCCTATTTTTTTAGCTTCCAGCTACCCGTAGCAAATTTCATCCAATAATCACCTCTACCTCAAAACCCCACCACTGCCAACATATTCTTTAAAAAGGCCATCTTGTTAAAGGTTGCTTTTTATTTGATATTACACACTCATGAATTTCTTGCAAAAACCCATATTAATAATTTTGTATAGCATTATTATTTCAGTATATTAGCGGAGGCTTTAGTGTGGTAGGCAGTAGTGGTGTAGTAAAAGACCACCATAACGATGCCATTA
>NZ_JBMFQT010000049.1:0-2951 GCF_049968455.1 Hydrotalea sp. | reverse complement strand
GGAGCTGGGAACCCAAATGGAATATTGATACTATTTTAGAAGAAATATTAATATTCGGTCAAAACAATCTTGAATTTATTAAAACTTTATAATTGCGCATTGCATTTTTTGTACAATACAATCATCCGGTAGGTACATATTTTAGATGGCATAATATGGCCCGTGCATTACAATTATTGGGACACGAAGTAGATATTTATGCAGGTGACCATAATTGGAAGGCTAAGAGAAGAATTGAGTATCGTGATGGCATCACTTACTTTATAATACCATCCTGGCCAACTGCTCGTTTATTATATGCACCAAATGATTTCTTTTCTGCATTTCGTTGGTTACTGTATCTGCCCAAAAAAAAATATGATGTATATCACCTTTATCAACCCTTTTTGCATGCCTCATTAGCATGGTACTATCTACGTTATACAAAAAGAAAAGCCTTGTTTTTGTTTGATTGGGATGATTTATGGTCCGGCGGTTTATTCTTATATCCAAAGGGATGGAGAGAAAAATATTTAATGCTTATCACAAATTGGTTGGAAAAAAAATTACCACAACAAGCAGATGGGGTTACTGTTTGTTCTACCTATCTTAAAGGACTATTATTATTTACAAACAAAGTTGTAATTATAAAAAACGGGTTTTGGCCTAAAACACTTCCGGATAAGAAGAGCCTTCGCAGTAAATGGAAATTACAGGACGAAATTTTTTATTTGGCGTACATTGGTAAAACTGCTGATGAATTAGATTGGATATTAGAGGCATTTTCTTTTTTAAAAGAACAGATAGCTGCCCCTTTTGCGCTTGTAATAGCAGGTCCACCGGCTTCCTATGTAGAACAACTAATGCGAGGATGCAAATATGCTTCAATGGTTCGATATCTTGGAAGTTTAAATGCTGCAGATGCTGCAGATATTGCAGCAGCTGTGGATTTAGGATTGATTCCTTTGGCTGATAATGCTTTTAATAGGAGTCGTTTTCCTGTAAAATTTTTAGATTTTCTTTCTGTTCAAACACCCGTTTATGTATCTGAGGTTGGCGATATTGGGCAGTTGGCAAAAAAAATATCCGGTGCATTCGTAGGTCCCTGTGATAAAAATAATTGGATTAGGGGTATCGTCGGCGCGGTACAACAAATACTTGAATACAAGAAAAATAAGCCAAACACAGAGGAATTAACCCCTTTTTTGTGGCAGGAACTTGCAAAAGAACAATCACAGTTTTATTTAACCCTACAAGCAAAGCTATAAGTAATGAAAAAGCCTATTGTTTTTTTAGTGTGTACCGGTGTTGGACATGTTCGCAGGGGTTACGAGTCATTTACCGAGGAGTGTTTTGCAGCGTTAAAAGATAGTCAACATTTTCAATTGTATTTATTGAAAGGAGGAGGTGTAAAAGAAAAACAGTGTTTTCGGGTTCCTTGTATTCAGCGGAATTCCTTTTTAGGAAAAAAGTTATCGAAAGTATTTCGGACAGAAGCTTATGCCATTGAACAATTTAGTTTTTGGTTGGCTATGTGGCCTTTGTTGTTTTGGTATCGGCCCAAAGTTATTTACTATAGCGATTTTAAATTAGGTACCTGGCTTTGGCAATTGCGTCGATTTATAAAGTTTCGCTATCAATTATTGTTTTCAAATGGAGCACCCAACGGTCCCCCTTTTACACGGATGGATCATGTACAGCAGTTGCTGCCTTTATATGTAGAACAGGCATGCCTAGCGGGGACTGCAATTGAACGACAAACTTTATTGCCATATGCCATTACCATTCAGGAGGAAAAAATTAAAGCAATTCTGGAGAATAAAATAGGCGTAAGAGAACAACTTGGATTGCCGCTTGACAAAAAAATTATCATTAGTGTAGGCGCTTTAAACAAATATCATAAAAGAATGGATTATGTGGTGCGAGAGTTTTATAAATTAAAGCGTTCAGATTTTTTTTTAGTCTTATTAGGTCAATTCGACGCAGAATCTAATGAAATCATAAAACTAGCTGATGAGTTGCTACCAGGAAACAATTTTATCATTAAACAAGTAAACAGTAAACAGGTATTAGAATATTTGTGTGTAGCTGATTATTTTATATTGGCATCTTTGTCCGAAGGTTTACCAAGGGTATTGCCGGAAGCTTTGAGTGCGGGTTTGTTGCCCATTGTACATGATTATCCGGTGACACGCCAAACATTAGGAGACTATGGATTGTATTTAAATCTACAGAATGAAGGTCAATTAAAAGAAGCGATTCTTCAAATCAATGACAAAAAGGTACAACCCATTGTATTATTGCAATATGCAATCAGCCATTATTCATGGAGTACATTAAAAAGTCAGTATGAGCAAATGATTCTTCAATTAATTTCAAGCAATGAAGCATAGTATTTTTTACAAAATAAGATTAAAGTTTATTTATTTATCCACTCAAAAAATGAACGTCGCCTTAGTAGGTGGGCATTATCTGGAAATACATTCTATTAATAAGAATGATTTTGTTTTTGATTTAGGAGGAAATTTGGGAAATTTTTCCTCAGCAATCTTAGATCAATTTGGCTGTACCTGTTATATAGTTGAACCCAATCCAGTCCTTTTTTCACAATTACCTAAGCATAAAAATTTAATCCCCTTAAACTATGCAATTACAGATAAAGAGGGCGATATAGCATTTGAAATTTCCGAAAATAATGAAGCCAGTAGTGTTTTTTTAAGTATTGCTTCTAAATGGAATTATCAAAAAACAATTACGGTAAGGAGTAAAACTTTAAATAATCTTATGATTGAATTAAAAATTCCGGCCATCGATATATTGAAAATAGATATTGAAGGCGCAGAGTTAGTTTTATTCAAAAGTCTGTCAGATACTGATATTACCCAAATAAAACAAATATCAGTTGAGTTTCATGAAAGTTTTGATATCTCTTTAGCAAAAGACACCTATAAAACTGTTAGAAGAATTGCTCG
>NZ_JBMFQT010000048.1:0-3174 GCF_049968455.1 Hydrotalea sp. | reverse complement strand
AAGCCTGTTGGTTTAAAAGCACAAACAAAAAACAACTGGATGAATTTAAGAAAAGAAAAACGGCTTTTCTTGCCGAAGATAAACAAGGAAGGGATGTTTTTTTGGCCGATTCTGCCTTTTCTCTTCAAATGGCACAAGAAAACTTCCCCGATATTGATCAATTAATTCAAAAAAATAAAGACACTGCATACATTCATCAACTGGAAAAATCTATCGCTGCTAATAATCAAATCATTCAAAAAAATTTAGCAACAGACAAAGGCATTTCCGAAAATCCAAAGTGGTACCAAACTGATTATAAACCTATAAATTGGCATAACATAAATGTTCCGGGATATTGGAATGATCAAAGTATTCCTAACGTACATGGCATTGTGTGGTATATAAGAACGATAATGTTACCATCCACAATGGAAGGCCAACAAGCTCAATTAGCATTAGGAAGAATAGTAAACGCCGATGAGGTTTATATAAACGGAAAATTAATTGGCCAAACCGAATATGAGTATCCGCAACGCTATTATAATATTCCTGCAGGCATATTAAAAGGGGGAAACAATACTATTGTAGTTAAAATTACGGCATTACAAGGAAAAGGCGGATTTGTAACTGATAAGCCATATTATCTAACAAACGGTTTAGACACTATACAATTAGCAGGCACCTGGCAATATAAAGTTGGGCTTGCGCTTACACCCAATCAAACGCACACACAATATTTTAATGCAGAATATCAACCAACTGCATTATATAATGGAATGATTGCACCTATTACGCAATATGCCATAAAGGGTGTGTTATGGTATCAGGGCGAAAGTAATACAGGAAACACCAAGCAATATGCTCAACTATTACCGGCATTTATTCATGATTGGCGACAAAAATGGCATAATGAAAATTTACCTTTCATTATTATACAATTACCCAATTTCGGACCTATTGATGAACTTCCTGTTGAAAGTGGTTGGGCACAACTACGCGAAGTTCAAATGAATGCACTAAAAATTGCTAACACAGCATTGGTAATAACAATTGACTTGGGTGAATGGAATGACATCCATCCTTCCAGAAAAAAAGAGGTAGGACAACGTGCAGCCCTTGCTGCAGAAAAATTGGTATATGGCAATAATAACATTATATCAAGTGGACCTATTTTTCAAGCGGCAGAAATTAAAAACGACTCTATCATTATTCATTTTTCAAATGTGGGAAGTGGTTTAACCACTTTAGAAAACCAGCCCTTAAACAGATTTTCAATTGCCGGATCTGATAAAAAATTTGTTTGGGCAAAAGCTAAAATTGAGCATAATACAGTTGTAGTATGGAATAAAAATATTAGCCATCCATTATATGTACGATATGCATGGGCTGACAATCCCATGGATGCTAACTTGTATAATGTTGAAGGGTTACCTGCCAGTCCATTTAGAACCGATCAATAAAAATATTATGAAAATTGTTTTATCAATACTTACACTTTTTGCTGTTAATATGATTGCAGCACAAACAGACAAAACTTGGAATAACAAATCATGTGCAGTGGTATTAACTTATGATGACGGATTAAATATTGACATTAAAAATGTACTTCCCGCTCTCGACTCTGTTCAACTAAAAGGTACATTTTATATTTCTGATTATTTTAATGGACTAAATGCACAGTTGCCAAGCTGGAAAAAAGCCGCTGAGAATGGGCATGAATTAGGTAATCATACTATTTGGCACCCTTGTAACAGCCAATTGCTGGGTAGAAGTTTTGTTCAACCCGACTACGATTTGGCCACCTACACAGTAAAACGTATGGTGAATGAAATATTAGCCATGAATAACTTATTAAAAGCTATTGATGGACAAACCACCAGAACCTTTGCTTATCCATGTGGCGATACGAAAATTCATGATACAGATTATTTAGCTTCCTTACATCAAACTTTTATTGCTGCAAGAGGCGTTACACCAATGATGCAAACAATTGATCAAATTGATTTATACAATATTGGATGCTATGGTATTAATGGACAATCGGGTAAAGAAATGATTGATTTAGTGAAACAAGCACAACGTACACACACATTATTGGTTTTCCTATTTCATGGAGTTGGTGGAGAACATAGTTTAAATGTTAGTGTGAATGCGCATCATGAACTGTTGCAATATTTGAAGCAAAATGAATCAACTATTTGGATAGCCCCCTTAAAAACAGTGGCTACTTATATTAAAGCACATCAAAATAAAACCAAATAACCTCATCAATACAAATATTATCTTACATGAAAAGAAAATCATTATTCATTGCTGCCTGTGCAACAATTCTTGCAAATTATAGCTATGCACAAAAACAAATGGGCTTAAAAGATTATTACAAAAATTATTTTCCTATTGGCGTTGCGGTTAGTGCACATAATGTATTAAGCAGCGATACAACTTTTATACTGCAACAATTTAATAGTCTTACCCCGGAAAATGCCATGAAAATGGGGCCTATTCATCCCAAAGAAAATGAATACAATTTTAAAGAGGCTGATGCCATAGTAAACTTTGCGCAACGGCATCATTTAAAAGTAAGAGGACATAACTTATGTTGGCATGAACAAACCCCGGATTGGATATTTAAAGATGCAAATGGCGGATTGGTATCAAAGGAAATACTTTTGGAACGTTTGAAACAACACATATTTACAGTAGTAAACAGATATAAAGGCAAAATTTATGCTTGGGATGTAGTAAATGAAGCCGTTGATGATGATACTACACGCCTACTACGCAATTCATTATGGTATCAAATATGTGGCATTGATTTCATAGTAAAAGCCTTTGAATATGCGCATGAAGCAGATCCGAATGCCATTTTATTCTATAACGATTACAATACGGAAAGGCCCGAAAAAAGAGCCAGAGTTTTACAATTAATGCAACAACTTAAAGCATTAAAAGTGCCGGTAATGGGTATTGGCTTACAAGGGCATTGGAGCATTTATGAACCCACACAAACCGATTTACAACAAACCATTCAAAGCTTTGCTGCACTGGGTTTACAAGTGCAAATAACAGAGCTGGATGTATCTATTTACCCATGGGAAAAAAAATTAAGACCTAAAACTGAAAAAGACATTGACGTTTATACCCCTGAGCTTGAACATCAACAAGATAACAATACAAAATGATATTTAAAGT
>NZ_JBMFQT010000047.1:0-3276 GCF_049968455.1 Hydrotalea sp. | reverse complement strand
GCAAGAGGGTGGCTAATATTAAATTTATTAAAAAACATTTAAAATTACTATGTATTACAGAAAATTAATTATATTTTTATAGCGAAAGTTTTAAAACATGCTTTATGAAAAATATACAATATACTATTGGTTTCATTGCATTTATTATTTTAACAGGCTACAGCAGTTGCAGAAAAAAAACTGTTGACCCTGTTGACCAATTACCACCCGAAACACAAAACGGCGCCAATACTTTTGGCTGCTTGGTAAATGCACAGGTGTTTAAACCAGGGGGGCACAATTGAGTGGAGGTTCATTACAATGCAATTATCAATTCTTTAATAACAGCTATTATTTTGTTCTTATAGGAAGAAAACAGACTATAGGAAACTTATTAACAAGTGTTGGAATATATACGGATAGCCTCGGAATTATTGAAGGTAACAAACTCAGTTTAAAATTAAGAGGCAAAGGAAATCCATCTGGGGATTATTTTAAATCAATAAGTGCATATCAAAATGAATTATACAACACTAATAATAATTTAAACACAGGCGAGCTATGGATTAAAAAATTAGACACTATCAATCAAATCGTTTCAGGTATTTTCTGGTTTGATGCAGTGAATGCCAACGGACAAGAAGTACAAATAAGGGAAGGAAGGTTTGATGTACGCTATACCCGGTAATTATATTAATTTATCATTATGAAACCAAAACCAACTAAGCACATCTGGTCTTTGATCATTTTATGTGTTCTTACTCTTTCTGCATTAGCACAAGATGAAATAAACACCGAATTCATCAACCGGATGAACTATGTGTTTTCACCAGTAGAAAAAAATCGTGTACCCAACGGATTGCTGCTGGATTATGCCATGGAATTTGCGGATGTAAAAAGCTATAATGGGGTGCTAACCGACAGCAATAAAAATTTAACACAACTATCAAAGCAATAAGGTTTTCTATAAAAAAATGAATTACCGTTACATCTCTTTATACAACTAAAAGTCTCAGCCATGAAATCTTTTTTAATAATTGCCGTAAGCTTTGTTTTACTCAGTAGCAGTTGCCGAAAAAATAAACCTGTAAATCCTATTGACCAATTACCACCCGAAACACAAACCGGCGCCAATACTTTTGGCTGCTTAGTGAATGGAGAGGCGTTTAAGCCGGGAGGTAGTATTTTTTCCGGACCCAATCTTGCATGCATCTATCAATATCTTATAAGTGGCACACCCGCAGGATATACGTTTGCCTTAGGTGCAACAAACAAAAAAGATCCCACAAATATCACTACTGTAGGTTTCGGATTTGATAGTATAAGAATGAACATAGGACTTTTATTGCTAAAAGTAAGAAGAAACGGACAGGGGGGGGACAAGTAGGTTTCTATAATGATAGTAATCCTAATGGAAATATATATTCAACAAATCATTTTGTAACAGGAGAATTAAATATTAAAAAACTGGATACTGTTAATCAAATCGTTTCAGGTACTTTCTGGTTTGATGCAGTGAATGCAAACGGACAAAAAGTACAAATAAGGGAAGGAAGGTTTGATGTACGCTATACCCAGTAATTATCTTCGATTCATCACACTAAAACCAACATTATGAAACCAAAACCAACTAAACGCATCTGGTCTTTGATTATTTTATGTGCCCTTACTCTTTTTGTGTCAGCGCAGGATGAAATCAACACTGAATTCATCAACCGGATGAACTATGTGTTTTCACCAGTAGAAAAAAATCGTGTACCCAACGGATTGCTGCTGGATTATGCCATGGAATTTGCGGATGTAAAAAGCTATAATGGGGTGCTAACCGACAGCAATAAAGTGAATGCAGGATTGCTACGAGATATGTACACAACCATTGCCATGAGTGCCATTCATAGTAATGCAGGCGGCTTTTACAGCCCCGATTATATGGATAGCATCTGGCACCTGCAACGGCAGCCCGGCATTATTACATTAAGCGGTTTGTAATATAATTATTCAAGATTGAGAGATGATGCCGTAAACGCTGGTTTGATAACTGTAAGCAATGATCAATTGTACGACAGATATGTGAATGGTATATGGCAAAATCCATATCAAACTGAAACAGTTTTTGCCATGTCGCCGCCCTTGCATGCATACAGCGGTAAAAGCTTCCAGGTAATGCTGCCTTCTAATTTATGGCTCACTAATAATGCATCTTCAGTCAGCAGCATTGCGGTAGATTTTAATGATGGTGCAGGTTACAGAACTATTACCATGGACCAAGCTATAAATATCAGCTATGCTGATACCGGAAGAAAAGTATGGACTTTTAAACTAACACTGACAAATAATGCCATGTTATACAGCCATACCGAAATGCAAATTGAGTTGGAACCAAATAAATATGGGAGTTCAGGTGGAGTTTCAGTACATGGATTTGCAAGGCCTGGCGGCCCCGTATTTTTAACTGCCGATAATGCGCACAATGGTGAGGCAGGACAAGGCTGGATAACGGTTGATTACGCCAATGTAGACCTGCGGTTGAGAAGACCATTGATTGTTGTGGAAGGTTTTGATCCGGGGCATTTGTTGGCACCTGAGGTACAATTTGGATTTTCATCTTTTCGAACTTTTATAAGCCAGTTAGATAATCCAAATTCTTTTTCACAATTAACTCAACTATTACGTGGCAATACACAACAATACGACATCATTTATGTTGACTGGTTCCGCGGAACGGACTTTTTACAACGCAATGCCTTGTTGCTTGAAAGGGTTATCCGTTGGGTAAATGAACAAAAAGCTATTGATGGCTCTGTAGAACCCAATGTAGTATTAGGCCAGAGTATGGGAGGCGTTATCAGCCGTTGGGCTTTGCGAGACATGGAAAACCGGGGGTTAAATCATCAAACGCGTTTATTTATCAGTTGGGATGCGCCACAGCAGGGAGCCAATATTCCTGTTGCTTATCAACACCTGGTTCACCATGCAAATAGCTTATTCGTTCAATCTGCTATACCTTTTTTGCTCGGGGGTAACAACACTATTAGATTAGTGAAAAATGCATTGAATTTAATAGATGTACCTGCAGCCAGGCAAATGCTAATGAATAGAGCACTATCCAACGGCAAAATTGATAATTCCGATCACAATGCCTGGCAGCTTGAATTGCGTAACCTGGGCTATCCGTTGCAAAGCAGGAACATAGCTATAAGCAATGGATCAGAATGTGGGATAGGGCAAGGCTTTCAACCTTATGCTGATTTAATAAATGTAAATGGCAGGACAAACACAAGGTTTTTAAGTGAGTTG
>NZ_JBMFQT010000046.1:0-3373 GCF_049968455.1 Hydrotalea sp. | reverse complement strand
GGAATAACACTGCCTGCTATGGTATTGAATAAAGTTGTTTTTCCTGAGCCATTGGCACCAATAATAATTACAAATTCCCCCTCATTAATTTGCAATGAAACATTGTTAAGTGCCGTAATTTCATTTACTCTTCCGGCATTAAATATTTTTGTTACTTGCTCTAACTGAATCATTGCCCTATTATTCATTTGGTTTAAGAACATTTTTAACCCTTGGCAGGGCAACAATAAGCAATACAAACAGTGCTGTTACCAGCTTTAATATGTTGGGGTCAACCCCTAAGGAAAGCGTAACAGCTAATACCATTTGAAAAATAAAACTGCCTGCAATTACCAATGCAATTTGAGCACCAATAGCCACAATATTGAACCAAATACGCAGTGCATCGGCAATTAATACTGAACCTAAGCCTACAATAACAATACCAATGCCCATGTTTATATCGGTAAAATTTTGGTACTGTGCAACCAATGACCCACTTAAAGCAGTAAGTGCGTTAGCCATAGCTAAGCCAATAATTTTCATTTTATTGTTATTAATACCTAATGACCGTGTCATGCTAGAGCTGTTGCCGGTTGCCCGCATTGCAATGCCAAAATCAGTTAACAATATATACCATAACAATAACGCAAAGGCACCAATAATAATTAAGTCGGCTGCCAATGTGTTATAAATAGAATGTGAAAAAACATGTATGTAAGCGAATAAAGTATTTAAATTAATTAAAGGGATATTGGAGCGGCCCATAATGATTAAGTTAATAGAATACAAACCAGTCATTACCAAAATGCCTGCCAACAAGGCATCGATTTTTAATTTAGTATGAATGAAAGCGGTGCATATACCAGCTAAAGAACCGGCAAACATGCTTATTAATACCACAACAAATACCGGCCAATGTTGTACTAATAAAACTGCGGTTACTGCTGCACCTAATGTGTAGCTGCCATCGGTGGTAATATCGGGAATATTAAAAATGCGCATGGAAATAAAAACTCCCATTGACATAGCCCCTAAACAAAGCGACAATACCAAAGCTGACAAATAAAATTCCATTATTGCATGGGTTTATAATCGGATGGAAAATGTAAATTATAGACTTTTGCAACAGTGGGATTATAAACACGGTTACGCACTTTAACCATTTCCCAATGTAAACCGTTGGTTGATTTTTGTTTTAAGAACAAGGCAGCTTGCTCACCTGCCTGATATCCCCAATCATAAATATTCGCACCAAAAGCAGCAACCGCACCACGAGCCACTAAACCGGCTTCGCTTGTGAAAATTGGAACATGTTGTTGATTGCAGGCTTGCACAATATTTTCAAATGAAGCGAAAATAGTATTGTCAGGATTGGCAAAAAATGCGTCAATATGTTTTGATAATAAAGACTGAGTAACTAACGGTACATCTGCACTACTGTTTACCGGTAAAGAAACTAAGTTAATATGGTTTGCATTTGCCAGTTGTTGAATGCGCTTAATAGCTTCTACAGATTGTGGTTCTGACTGATTAAATATCATTCCAACAGTAAGCGGTTGGTTATTGCTTGGGTGTAATATTTGCGGAATCAATAAAAATGAAGTATCGATATAATTCAAATTTTCGCCAACGCCAAATAAGTTGGCCGGCGCATGTCCTTGGGCGTCGGTCAATTTCATTAATTGGGGTGTTGCGGCTACCATCATAAATACCGGAATGGTTTTGGTATTTTGAATGGCAGTAATAGTTGGTAATGTAGCATTGGCTGCAATTAATGTTACCTGCTGCGTAATATAATACTGAATAATTTGAGTTAAAGTAGGAATACTACCTTGTGCATTCCGATAAATAATTTTAATGTTGCCTTTTTGCTCATCAAAACCATTGTTTTTTAATGCAGCAATAAAACCAGTTTTGGCTTGTTCAATAGTCTTGTCTTCAAATGCATCGGCAAAACCAATTAAAGGAACATTACTTTTATGCTCACAGGCGCCTAAAAAACACACCAATACAATTAATTGAATAAATCTTAATAGCTTCATGACGAAAAAATCTTTAAGTAGCCTCATTAACAACTATTTTTATTCATTGTTTAAAATTAGGCAGCAGGGTTGGTTTTTCCATATTTATTTATCGAAAATGCTACGATGATTTATAAAGTTTAAAAAGCCATCGGTTTTCTCTTTTGTCAGGAAATAGATCGTTCAACGACTATTGGGTATCATAAAATCTAAAGAACTGAACAGGATTTAACAAAATATTTATTTAAGTATTTGCTTAAATAATAAAAAAAAGAAATAGTTTTACTGAAAATAACAACAATATGAGTATTTGTATTCGTTTATATGCCGATCCTGCTCAAATTAATCAATGTAAACAAAAATTAGAACAAACTCAGGAAGCATTTGCTAACATATCGGGAGTATTGTCATTGGCAGGTAATGAAGCTCGGCTAAAGATTTTATATTTATTGGAAGAAGAAAAAGAACTATGCCCTTGCGATTTAAGTGATATTTTAGGTATGAGTATTCCGGCCATTTCGCAACACCTGCGAAAAATGAAGGATGGCGGAATTATTCAGGCCAGAAAAGAAGGACAAACTATTTTTTATTCATTAAAGCCCGAGCATTTAAAAATGCTGCGCGGTTTATTTAAATACATTCAACAACTCAATCAACAAAATCAATTTGTATGAAACAGGAAAAATCAAACGGAAAAACCTGGATAGCCGTATTGGCAACAGCTTTTATTGCCTCTTTATGCTGTATTACACCGGTGCTGGCTTTAATAAGTGGAGTTACCGGCATTGCATCTACTTTTTCGTGGATGGAGCCTTACCGCCCCGTTTTAATTGGTATAACGGTACTGGTATTAGCATTTGCCTGGTATCAAAAATTAAAACCCCGATCTGCTAATGAAATTGCCTGCGATTGTGAAGAAGACAAACCTTCATTTTGGAAAAGCAAATCTTTTTTAGGTATTGTAACTTTTTTGGCTGTATTGCTAATGGCTTTCCCTTCCTACTCCTCTATCTTCTTTCCTAAAATAGAAAAAAAGGAAGTGGTGTATGTTGATAAATCAGCTGTGCGAACCGTAAAATTAAAGATTGAAGGAATGGACTGTGAAGCCTGCAGTTCAACCATTAATCTGGCTTTGTCAAAAGTGCCGGGAGTAATAAAGTTTGAAACCGCTTTTAAAGATGCCAGCAGTACAGTAGAATACAATGCCGCTGAAACTAAATTAGATACCATTGTGAATGCCGTAAACGCAACCGGGTACAAAGTTTCAGGCGTATCGGCAGTTGAGTAAATGCAGTATGGTTGGATAGTATTGCAAACAGCATTGCAAATAATTTCAAATTGATAATCAATTAAAATATATTACCATGAGT
>NZ_JBMFQT010000045.1:0-3504 GCF_049968455.1 Hydrotalea sp. | reverse complement strand
GTTGCATCAAGCGCAGAAAAGCATATTTCAAGCATTGTATGGTATAACAGATGCCTGCTTTTGTAGTAACGGGCGAATGGCTGCATTAATAGCAGCCGCTACCCGAGATAGTGGACAAAAAAATAGTTGCATCGGCCTTTTTTCCAATATACCGGAGCCACATCAGGTTTTAAGTTGGGAACAAAAGCAACCCCGCTTAATTGTATTTGGTCATCCGGCAATGCGATTGCAGACGTATGAGGTATTCAGTCAACAGTTCAATGACTGGCTGCAATTGGGCATTACTGAACTAGTGGATATTGGTGTTTCAATGGATGCGGGAAAAATACCTAAGTTGCCTCTTGCTATAAAGGTTTTAGGGGTATTAACTCCTGAACAAATTAGTGCCGAGTTACAACAGTCTCGCTTTGGCGCTATGGTGTATCCCGATGCATTATTGGGGAAGTCGGGAGTATTGGCAGCCTATTTTTCGCATGGTATTTTTGTTTGGAATGGTTTTAAGCCATCACAGGCTAATGAAGATGGGTTAATAGCCTGTGAACATTATTGGTCGGTTCACAAGCCGATGAAGCAGGCGATAAGCCCGGAAAAAATTGCAGAACGGGGCTTAGCGTGGTATCGAACACGGAATTTTCAGCATCATATAGCGCATTATTTAGCAGTTTTATAAAAATGAATAACGAACTAACCGTTTCTGTCGTCATTCCAAATTACAATACCTGGGAGCTTGTTCAAAGAAATATTCAGGCCTTATTGCGGTATGATGAACCATGGATTGCCGAGATTATTGTGGTAGATGATGCATCACCAATACACAATCCCTATGATTTTCCGGAAAAAGTAAAGGTGTTACGAAATTTAGAAAATCAGCATTATACCAAAACAGTAAATCGTGGCTTACGGGCAGCAAAAGGAGAAATAGTGGTATTACTGGATTCGGATGCTTATCCGGTGCAATCATTTGTACAGGCATTGGTAAAGGAATACCGGCAGCAACCTGAATTGGGCTGTGTGGGTTTTAAAACAGTAGATGAAATGGGTAGGGATAGCGGCAATTTTATGACAGAGCCTTCCATTTGGAGTTTGGTAGCCGGGCAACAATTGCATAAGTACCTGGCACCCTATGATATTTTTCGGTCTAAACGGTTACTACCGTTTTCTTGTGCCGTTAGTTTTCGTAAAGCTTGTTTGGAAGCAATGAATTATTTGGATGAGGCATTTCGAGTGTTGGATGCCGATAATGATATTTCTATGCGCATTCATCGCAGCAATTGGAAATTGCAGTACAATCCGAACTATGTCATTTGTCATACAGGCGGCAACTCTATTCCACGCGATGGAAAAAGGGTACAGTTGTTTTATGAAAGCAGATGGAAATTATTAGAAAAACATGGAAAAATAAAGGCTAAGCGTTTGGTAGCTTTATTAATCATGGTAAGGCTTTGGGTAGAAGCTCAAATATTGTTCTTTAAACAGAAAAAAGGCAAAATTCCCATAAGCAAATGGCAAACCCGTAAATTTTTAGTCAACTACTTCAAAAAAATAATGACACATTCATTTTAGGTATTAACAAGTGTTAGTCTATTTTATCAACAATGAAAACTATTTATATGGATTTTAAAAAACCACAATTTTATTTTAACCCTAAAATGCTATTGAGAAGGCTTTTATGGAGGGGTAAAAGGCAATATACAACCACTAGTTTAGGATTCCGTATGCACATTAATCCTAATAAAGTAATGGGTAAATCTATTAGTCAATCGGGGGTATATGATTTGGTATTAACCGAGGTCCTGTTTAGGTTATGCCGACAGGCCAATTTGGTAATAGATATTGGCGCTAATATTGGATATACTGTTGGGGTTGCAGCTATGGCTATGAATGAAAAGGGTCGACTTTTTGCATTTGAACCCAACCCGGAAGTATTGCCTTATCTCAATGAAAATGTTCTTCAGCTTCCTCTTAAGGATATCCAAATTTTTGCCTGTGCCCTTTCTGATAGGATGGGAGAAGCTTTTTTGCAAATACCTCAAAGCACGGATAACGAAGGATTAGCGCACATAACCCCTACTAATGGTCCTGATGTACAAAAAGTTATTACTGAAACGCTCGATCATATACTATCAGATGTTGAATCAATAGATGTGATGAAAATGGATGTAGAAGGTCATGAGTGCTCAGTACTTATGGGTGGGAAAAAATTATTATCGGATAAAAAAATTAAACACATCATTTTCGAAGACCATGCATCTTACCCATCTGAAGTGGCTCAATGCTTGATGGATTATGGATACAGTATATTTCGGTTAGAAAAGGGTTGGTTTGGTGTACAATTAAAAGATCCAACTACTGCTCCAAAGTTTTCAGGTTGGGAGCCGGTGAATTATTTGGCTACTTCCGATGTGCAAACGGTAGATGCTATATTTACTAAAAAGGGATACCAGTGTTTACGGTGGGCTTAAAAAATTAGCTATAAAGTAAACATCTGCATCCTCATCTCTTTATTTTAAATCATCCCAAAAAATTATGATAAGACAAGGAACTTACAATAAACAGTTTATAATCATTGTAAAGGATAAAATCAAACAACTTTTATTTATTATTTCCTTTCAAAAATATCAAAAAAGAAAATGGCTAAAGCAAGCTAAAAGTATTGAAGAAAAATGGAATATTTGTAATGAGTTGTTAGGGGTGCATCAAAATAAATTTGAGATTATTTCTTTTGTAAAATTGCTGGAACAAGAGCAATTCATGCCGGAGGTACTCATGGAAATTGGCACGGCTAATGGCGGAAACAATTTGTTTTTAGCTTCTTGTTTACCTTCTGTTCAATTAGTTATTGGAATTGATTTGTACGTAAAAAATACTACACAAATTCATTTTTACTTAAAAGGCAAACGGGTGAATTGCATCAACGGAAGTTCTTATGATCCACTAATAATTGAAAAAGTAAAAAAAATTATACGTGGATATAACAAATGCTTAATCTTTATAGATGGAGACCACAGGTATGAGGGGGTGAAAGCAGATTACGAAGGGTATAAACAATTATTGGGTGATGAAACTTGTTTTGCATTTCATGATATTGTACCGGATAGTTTTATTCGCTATGGTGAAATATCAAATATGTGGGTAGGGGAAGTACCTTTTTTTTGGAATGATTTGAAAGCCCTTGAAAAAAATGCAATAGAGATTATTGAAGATACCGAACAAAATGGGTTAGGTATTGGAGTACTTTTACCACATTATACAAAAGGCTAATTCTTGAGGAAGTTCTTGATTATATTACTAACCAATGATGAAATTAAATGATTGAAATGAACAAAGTTGTGTCAATGGCCTTCCTTATTTCACAAAACCCTCAACGTAATGGGTAATCGCCGCTTAATCCAAACCTTTTTATTTTGTTTTTTCTTTACCACCTTAAGTGGGGTATTGCGCAAGTGGGTGTTTACCTCTACCACTGTGGGCAATCTTATTTTCGGGCTGCAATTGTTGTTGCCC
>NZ_JBMFQT010000044.1:0-3570 GCF_049968455.1 Hydrotalea sp. | reverse complement strand
CTTTTTTGGTGACAATATGTTTGGTGATCTTTTTGGTGGAATGGGGCCACGAATTATTCCCGAACAACGAGCAAGTGGCAGTGGGGTAATTATTAGTGAAGATGGCTATATTGTTACCAATAACCATGTGGTAGATGGTGCTGATGAAATTAATATAACTTTACCCAACGGCAAAACATATAAAGCATCTGTGGTTGGTACAGACCCCAGCAGTGACATTGCTGTACTAAAGATTGATGCCAAAGGTTTACCTTATTTAGTATACGGCAACAGTGATGATGCTAAATTAGGACAATGGGTATTAGCAATTGGTTATCCTTTAACATTAGATGTAACTGTAACAGCAGGCATCATAAGCGCTAAAGCCAGAAACATTGGTATTAATGCTCGCCAAAGCTCTGCCCCCATTGAATCTTTTATTCAAACAGATGCTGCAGTTAACCCGGGAAATAGTGGCGGTGCTTTAATTAATACCCGTGGCGAATTAATTGGCATTAACTCTGCCATTGCTTCACCAACCGGTTCATATGCTGGATATTCTTATGCAATACCCGTAAATATTGTAAAAAAAGTAGTGAGCGATATTATTAAATACGGAACCGTACAGCGTGCCTATTTAGGAATTTCATACCCAAGAGAAGGCTTATCTGAAGATCAGAAAAAAGCAGAAGGTATTAAAGATGTTACGAATGGTATTTATGTAATGGATGTACCTTCAGGTGGCGCTGCTGCTGAAGCCGGTATTAAAAAAGGGGATATAATTACCAGCATTAACGGTGTTAATGTAACAACTGGACCCGAAATGGTAGAACAAATAGCTCGTTACAAACCCGGCGATAAAGTTCTTATAGGCTTTATAAGAAATGGAGAACAGAAAACCGTATCCGTTATTCTTAAAAATAAAGTAGGCAATACTAATATTGTTAAAGTATCTAGTGTTATGGACCGGCTTGGAGCTGAATTAGCTAACATTGATAAAAAAACTGCCACAGCTAATAATGTGAATGGTGGAGTTTTGGTTAAGAAAATACAACCAGGTGGTGCCATTCAAAAATCGCGCATTCAGGAAGGCTTTATTATTACTTCCGTAAATGGTATTGAAGTAAATACAATTGATGATTTAAAAGCTGCATTATCAAACTCATCCAATAGTGGTACCGTTCGTTTCGATGGTATTTATCCGGGTTATGGTGATACTTACAGTTACCCAGTACGCATTGACGGTGGTGAATAATTATTAACTATTGAAGAATATTTATACTAAAAGAGGCTGCTTTCAAATATTAGCAGCCTCTTTTACTTTTATTTACAATTAAAAACTTTCTACTAAAATGTAATCAACATTTATTCAGTCGTATTAAGCATTAATGCTTTGATCTTAAATCACCTTGCCACGGAGTATAAATAGTATTGAATGTTATGCCATTTAATATAAATTTAGTTTTAGGATAATACTGAAAAAATTGTATTATCCATTTCGGGGAATAATCTTCTTAATTCCAATAACTTTAATGCATATAATAATTTTCCCGATAAAAATTTGGTAAGTGATATATTCATAAGATATTTCTGGATAACTTTTAACCTCAACTACACCTATCAATTTGGAAAATTGAAACTACAAGCTGCTAGAAATAGGAATGTTGTTTTGGAGGATGATAGTAATAGGCTGAGATACAGCCAATAAGATAATCATTAACAATTTATATGTTAAATCTCATTTATAATTATAAAACATAAAATACAATCACTATTTTGTAATTACCTCTTACCTATGTTAAATCATCGAATAATAACATTATTAAACAGATGAATAATAACATAGTGCTTATGAAAATAAATATCAGCTATTTCTTTGCAATAATTTTACTGTTATCGTGTAATAATCAAACTAAAGAAACGAAGAAAAAAAACGCCCCAATTGTAGGTTGCTTTAGCAGTATTACTAGCGACAAAAACTGGTATAGTAAAAACAGTAAAGCTCCAAAATTTAATGGGCTAGATGGTATACATTTTAATATTACAACTTCCAATCAAGAAGCACAATATTACTTCAATCAGGGTATGATGCTTGCATACGGTTTTAATCATGCAGAAGCTGCAAGATCATTCTATCAAGCCATTCGTTTAGATACAACCTGCGCCATGGCCTATTGGGGATTTGCTTATGTGCTAGGACCCAATTATAATGGAGGTATGGAAGCTGATAATTTTCAAAGAGCTTATGATGCAACCCTACAAGCACAAAAGCATGCACAAAAATGTACACCAAAAGAAAAGGCTTTGATTCACGCACTTTCTACCCGATACATTCAACAGCCGTCATCGGATAGAAGTGCATTAGACAAAGCCTATGCCTTAGCTATGCAACACGTATACAAACAATACCCTAATGATCCTGATATTGGCACATTATATGCTGAAGCCATTATGGATATGCACCCGTGGGACTTGTATGATAAAAAAACAAAAAAACCAAAAGAATGGACCTACGAGTTGGTGGACATTTTACAAGGCATTCTAAAAAACAATCCTACACATGCGGGGGCACATCATTTTTATATTCATTCATTGGAAACATCGGCCACACCAGAAAAAGCTTTAAAGAGTGCACATTTACTCAATACTTTGGTTCCTGCTGCAGGGCATCTTTTACACATGCCCTCACATATTTATATTAATACCGGAGATTACCATTTAGGATCAATAGCTAACCTTAAGGCCATTGAAGCCGATAGTATTTATACCACAACCTGCCATGCTCAAGGTATATACCCCCTAAGTTATTATCCGCATAATTATCATTTTTTAGTAGCTACCGCAACACTTGAGGGAAATACAGCTTTGGCATGGCGAACAGCGCTTCAACTTCAAGAACATACTGCAAAAGAAATTATGCATTTAACTGAGTGGGGAACTTTACAGCATTACTATTCCATTCCTTATTATGTAGCAGTAAAATTATCTATGTGGGATACTATTTTAGCACTTAATCCACCCCCCAAAGAGTTAACATACCCAAATGCTATTTGGCATTTTGCAAAAGGGATGGCATATTTAGGAAAAAAACAAGTACCCTTAGCAAATGCTGAATTACAACAATTAAACGCCTTAGCATCAGACACCATGCTTACTAAAATTACCATTTGGAATATTAACACCACGAATGATCTTGTTCAAATTGCGCAACAAGTATTAGCAGCTGGTATAGCTGCCAAACAAAACAACCTGAATCAGGCCATAGTACTACTAAAGCAAGCTGTTGATAATGAAGATAATTTAAATTACAATGAACCACCCGATTGGTTTTTTTCAATAAGGCATCATTTGGGTGCTGCATTGCTTAAAGCTGGAAATCATCAAGAAGCAGAATTAGTTTATCAAAAAGATTTGGAGACCTGGAAAAAAAATGGATGGGCATTAATTGGTTTATACAATGCTTTAAAACTGCAAGGAAAAAACGCAGCAGCAAATACTTGTCAATCTATGTTTAATGAATCATGGAAATATGCAGATGTAGCCATCCATTCGTCTTCCAACATAATTGATTAAATTAAAATTCAATAAACA
>NZ_JBMFQT010000043.1:0-3597 GCF_049968455.1 Hydrotalea sp. | reverse complement strand
GAAGCAATCATACTATAATCGCCAATCTGTATAGTGCTTTTAATATTGAATTCACAATAACTGCCAATGAATACCTGTTTCCCTATCAAGAATGCTTTTTGGGTATTATAAGGCGCATCATATTTGAAATAAACACCATGTTCAATCACGCACCTATCTCCAATAACAATTTTATGGGGCCAAATTGCTTTAAAACTACCGATAGAAACTTTATCCCCAATATGTACACCCTGTATACGCCAATATATCTTTTTTAAAGACATCCAAAATACAGAGTTCCACTGCTTTAATTTAAACATTAATTTATAGAACATGTTTAACTTTTTAACGCTTGCATTCATCTATGAGATACCGGAATGGGTGGTACGATATTAATAATGAACATTTCAAGCTATTGCTGTTGGTTTCTTGAGCAATATATTGCTTAGCTAAATTAATTAATAGCTATTGGGTCTTTTGCCTATAAAAGTATAATGACGGCCAAAAGGTTTAAAAATGGATTGGAAAAAAGAGGATTGAACCTGTTTGGTGCATAAACGAGCTGGATTAACTCCAGGCAATAATAACCATTGGTAATGATTGCTTTCTGTATGTATCAAATGCAGTCCTGCTTTTTTAAAATAATTGGCTACTTTAGAAAAGATGAAAAAATTCTCATGTGGTTGTATGCCACTCCCCGAATTAAAAGGTCGTTTGGTAACCCAAGCATGGAGCCAAGCAATTAGCATGCCATTCAAATAATTTTCAGTAGTAAGCATAAATTCTCCTCCCGGTTTTAATACCCGATAGATTTCATTGGCCATAGCTTGCGGGTTTAATACATGTTCCATGGTTTCACAAGAAATGACTATATCAAAGTGTTTGTCCGGATACGGCAATGCTTCTGCGTTGGCTACTTCAAAACATAAATTCTTAAGGGTAGAATCCGCAATCTTATTTTGAGCGATGGCTATCGCCTTTTCAGAAAAATCAGTTGCTATAATTGAAGCGGATGGATATTGTTGGGCCATCCAAATCGCAAAAGCGCCTCTGCCCGCCCCTATTTCCAACACTTTTTTATGCGATAAATCAGGCAATAACCTCATCACTGTTTGGTACCAAGGATCATTCAATACATGATTGTCTGTTTCAGTACTTCCTCTTTGTTCATGCCAGTTATTATATAATTCTTTTTCTTGCATGCTTTATACCGCTTGTTTTGTTTAGTTTATAGATTTACAAATCGCTACTATTTTATTAGCAGCATTTTCCCATGTATAGGGAGCTATTGATTGTTGAGCCATTTTCCCTAATTGTAAAGCTTCTTCAAAATGATGAATAGCCCAAATAATGGTTGATTTCAGGGAAGCTACATCGCCGGTTTCAAAAACTAATCCATTTACTTTATGCTGAATCATGTCTATTTGACCACTGTTATTGCTTACAATAGGACAAAGGCCCATGGCCATGGCTTGGTTCAAAGCCAATGATTGGCCTTCTAAATAAGAGGGCAAAACAAAAAATGCTGCGCCTTGATAAATATTTTTTTCAGAATCCGCATCGAAATTTGAAATAACCTCTATTTGATTGAAAACTTTTTGTTCGAAGAAAGCTTTTAATACCTCAGGTTTTAAACCCGTGCCTGCTATTCTAAGAACTGCCTGTGGGAAGGCTGCTAAAATTTCATTAAATACAGCTACGAGTAATTGATTCCCTTTTCTGGGTATCCAGGAACCATTGAACAAAAAAACTATTTTATTGGGTAAAACCATATTCTCCCCAATAAACATCGGGGTATAACCATTTTTAATTAAGGCAATTTTATGTGCGTGAACTTTTTTTTCTTCAATTAAATACTGGTAATCGGCCTTATTGAGGACTAAAATCTTGGCAGCCTTTTTAAAACCCAGGTTATTGGAGTAAAAACGAAGCTGTATAGGCAATACAGCGCCCCATCTCCCTTTTTTTAGAATACCGAACTGTTGTTGTATTAGCCATGCTCTTTCTTCAATACCATGACTGAAACTAATCAATGGAGTCTTTTTCAAGGGCAACCACCCACACAAGGGCTCATGTGCCATGATAATATCCGCTTGAATATTATTTTTTAGTAAGTACTGCCTGAAATACCATCCTTGCCATAAAGGATGAATTTTCCGATTGGCAGCAATTTCTTTTAATCCTATATGCAAAAATTGATAGCCTTCTGCTGTTAAAGCCTGCTGCCAATAGTAACTTACCCTCCCCATTCCGGAATTAGGATTAGGATCTACACTAGATAAGTGTATAATTTTCATGAAGCTTAATTTCTGAATTTGATTACTTTGGCAGGATTCCCTACTGCTATTGCATATTCAGGTATATTTTTTGTAACAACGGCATGCGCACCTATTACTGCTCCATCCCCAATAGTAACACCTGGCAGCACAATTGAACCGGCCCCCAACCAACAATCATTACCAATCTTTATCCCAATTTTGAGGGTATCAATGTCTTGCTCATGAATCAATTGATGTCGATTGCTAAATGCATGATTAGTAGAAATGAGTTGAACACCTTGTGCTAACATAGTATTAGAACCAATTTCCACTTTGGCTCTTGAAGCACGTATTGTAGTATAATCTCCAATATACACCCTTTTCCCAAAAATAATATCAGCGTGATCTTCCGCAAACAAAGACACATAATTATTAATACTAATGTGCTCGTTCAAATAAATACAACTTGTCTTGTCCGTTTTTAAAATTGTATAACGACCTAAATATGTCCAAGCATCCAATCTTTTCACGTTAACATGAAATAGACGCAGTTTGAGTAATAAAATTTTTATTCGAGCTTTAATTGAATTCATTTGACTTTTTTTGATACAATATCCCATTTTCTGCTTTCCCAAACTGTATAAACTATTTCAAGCATTAAATACCATACCGCTTGTACTGATTTAAAACTTTTCTTTTTAGCTTTAATATTAACTAATCTTGTTTTGATAATAGTTACTAAAAGATCTTTTATGGTTTTTTTTTGATGATATTTATGATAAAAATATAACCAACTTTCATGATATCTTGCAAATTGCTTTGGTTTGGGCATTTGTCTAGGTGCATGAAAAACTTTTGCAGTTTTCACAAAATGGATCGCTAAATTTTGAAGTTTAATCCTTTCTCGCAAATCATTGTCTTCCAAGTTTGGATACCTAAAATTTTCATCGAAAAGACCAATTTCAAAAAAAATATCCCTTTTAATCAAAAAATTACATGACCACAAATATCCTCCCGTCAAATTAACCGGTGCTATTAATAAAGGATCCATTTCTTCTGTAGAATAGATACACCCTTCAAAAACCCAACAACTATTTTGAGTCAAAATCGCTTTTTCATAAGCCTCTAATAATTCACTATCCGGTTCACAATCATCATCCAAAAACACCAGCCATGCTCCTTTCGCCAATCGGGCCCCGTTGTTGCGGTTGGCGGCCGGTCCGCGGCGCGGGCCGGCTACCCATTGTACCCGGGGAAATTGTTCGGCTATCATAGTAGCCGCACCAACTCCCACACTATCATCGGTTACAATAATTTCATACTCTACGTCCTGCAGGGTTTGTACTTCCGGTTGCAAGCA
>NZ_JBMFQT010000042.1:0-3627 GCF_049968455.1 Hydrotalea sp. | reverse complement strand
CGCGACGATTAGTTGCCGTAATACTATATTTATTATTAAAAGTATAGATTACCCTAACTAACCATGATTCCATTGATGTACTTCCTTTTGGCTCATCTAAAGTGTTAGAAGTTTGCGTACCCAGATTTAAAGTTTGAACTGCATTTCCTGCAGTAAATCCTTTTGTACTTGCCACAATTCCATCATAAGCTGATTCCCATACTTCGTGGCCAAACAATGCCTGTACAAAATGTTTGGTACCAAAAGTGTGATTATAATTTAAATGTTCCAACCAACTCCAATAATGATCGAAATTGTTATTCTCTAATAATACAGCTTGCGTATTAACAAAAGCAGGTGCACTTCCTGTTGCACCATATGAATAGGTGGGTCGGAAAATTTTTGCTTGACCCCAGTTAAAACTCCCATTTAGTTCTGAGTGTAGGGTAAAGTCTTTATTAAATTTAATATCACCATACACCCTACCTTGTATATTACTACGAATTAGATAGTTTGTAATACTTAATGCTTGCTGAACAGGATTTTGCCCACCTTGTATTATACCATTTACAACAGCAGGGCCGGAAAAACTACCATCAGCATTATATACTGCAACATCCGGAGCTTGTAACAATGCATTATAAATAATACCATACGAATTACCTAAACCAATATTCGCTTTGTTTTGGTTAGCAGTAATACTGGTACCCATTTTCAACCAATCTTTTACTTGGGAATTAATAGTAGTATGAAAAGCAAATCTATTGTAATCAGAACCTATAACAGTACCCTTTTGTTGAAAGTAGCCCCCTGAAATATAGTAGTCGGTTTTCCCATTTGATCCTGATGCAGATAAGGTATGGCTAATTAAAGGAGCTCTCCTAAAAATAGCATTTTGCCAATTGGTACCCGGGCCCAACTTGCTTGGATCGGCAAAATCTACTCTCCTTGTTAACCCATATAAATCAGCTAAAGTATTCTCAAACTTGGCATATTGCGGCAAATCCATCATTTTTAAAAATTTGCCTTGTTCTTGAAAACCATAATAGGCATCATAATTTAAATGAGCTTCACCATACTTGCCTTTTTTAGTAGTAATAATAACTACTCCATTTGCACCTCGGCTTCCATAAATAGCGGTGGCAGAAGCATCTTTTAATATATCAATTGATTCAATATCATTCGGATTAATACTAGCCAGTACACTAGGTTTTTGTTCTTGCTCACTGGGAGATAATCCACCTAATGTTTTATCGTTTGAAGATGCCTGAGAAGGGGCATTTCCATCAATAGCAACACCATCAACAACATACAAAGGCTCTGAACCACTAAATGAAGTAATACCTCTAATCCGAACAGAAACAGCTGCACCCGGTTGACCAGAGTTTTGTGTTACCGTAACGCCCGAAGCACGGCCTTGCAACATTTGATCAACAGATGGTTGAGGAATATCTGCAATTTGTTTTGAACTAACTGTAGCAATGGCTCCATTAACGTCTTGTTTACGCTGCGTACCGTAACCAATTACTACAACATCATTTAAATCTGAGGAAGATGGCTTCAAAACCACATTAACACGCTCTTTCCCATTAACATTTACTTCTTGTGTTTTTAACCCAACATAGGAAAAAACCAACACATGTTTATCGTTTGGAACATTAATAGAAAATACACCATTTGAATTGGTGGTAGTTCTAATTTTCGAATCCTTTACCATTATGGTAACACCATCTAACAGAGCGCCTTTATCATCGGCAACTGTTCCGGAAATTTTTCGTGTTTGCGCATGTGCTACATAACTCAACAGTAAGCACATTACTACGCAAAAAAATGAAAGCAGCTTCGTTTTTTTCATATAGTAATTCGTTTTGCCAAAATTAAATGCAACCGATTGCATATTTAAATACTTTTTTATCATTTTATGAGAAATATTTAGCAATTTTTTGTAACTGTATAAAATAAGTGGCGTAAAATAGATGCTTTGACATATATCAAGGTTATTTGAAAACAATACTTTTTTAACACAAATTGAATAATTTTATACCCAAAGCAGCGTTTTAAAAGTTGAATTGTCTAGGAAAAATTTAAATCGGTTACATGCATAATCCAGCTAAAATTTTAAAAGAAAATATTCCCCTAACACAAAATGATTGCTTTACGATTTTTGCAAGAGAAAAGCAATCCATTGATTTTCCTTTGCACTATCATGAAGAAATTGAGTTAAATTTTATCATGAATGCACCTAAAGCAAGAAGACTTATAGGTGATCATATGGGAGAAACAGATAACCTTGAATTGATTCTAATTGGTTCGAATTTACAACACGGCTGGTTCAATCATGAATGTAATAGTCAAGAAATTGCTGAAATAACAATCCAATTTCATCCCGATTTATTCGACGATAATTTACTAAAACGTAATCAACTCAGCTATATTAAAAACATTTTACAACTTTCCGCACGTGGTGTCTTATTTTCAAAACAAACTGCTGCAACAGTAAAACCATTGCTTTTAAAACTACCACAAAAAAAAGGATTTGAGTCAGTTTTAGAATTGTTTACCATTCTGCACCAATTATCAACTTCTAAAAATTATCGGCTTTTGGCTTCAAATAACAACCTGCATAAAATAAAAACAAATACATATGGCAATTCCCGTTTAGAGGCTGTAATGGAGTATTTGAATAATCATTTTCATCAACAAATTAATCTTGCAGATATTGCCAATATAGCCGCAATGACTGAAGTATCATTCAGTAGATTTTTTAAAAACAGAACAGGCCAAACCTTTATCAATACCTTAAACGAAATTAGAATTGGGCATGCTGCCCGACTACTAATAGAAACAACTTTAAGTATTAATGAAATTGCCGATAAATGTGGCTATAACAATATGAGTAATTTTAATCGTGCCTTTAAAAAAAGAAAACAATGCACGCCTAAAGAATTCAGGGAAACCTATACCGACTTTGGCACAAAAATGTTTATTTAAAAAATTTACTGCGTCACTTAACCGCCAATACATTTAATTGCACTAATACTGTATTCGCTAAAACCCAACTTGAAGAACCTACTCCAAAATCTAATCGATTAATTGTGAACTGACCTTGCAAACGATATCCAATTGACGTAGGTTCAACTTTAAATGAAAAATTAATTGTTTTAGAAATTCCTTTTATCACTAACTTACCTGTAACCCAACACATACCATCAGCTGTGTTCTTGTATATGTTAGTTGATGTAAACTGAATTTTTGGAAACTTTTCTACATCAAAATAATCACTTGAGCGCAAATGATGATCTCTTGCAGTTATTCCCGTATTCACAGTAGCCACTTCAACAGTTACATTAAAATAATCTTTAGTGCAGTCTTGCTCGTTAATAATCATTTCCCCCTGTAATCCCTTTAATGTTCCTAAGGTATTAATGCCAAAATTTTTAATGGTAAAATGAATGTTGGAAGCTTCATCATCCGGGTGAAGCATTTGAGCTTTCACTTGTATGAAAAGCATGAAGCAAATAATCAACAAAATGATTCCTTTCATAAACTAATCTTTTTCCTTACAAACTATTTAACAAAGCAATACTAAAATGGTTGCCCATGTGTTGCTGTAATAATATGCCGAGCTAAATAAGGAATGCGACGCAT
>NZ_JBMFQT010000041.1:0-3668 GCF_049968455.1 Hydrotalea sp. | reverse complement strand
ATATCCTGCAGAAGAAGTATTGGTTTCAATATTTAAAGTATGACTAACGGTACCCCCTTTAACCCAGAATACTAAATAAGTGTATGATGGATCGTATGGCAAACTTGGCCACCAATTGGAGAAGCCCTCTATTTTCCAACCTCCGGCCGGGTAAGACGCAATGAATGAAGCATTACCGGTTTTAGCAGCATTAGTTGATTTACCGGAAGGCGAAGCCCAAGAACCGTCAGACCATCCATTTTGGAAATCATCTGTAAAAATTTGATAGGCATTATCAATGTCAATTAACTCCTGCTTATCTATTAAGGTTTGTGCAGTTCCACCAGGATTGTAGGTAAATGTTAAGTAACCACGATTAATTGAGGTAGAGGGGAACTGCAAAGTCATTACGGAGTCATTTTGATTCACAATTGTGACGTTAGCAGTATTTCCATTCACATCACCAAGCGTTACACCGGTAATCGAAGCAAAACCAACACCACTCAAAGTAATTTGTGAACCCGCATAAAAATCATAATTGGAATAACCAGAAGGAGTAGGTGGTGGTGCTAAAATGGTAAATTTATAAGAAGCTTTACCATATAATGTGTTAACAACTAAACTATCATTCGCTAATGGTGGTAAGTAGGGGGTTTTAGAAGGAACTTGCACGATAATAGATTGGTCTGTCATTAAAGCACGATTGAAATAAGCAGTATAGCCGTTAAATGTTACTGAAACGGCACTACCCAAATTGGTTCCATAAATTATGTAATAATTACCCAAATTACCTGCGGTTGTTAAAGAATCAAATGGACCAACTTTATTGGTACGTGCTACAGGTGTCTTAATAACATTTCCAGAAGCATCATAACTAATAGTGGTATCATAAGTGGTTGTAGTATCAGTTTTACTCCAGGTATGTACTGACGTTATAGTAGGTTTACCTGTACCAGGAGTAAAGCCTAAGCTATCATATTTTCTGCAGGAAACCATTAATGATAACATTAATAGCATTAAACCAGCAAAAGCAATATGAGATTTTTGGATATATATTTTTTTTGTTTTCATATGCTATTTTCTAAAAGTTTAAAATTTATAGGGAACCGGTGGCATTAACAAAGATGGATTGGCAGCGGTTTCTGTAGCCGGATAAGGCAATACAAAATTGGCATCGGTTAGTATGAAACTTCTACCAGGATTATAACTTGTAATTTGCCCGGTATTGCCATCTACATTTACTGTACGTCTATCCTGAGCATTTATAATTGCAGTAGCCACAGGATGGTGAGGATTATTAAATCCGTCAATTCGCTGTAAATCGTACCAATAATCACCTTCAATGGCAAATTCTAATCTTCTTTCGGTTAATAATTGTTTATAAGTAAAACTTGTAAGTGCTGGTAATCCGGCTCTTTGACGCACTTTATTTAAATAACCTAAGGCTACCGGATCAGTTGACACAGCATTCGTGTCAATACCTTGTCCGGGTTGTACTCCGCCAGATTTTCCTAAAATTGCTTCAGCACCAATTAATAAAACGTCGGCATAACGCAAGAGGTAGGTATTGTTTGATGTTGCTTGAAATGCACTTAATCCTCCATTATCATCAGGGGTACCTACCACATACTTTTTCATACCTGCACCAGAACCCTGAGCATTCACTGCACCCATACCCCTATCAATTCTATGTACATAATAACCACCTATCTTTTTCTGAAGTTCAGGATAAAAATCACCATCTACCATAATACATCCATGTCGCCTTATTGAATCGCCGGCATTTTTAAATGCATTTTGTAAATCAAGACTTGGTCCTAACTCACCCCATCCATCACCCGTTCCCGTAATATTTGTATTTGGAGCAATTACGGATTGAAGTTGATTACCAAAACCATAACCACCGTTAGATGTCCATTGCAATGCAATCATCGATTCTTTATTATTATTGCCTGCCAGTTCAAACATTTGTGTATAGCTACCCGGCACATCCAATCCTACTAAACCAAATTCACCACTATTAATTACTTTTTGCACCTCAATTAATGCGCTATCATATTTCTGTTGATATAAATAGACTTTTGCCAATAATCCTGATGCTGACGCACTGGATACATGACCTGTCGAAGCTACTCCTGGTGTACAGTTTGCTTCAGCAAATTGCAAGTCCATAGTAATAAATTTATACACATCGGTAACCGGATTGGTGCGCACAGTTGAAAAGCTACCTACATAAGGAGATGGGTCGGTAATAATAGGTACATTACCAAATAAACGTGTTAAATAAAAATAAGCTGTAGCCCTCATTAAACGAGCCTCACCTAATGCATTGTTTACAACAGCTGAAGGAACAGATGCAGGAACAGCATTAGGTAAATTATTTAGTAAAGCATTCGCTTGTGCAACAACTGTAAACAATGAGTTCCAGGCACTCATAACTGTTTGCGTAGCATTACTAGCACCAAATGCACCAAATGCATCAAATGCACCATCGGTACCTGCATAACAAATAGCATTACCGGCTTGTAAATCGCCAATGGCTAAAAACGCTTTACCATTTAATCCAAACCAAGGAGCGGCATATAAAATATTGGTGCTTGATTGAACCTGATCGGTAGTTTGATAGTAAGTACCAACAGTTGATGCGTTTTCGGGCGGACGATTAAAAAAATCTTTTTTACAACCTGTGACAAATAGCCCGACAACAAGTATTAAATGAAATAAATATTTTGTTTTCATGTTATTCATTACTTAATGTGTTATTGAATTAAAACTCGGCATTTACTCCAAACGTTATAGTACGTGGTGTAGGGTATCGGCCATAATCTATATTCTGTAAAATGGGGTTTTGATTTAATGAACCTATTTCAGGATCTAATCCACTGTATTTGGTTATGACAAATAAATTTTGACCACTGACATATGCTTTTAATCGAGTCATTTTTA
Organism: Hydrotalea sp.; assembly: GCF_049968455.1. Lineage (NCBI taxonomy): Bacteria > Pseudomonadati > Bacteroidota > Chitinophagia > Chitinophagales > Chitinophagaceae > Hydrotalea > Hydrotalea sp. The sequence goes on along the minus strand of NZ_JBMFQT010000041.1, from coordinate 743 downwards.
TTTTGGTAGCCCACTGTTGAGGTAAAGTATACCCAATTCTTACATTTTGTATTCGTAAGTAAGAAGCATTTTCTAAAAAGCGATCAGACATTACTAAATTATTGTTACCAAAACCAGAACGAGGTGCAGGTATATTAGAATTAGGATTATTGGGTGTCCAGAAATTGGCCACATCTGCTCTTTGATTCATATACAAGCTATACATGCCCATGGTTTGGAAGGATACAGCATTCAATATTTTGCCTCCTTGTGAACCCACTAAAAATATAGATAAATCAAAATCTTTATAAGTAAAATTGTTGGTAATACTGTAAGTAAAATCGGGGTTAGGACTACCTAAAGCATACTGCTTATTGGGGCCGCCTTTGCCATCATTACCATCATACAAAATATCACCCAAATAAATTGTATTGGTTTGTGAACGATCGCTACTAATTTGCTGTTGCTGTCCAATCACATTTTGTGGATGTTGGGCCAAATAATTTAACTGATCTTGTGTTTTGATAATACCCAATACTTTGTAACCATAAAATTCGCCTATTGGGCCACCCACTTGGGTATAAGTAGCCGGTATTTGCGGCCCAAAACCGGTAGAAACATTACCAATTAATGCAGGAAAGCCATTTAAAGAAACCACTTTATTGTTATAATGCGTGAAAATAACGTTAGTAGTCCAAGTAAAATTTTTCTTAATAATATTTCTGCTGGTAATACTAAATTCAAAACCTGTGTTTTGAATTTCA
>NZ_JBMFQT010000040.1:0-3758 GCF_049968455.1 Hydrotalea sp. | reverse complement strand
TTCAAGGATATTTGAGATTGAAAAGAATGGACAAAAAGAAAACAAAGAGTTTTCATACAACGGATTTACCATAAACACAAATCTACTGCTTAAACCAAGCGGAGGAATAGCCAATGTTTTGGATAATTACAAAAGATACTGGTTTAACAATTTTGAAGAGTTTGCAAAAAAATATAAAAATCGGAACACAGCCATTTATGAGAGAATTGAATGACAGAAAACAAGAAAAAACTACGACAACAACATCCCGACTTGTCGGGACGGCAGGTTTTCAAACTCTTCGGCACTTCGTGCCTCGCCATCACTTCGTTCGGGGCACATAACACGGGCTATACGGCTCATTTCATTCGCCCAAATCCCTTCGGGACTTCGTATAGCCCGAATACGTTAGCATTCATGCTAAGAAAAAAAATGGCACTTAGAATAAAATGATTACTTTTGCTCGACATATTTTAAAATATGATAATATGAATGATGACCCATATCGTAGTAGAATAAAATTATTAATGAACCAAATTCAATAGTAGATCATCTTTGATTGTGCTTTCTGTTGAATTTCAATATTGAGGTATAATACATGGTAAGACAATTAAAGGAAAATTTAAAAAAAACAGTTTTCCAAAACACCAATAATAATTTAAACGGTGCTGGCGAAAAATTAAAAAGCGTCTCAGCACTAACAAAAGAAGAGGTTTTAAACACCTATGGCACTTCTCTTTTAGGATTAGATGAGGAGTCCGTTAAACAAAAACGCAAACAGTTTGGATTGAATAGGATTCAACACGAAAAAGCCCCTTCGTGGATTAAACAGTTGTTGTCCGCGTTTATCAATCCTTTTATTGGCGTATTGATTATTATTGCCATCGTATCATTTATAATTGATGTTTGGATGGTTACTCCCGAAGAAAGGGATTATAAAACCATTATTGTTGTTTCAATAATGGTTTTTATAAGTGCCATACTGCGATTTATTCAGGAATTTAGAAGTAACCAGGCAGCAGAAAAGTTAAAAAATCTTGTAACCAACACGACCACTGTTATTCGCAAAGAAACTGGCCGGACTGAAATCAATTTTGAAGAAATTGTTCCGGGTGATATTATTCATTTATCTGCCGGCGATATGATACCAGCCGATTGCAGGGTAATTCAATCAAAAGATTTATTTGTTGACCAATCTGTACTCACCGGAGAATCCATGCCGGTTGAAAAAACAGACAACGTTATTAAAAACGGGAAACAATTATCTGTGTTCGAGTTACCCAATATTTGCTTTATGGGTACCAATGTGGTAAGTGGCACTGCTTTAGTTGTTGCAATAGTAACTGGTTCCAATACCTATTTTGGCGAAATAAGCAAGTCGGTAACTGGCAAACTTGTAGAAACAAGTTTTGATAAAGGAATAAACAAAATAAGCTGGATGCTTATCCGGTTTATGTTGGTGATGGCTCCTTTAATTTTTGTAATAAACGGTTTGGTAAAGGGCGATTGGTTTGAAGCCTTGTTGTTTGCCATTGCAGTTGCAGTAGGATTTACACCCGAAATGCTGCCAATGATTGTTACGGCGAATCTGGCAAAAGGGGCGGTAAATATGAGCAAATACAAAGTAATTGTCAAACGCCTTAATGCTATACAAAATATTGGTGCTATGGATATTTTATGCACGGACAAAACAGGTACACTCACCATTGATAAGATCGTTTTAGAAAGACATATCAATATTAAAGGTTTTGATGATGATGAAGTATTGAGCTGGGCTTATCTTAACAGTTATCATCAAACAGGAGTTAAGAGCTTACTCGACAATGCAATCCTCTCACATGCCGAACTAAATGAAAAACTTAAAGTAGAAAGGGATTTTGAGAAAATAGATGAGATTCCTTTTGATTTTCAGCGCAGGCGATTGTCTGTTATTTTAAAGAAAACAGATGGTAACCACCTGTTAATTTGCAAAGGGGCTGTAGAAGAATTGTTAGAAATATCTACTCATGCCTTTGACCCGGGCGAGGATAAGCAACTTCAGATTTTTACAGATGAGATAATCCCCCTCGATGACAATACCAGAAAACTCATCTTAAAAGAAGCACAAAAAATGAATGAGGATGGGATGAGAGTTCTATTGCTTGCCGTTCGGGAATTTGAGCCAAGGGCATTAAATTATACTGTTGCCGATGAGAACAACCTTGTTGTAGTAGGGCTAATTGGTTTTCTCGACCCTGCAAAGCCTTCGGCAAATGAAGCGATTAAAAGGTTACATGAATTAGGAGTTGATGTAAAGGTTCTAACTGGGGATAACGAAATTGTTACAAAAAAAATCTGCAAGGAAGTAGGAATTCCCATTAACAACATAATGCTGGGGAGTGATTTAGAAGCTATATCGGATGAAGAACTTATCGAAAAGATTGATAACATCAGCATTTTTGCTAAATTAAGCCCGCTTCAAAAAAGCAGGGTAGTAAAAGTACTCAAATTAAAAGGACACACCGTTGGATTTTTGGGCGATGGTATAAACGATGCCGGTGCACTTAAAGATGCAGATGTCGGGATATCGGTTGATACCGCAACCGATATTGCAAAAGAAAGTGCCGATATTATTCTTCTTGAAAACGACCTTAATGTACTTCGTAAAGGTGTAGTTTATGGGCGAAGAACATTTGGGAATATATTGAAGTATATAAAAATGACTGCAAGCAGTAATTTTGGAAATATGTTTAGCATGTTAGGAGCTAGTGCATTTTTACCTTTCCTGCCTATGCTTCCAGCCCAGTTGCTTTTACAGAACCTACTTTATGATATTTCACAAATTTCAATTCCTTGGGATAGAGTTGATGAAGAGTATATTAACAAACCTCAGCAATGGAATGCAAACTTTCTGTCAAAATTCATCCTTTACATAGGTCCAATAAGTTCAATATTTGATTATGCCACTTTTGCCCTGATGTTCTTCTTTTTTAAAGCAAATACTCCCGAACGCCAAAGTCTATTTCAAACTGGGTGGTTTGTGGAAGGTTTACTATCGCAAACGCTTATTGTTCACCTGATACGTACACGTAAAATTCCATTTATACAAAGTTGGGCAACTGCCCCCGTAGTTGCATTAACGTCTTTAATTATGGCTATTGGTATTATAATACCTTATACTCCGGTAGCTTCAATGCTTGGCATGACAGCATTACCTTGGATATATTTCCCTTTTCTGATAGTTATTTTGACTTCTTATGCGATTTTGACACAAGTAATAAAGAACTGGTTTATAAAACGCTTTAATAACTTTTGATGAAAAGAAAAGAATAAAGCACGAAACGCTAAGCGGATCCATGGTTAATTGCTTTTGCTTTAATAGATAAATCTAATTATACTATTCTAACTTTTGAAAAACTAAATTCAACAAAAAGAATAAGATACAAATCCCTAATGTTTGTCAAGAGTTTGGTGTTGAATGTTGTGATTTATATGATATGCTAAAAAACATAAATTTTAGATTATAAACTAATAAAACCCTTAATCTGGTGGGAGTGATTATGAAACTATACTTACAAACCATTGTAGAAAATTTTAATTTGGACAACATTCCTGTCGATTGGTTGGGCGTTGATTTTGAAAAATTTTCTTCTTCAAAAACTCTTTTTGACTATCAGCAAAAAGCATTGGAAAATGCGTTAAAAGCATTCTTTCTCTATTTTGAAGAGGATAAGGCCGATAAAACGAATTTTTTCACACGGTATCAAAACAACGGATTAACCGAAGATTTATGCTACAAC
>NZ_JBMFQT010000039.1:0-3868 GCF_049968455.1 Hydrotalea sp. | reverse complement strand
GCAAAAACTTTTTTAAGCAAATCAGTAGTTCTTGCTAACGGATCCTTTCTAATTTTTTGTTCTTCTTGAGCTACCTGAAAAAATAAACCATTTAATGCTTTTTCAGTTACATAACTTGTTAAATCAGGATTAATTTTTTTAACAAAAGGAACTTTATTATAAGTTGAAAAAACAGAATTCCAATATTTGGTTGCATCTACTTTCTCTAATGATTGTGCCACGATAGGTTTGAAAGCAGTTGTTAAAGAAGCAGTTGTTTTTTCGCGTAAATAATGTGTAGCCGCAGAATCACCGCCCTGCAGTAATTGCATTCCATCTTGAATAGTCATTCCTTTAATTGCATTCACAAAAATGGGAGCAGCACTTTTAGCAGCATCTTCAGCCGCTCTATTCATAGCTAATACAGCATTATCAATTTCATTCCCCAATCCCATGTCACGTAAAGTTTTTTCAACTTTTTGTGCTTCGGGCGGCATTAATATTTTTATAGCATTATTTTTAAAATAACCATCCAAAGTAGAAAGTTTGGTAACACTATTATTAGCACCTAATTCCAAAGCCTGTTTCAATCCGTTTATAATATCGTCTTTCGACAATGATGTTCCGTTAGAACCACCTTTTATTAAACCCGAAACTGCAGATACTGCATTATTAGCACTTGAATCTTTGCTATTGTTTAATAATCCCTTTAATATTTGGGCTTGGGAAGCGTTCATTAACAGAAATAAACAGAGGCAAAAAATAAGTTTTTTCATATATCCAATTATACAGTCGAAGTTAAGTGTAAAGTTAAATAGAGGATGATGATAATTGTTAAAATAGGAAAATAAAAAAGGCTGCATTGCTGCAGCCGTAAAAAACGAATCACTAAAAAAACTTTATTGATTTATATAAGATGAAAGCGTTCTTGCTTTTGTTCCGGTTGTTAGGTTCGCATTTCCTTTATAATATAAGGTGAAAACACGTTGCGGTGAGGCACCTGTTAAATTGGTAGAAAAAGCCAATTTAGCTAAAATAGTTCTATTTGCTAATGGGGTATTTGATGGCTGACCCTGAGCTAAAGAACGAGTAACATAAAATGTATCCACTACACCTGTATTATATCCTAAACTTTGAAAAGCTGTAGTTGAATCTGGCGGAATATTAGTTAAAATAGTGGTATTTCTTGCATAGGAAAACACATCAACTTTTTTTCCAATTGTATCGTTCAATACAGCATGTATGAAACGAACACTAATATTTCCTGGCAATGGTGTTGCAAATACATCTTGCACAAAAATTCTAGAAGAATCGCGTTTTGAGAGGATAGAATCTGTAATAAGTAGTGTATAAAAACTACCAGGATTTAAATTTTTTGTAAATGCAAATAATTGTATAGAATCCTTATTAACCACACCCGGTATTGAGAAATGAAACTGCTGTAATCCAGCGGGTACTGACATATAGGTATTTGTAATGGTAGAAGAATTGGGATTAACTGCATTTGGAAATAGTCCTCCATAAGTTAAAAATGGTACATTGTTTAATCGAATATTTCCTAAGTACACATTAAAGGTATCCTGTGCCCCTGTTGACAATCGAAAAAACGGAGAGGCATGAATAATTTTTAGATACGCTTTTGTTGAATCCGCTACCTGATAAGGTGTGTTAATAATAAATGTTTTTTTGCATGCATAAATGGCTACAAAAAATATAAAAACTAAAAATAACTTAACAAAAGTTCGCTTCATATTATAATAATTTTATTGTTGAGAAAACCAGCATTCATAAGTATGATAATCTAAATTCAGCGCTCCAACTTTTTGTAAGGAAGGGATATCGTATAAATATTCTGAATTATAGCGAGGCCTTGCTCTATAAACATACTTACCATTATTGTTAATATATAGTGTACCACCGCCGGGAACAAAATCAGCATAAACTTGTGCACCTGTAATCGGGTCTATATCAGTGTAGTGAAACCGACGCATATCAGCCCAGGTTTCGTGTACACCCCAACCGTATAATGCAATATATTTTTGAAGCATTATTTGTGTTAGGGTTAAACTACCCGGATTAGTTGGAACAACACTTGTATTTGTCAAATAAGCCGACTTAGCTGAGGGTGTAATTAAAGCATAAGAAGGAACATTAAAAGCATACTGATTGGCAAGCATATCAAAATGTAAGGAAATACCATTGGTATAAGCAGCTAATGCAGTTGCTTTGTCTCCTTTACGATAGGAGGCCTCTGCAATAATAAACTGCATTTCAGAAGCAGTCATTACCGGAAATTGTGCGGTATCTCTAAATACAAATCTACCAGAATCAGCTAAAGGCGCTCCAACTGAATTAAATGTATTACCCCAAAAGTTTTTGGGTAAATCCGGAGTTAATAATCCCGCTGACCCTTGACCTGGCTGCACCCCTTTAAATGTACCATTTGAATTTTCGCGTATCAAATACCATGCTCTTGGGTCTTGAACACCTGTAAATGCCGTAGAGTTTAATCCGGATAACAAATTAGCAACATAAGCTGATTGACGAAGACTTCCAACATTCCCTCTAAAAGGCCCAAAATAATTTGAAGTGCCAGATGTTTTTTGCCCGGCAAACTTCAATGTAATATTATCAGAGTTGCTTGTGGGTCCAAGATTAGCATAATAAATAGCTGAATCGGCATAGTGATTAGATAAGTAGGCTGACTTATTAGACAAGTATTGGTATGAACGAGCTAATACACCATAAACAAACTTCTTCCATTTGTTTACATCACCCTTATTCATATAAGCATCGCCAATAGCTAAGTTAGCAGCACTTACAGCACCATCAGTTCTATTTAAATTGGTTAAAGCTCTGTAACAAGTAGCTCTAACTGTATCATATACATCCGATGGATCATCATAATTAAATTGCTGTAAACTAGTATTAAAAGCTTGCTTTAAAATAATGCTATTGTATTGATTCACCATTTCTAGCCAACCCCAAGCACGAATAGCCTGTGCAACACCAACGTAATCCCATTTCTGTTGTTGACTACCCCATTCTATTATTCTATTTAAATTCTGGCCCTGCCCATAATAAAACATAGCCCAAACAGAACCTAATAAATCACTGCCTCCCACTGTACCACCCATTTGATCATATTGGGTACCTCCATTATCACTTGAGGTTACTGCATAATTATTCCAATATTGTATATATCGTCCAATAATGGTAGCATCGCCACCTAAACCATAACCACTACCTGCAGATGATGCATTGCCTAGAAAATTGCCAATTACACCCGGCAATAAACTTTCAATAGGTTCTACAGTTTGAGCATTAGGATTTTGATAAGCAGCATCAATTTTTTTTGAACAGCTATTCAAAAAAATAAGCACGGCAAACAAAGAAAAAATACCAGTTTTTATTTTCATATTTTTCATAATATCTTTTTTACTTTATAATGAAATGAATTTAAAATCCTGCACGTAAACCAACATTTACGGAAATGGGTGTGGCAATATTTCCAAAATCAAACCCAAAAGCACCTACACCCTTTGTTGCTGCAGTATTGCCATTTACAGCAGGATCAGCTCCATTATAATTTGTAAACAATACCAAATCATTACCGGTAACAAAAAAGCTTAATGACCTAAAGCCTTTTAGTTTTTTAACTACATTTTCAGGCATTACATAATTCAAGGTAATGTCACGTAACCTTAACCAATTCACATTTTTTTGAATAAACTCCTCATCAGGCATACCCGTAGTTTCGCCATAATATGCTGTACTATTGTAGTAAGGAGTAATTAAAATATTATTAGCAGTAGGATTACTTGTATTTTCTAAACCATCTTTTAATACACCGCTTACAACTCTTGGTTTCATTCTGTCATTTGTTCTG
>NZ_JBMFQT010000038.1:0-4038 GCF_049968455.1 Hydrotalea sp. | reverse complement strand
CAACATGAAATATCGTAGACTTATGAAAAATTGCTTGCATAGCCCGGCAGCTTTTGTTGCTTAACGCTGCGCAATCCCCTCCGCTTTACGCCTTTTTGATGAGGCCGATGGGGCACCCTAGCGGTTGAGCTTGCATCCATTTTTTGTCCATCTTTTTCCCTACTGGTTGGTGTCCCCACCAACCATAGGTACTACTTTCCCTTCCCCGGATAGCTACCCCCATTAGCTTTTATCGGGTGGATCAAAGTAGCCTTCCTGGTCGGTTTTACCGTAATACCCATAGCCATAGCCGCGTTTGCTATACAACCCATAGCGGTACATATAGCCATAGCCACCATAGCCATAGCCGTACCCATAATAGCCATAACGACCGCCTAACTGTACATCGTTCACTACTATACAAGCATTGGGCAATTTGTTTTGGGCCACCAAATCCGCAAAAAAGTCCACCTGCTTTTTATAGGTAAACCGTTGCCGAATCAGGTAAATCACCGAATCGGCATAGGCCGTAAAAGCATAGGTATCACTCACCAGTCCTACGGGAGCCGAGTCAATGATGATATAATCATACCGCTCTTTTACCCATTGCATGAAAGCAACTACCTGCTCCCCAATCACCAATTCGGCGGGATTGGGGGGGATGGGACCGGAACGAAAAATATGCAGGTTGGGCAAACTGTCGATGGTGGTAATGGCTTCAGCCGGATTCTGTACCTGACCGATTAAACAATTGGTAATGCCCTTGGGGTTTTGTTGTTCCCCTTCATACACTTCTTTGCGCAGTTTGCGCAAATCGAATTCCAATAATGCCACTTTTTTGGTGGATAGGGATAATACCGCAGCCAGATTCAGGCTGACAAAGGACTTCCCTTCCCCACTCACCGAAGAAGTAACCAAATAGGTAACGGGCTTGGCTTGGCCCTTTACCTGAAACTCCATATTGGTGCGCAAGATGCGAAATTGCTCGGCAATGACATTGCGGGAGCTGGTGACAATAATGTGGCGACCGGCCAATCCCGCATGGCTGATTTCCCCCACAATGGGCTTGTCAATGCGGTGTACAATGTCTTCCCGGGTGGTAACCTTATCGTTCAACAAATCAATGAGGAAGATGATGCCGAAGGGCAGCACAATGCCCAACAACAGCGAAAACATGCGAATATTGTTGGTGCGGGGTTCTACCGGCACGGGGGAAGATACGGCGGGGGTTAACTGCTGATAATTCGATACTGTAGAAGAACTGGAAATAGCGGCTTCTTCCCGCTTTTGCAGCAGGTAGAGGTATAAGCTTTCTTTGATGGATTTTTGGCGATTGATATCCATCAACTCCCGTTCTTTTTCCGGAATGGAAAATAGCAAGGCATCACTCACCGCCAGGTTTTTTTGCTGGTTAGCCAGTTGCTCCCGGAGCGCTTTTTGGTAATTGGCCAGGCTAATCAGCATACTTTTCCTAGTTTGCGCCAATTGATTCTCGAAATCTCCGCTAATCATGCCCCCCGGGGTGATATAGGGAGCATTTTTGTCTTTTTTCAACTGCACTTCATTGTAATTGGCCACCAGGGCCATGAAGGTAGGGTCATCAATGCCCATGCTGGAAGGGATGAGCTTGTGGTTGTTTTCCGGGCGACTGATGTAATCGTTCACCATCGCCGCCATATTCAACTTGGTTTGCAGCCCGTCAATGGCATCCTGAAACGCCTTGGTGGTGGCCGCATATTGCTGGCTCATGATGCCAAGGTCGCTGATATGGTTGCGCTCCTTGTAGTTTTTAATATCTAATTCCAATTGCGTTAATTCCTGTTGCACAATATTCAGGCGCTGGTCAATAAAGGCAATGGAATTGCGGGCCACGCGGTTTTTATCGTCAATGTCTACTATTTTATATTGTTCAATCAGGGTATTCAAAATTTCCTGCCCCCGGAAACGGTTTTCTACCTTAATATTCAGTTGCAGAGTGGTGGTTTTAGGGTTGGGAATGGTAATGGACAAGTCGCCCTGAATTTCGGCAATGGCTTGGGGAATGGGCTCCCACACAATGGTATAGGGAATGGTATTGTCAGTCAATCCCGGATTAGGCACCAATACGAAGCGCATCCCCTCCAGGGTAAGGGTATCATTCCAGCGAAAGGCCTGGCGATGCGCATCCTGATCGGGGCCACCCCAGGTAATTTCACCGCCCGTGAGGGTGTATTCCGGAATAGTAAAACTATAGGCATGGCTGCTATCGGCTATTTGTAAGGGAAGAAGCCGAAAGCCCCCCGCTTTGTCAATTTCATAGCGGTTGATTTTACCCTTGGTAAAATAACGCAGGTTAAATTGGCCGGCTTTCACCACCCGTTCAATGACGGGATAGGACCGCAATTGCTCAATTTCATTGTCTAAATTCACTTTCCGGCCACCGGTTAAAGCAATGGAAACAGGGTCATTGCCGGGGGTTTGGGAAATGGTATTGTCCTCTCCGGGTTTAATGAGCAGCAGGGTGCTGGCATTGTAAATGGGTACGGTATATTTGATATAAATATAGCCCACCCCCACAGAAATCACCACGCTTAAAATAAAGAGGGGCAGGTAGGCTAAGTATTTGAACAACAATTCCCTAAGCTGGTAAGCAGTGGTTTGGGTTTGCTGGTGGGTGGGCGGTGTTTGCTCCATACCATGAATGGGTTTGGTGATTTAAAAAGTACGGTATAGGGTAAGGGTAATAAGGATCAAAGAAGCAATGGTTGAAATGACGCTAATGGTTCGCATGGTATTCGGGTTTTGTTTCAACTGGCGCAATTTGCGGTCATTGGCTTTCACATATACCACATCATTTTGTTGCAATTGGTATTCGGGCGAGGCAAAGGTGTTTTGCACCGAGCGCAGGTCGTACACATAGTGCTGAATACGGCCACTGTCCTGTCGAATCAGCACAACACTATCGCGGCGCCCTTCATCATTGAGTCCCCCACTGGTGTTAATGGCGTCCAAAATGGTGGCAATGCCCGAAGGAAAGGTTTTGATACCTGGATTTTTCACCTCCCCCATCACGCTCACTTTAAACTGGTTGAATTTCACCAGCACCACCGGATTCATGACATAAGTTGCCAATCGGGCCTGCAAGGTATCGCGCAGGGCAGGAATGGTGAGGCCGGCCGCTTTTACCAACCCAATCACCGGCATTTGAATAAAGCCCTCCAGGTCCACAAAATAGCCGGCGGCAGAAGTGCTACCGCCAACGGCACCCTCACCGGCCATGGCGCCATTGCTGCCGGCGGTATTGGCCAAATTGAACAGGGCCGCCTGCTCCTGATTCAAGGTAGCACTGTAAACGGTAATGTTCAACTGGTCGTTGGGTTGTATCACCGGGTTTTGTAGTGGGGTAACGACCACACTGTCTATGTTTTTCTGGAACAGATTAAAATTGCGGTCTAACCGCTTGGCCGGGTTACAAGCTACCAGTGTTAGGATAAGCCCCAAGGCCCATAGTCGTTTTGTTTGCATGTAGGTTACAAATAAAAGGGAAAGTACAGAAACCCCTTGAGTTTTGGATAATTAATTTCAGTTGGTTTTGGAGGGTTTACACAGCTTCGCCACGTGACTCACAGTCGCTTTTTAATGTTTGCTTGTAAAACCGCTATTTCTGCCGGGATCTGCTCCTTTTAGAAACGGAAACAAATATATGGAATTTGGTATGTTGCCGGTCAAGGTGTATCAATTAAGTTTGTTTAAAATTTATACACCTCCGGTTGGCGCTGCAATAGAACAAATATGGTGCCTGAATTTTTTTGGTGGTAGGAGGTCTCCCATCTACCACATCTATACCCTTACCCCGCAGTAGCTGTCATTGGCAATAGCTTTTTTATTGTAGCCAATTACACAAAGCCTATTGCGTTGATGGGAGCATGTGGGGGATGCTGCGGTGTTTCGGAACAGGAGTTCGTTTGCAGAAGCAAGGGTATTTACATTTCCTAAACTAATCTTCTTCACTTTTTGTTTGGATACAAAAAGTGACAAAAAAATCAAGGCTCCATCCGCTTGCCTAAAAATGACGATTAC
>NZ_JBMFQT010000037.1:0-4201 GCF_049968455.1 Hydrotalea sp. | reverse complement strand
AGGAAGATAAACACCCAAAAATAACTATGAATGAGAATACCCAATAAGCCATGGTAAATGGTAAGGTTCAGGGGATTAAAAGCTTCCGCCACCAACAATAACAGGTAAAGGGGGAAAACCGTATTTAAAAATAACCGGCCCAAGGCCTTACGGGCCGTGAAAAAAAACAAAAGGGGCAACAACAATTGCAGCCCGAAAATAAGATTGCCCACCGTAGTAGAAGTAAATACCCATTTGCGCAAAACCCCACTGAGGGTAGTAAAGAAAAAACAGAATAAAAAGGAATTTATTAATTTTTTATTTCCCATTCACAATTTTTATATAAAAAAAGTTGAAACCCACCATTTGATAGTTGATTTCTCATACCATTTTTCCCTTAGAAATAGAATGATTTACCCAAAGTAAATTTTCGCCTTTACTAAACACATCATATTGATAATTCTGAACTGCTGTAAATAAGGCTTTACTACAACCGGTTTTTATCCAATCATGTGTTTCAATATAAATTTGATGTATACTTTCTACCCATCCTGCATTGTTGGAAAACAATTCCATTTCAGCTCCTTCTATGTCTAATTTAAGTATGTCAACAGACTGTTGTTGATAGTCTTTGATTATATCAGGTATAGTAATGGTAGATATTTCATTGAAAGAAATTTCATCTGCTTCATTCGTTGTTACCATAAACCCATAATTCCCCATATTCAAAGGATTGGATATACTTAAAATTGTAGATTCATGCCAAATCGCTTTCTGCATTGGAATTATATTCGGGTACCCTGCAATATTTTTCAAAAGGATTGAATAATTGCTATTTTCAGGCTCTATGGCAACAATCTTTGCATTTGGATATTTTATTACGAAAAATAAAGCAGACAAACCAATGTTTGCTCCTCCGTCAATGATAAACTCAGCATTGGCCGGTAAAAAAAAGTTGTATTCTTCTTCCACAAATATTTTAAAAAAAACATCAATATCAGAAGTATTTGCTCGAAGGTATATAGGCGTTCGTAACTGTTTAAGCCGTAGTATAATGATCCCTTTCCCTTTAGAATTAATTAGAATGAATACAACCAGACCTTTTAGACCTCCAAACCGATTCGTTAATTGAATTAATTGTTTAAGGTATTTTTTAAATTTCATTAATAGAGAAATAAATTGGATGATTTAATATTTTAGAAGTTGATTGTATATTTTACTTTATCAAATAAACCTGATTCTAATTATATTTATGTGAAATAGCAAAGTATATTCAATTAATTTCCGGATACAAACTAAACTGGCACCTCAATATAGCATACATAAATGATATTTTTTGAATAATAAATAAGATTCTTCTTGAACGATTAACTTTTTCGTATAAGATTTGATTTTAACTATTTAATATTTTTTAAAATCATCATATAATTGGTTGCTCCATAAAAAATTTCTAAATCGGCTGAATATTGCTTTAAGGGCGCTAATCCGTTTTGCAAAATGATGTAAAAATTATAATGTTCTTGAAATTCATCCCAGAAATCTTTCAATAGCTGTTTGGTGGTTAAAGAAGCAATGCCTTGTTCAAACTGAATAATTTGCACCTTCTGCTGCTGCATTAGCTTTTTTAGTCCTAATAAGGCCCTAAACTCAAAGCCTTCTATATCCAATTTAATGAAATCAATTTTCGTAATCTTTTCCTGCACACAAAAATCATCCAATGTAATCACATCAACCTTTTCAGTAACAGCATTTTCTAATGTATTATAAATACTGTCTTCATTTGAACCGACTAAACTGGCACTCCCCGCCCCCGCCCATGGATAATACAATACGGATTGACCAATAGCATCAGAGACTGCTTTATTCACCAACCTACACCTTCCATCATTTAAAAATTTTACCGTTAATTCCGTTTGGAATATTTGTGCGGGCTCAAAAAGATAAATTGTAAACGATTCAATACCATTTTTTTTCAAAGTACGTATCATCAATTCCGTATAATGACCATGGTGTGCACCACAATCAAACATCATTAATGGTTGGTTGTGTTTAATGAGCGCAAACGCCTTTTCAAAAGCCGTTATTTCACCTGTCTTTTCCAAAAGAAATGTTGCTGCACTAGCTCTATTTGAAAGCCAAAAAATAAATTTCTGCAATTTCAAGAGGTAAGGAAAAAAAGAGGGCCTGGAAAAAACCAAAAGCAACAAGTATTTAATTCTCTGTTTCATTGACAAATTATTGGTGGCTAATTGTTAGAGTTGAAGAGTAGTGTTATTCAAGTGTATTTTAGTACCCCTTCTAGATTATAATTGATACAGTAAGTTTTTAATCAGGTATTTCCTACCATTTATTTTATCAATTCTTACTGCTTCACTATTACCTTTTACCCCCCATTTCAATATAAAATATTCTATAACTAAACGAATCCAAGCCAAAACAATGGCAACTTTCACCAACCACTTGTTATTATTTTTCTTTAGCAATCTTATCCTGTTATAGTAAAAACGAATTACCCTTTTTGATGTAGATTGCGGGCTCCCACCCCCATCATGTTGTATTAAGATGGAAGAAATATTTTCGCTATCCCATTTTTGGCTTTGATGAAACCGAATAGAAAAATCTATATCTGCATCTAAAAAATCAAAGGATTCATCAAAGCCTTCTAATTCCTCAAATACAGTTTTGCGAAAAGCAATGGCAAATGAATAATAACAAGCACTTTTTTCTGAACCTTTAAAATAATGCCGCCATTTAGCCTCTAATTTTTGTCCAAGTATAATACTTAATAAGCCCGGTGCTGGTTCCATCTTGCCGGATGATTGCCCCCATTGATTGACAACAGTAAAATTCGCTAAGCCTAATGATGGCTTCGCTTGAAATACTAATACCAAATCATTTAATGAGCTTAGGACATAAGCATCTGCGTCTAATAATAAAATAAGATCACCGGAGGCAATCTTACATCCCTTATTGACAGAAGCCACATAACCCATGTTTTGAGTGTTTCTTACAAGTTGAAGATGGTCATATTTATCGAATGGTATGTTCGGTAATACAGTTGAAGCATCATCAATTAAAATAATTTCAGAAATAATATTTGCATTATCATTTTGAGTCAAATATGAAAGGGATTGTGCTACGTGTTCCCATGCATTAAAACAAGTGATAACCACAGATAGTTTCATAAATATTTTTAAACTTTCGAATCGATTTGAGTTATTAATGCTAACGCAGATAAATATGCGGATAGATGATGCTTGAAATTTCTATGGCTATACCAAGTATTGAGCACTTGTGACATTTCCGAAGCATTTGAATCATTGACGTTAAGGCAATTCAATAAAAAATGCTGATCAATAATTAAACCATCCACAGCTTGATCAATTTGGTGGGTTAAATTAAATACTAATAATCCACAAGCTGCGTAAGCCGCAAAAACCCCAGACTTACCCAATAATGAAGGGGGATAGCTGATGGCACCATATTTCACCGTTTGCAATACAGCAGTAATTTCTTGGGCTGACAAAGCCCCCATCTTTTGAATAGGAAAATCGAATGTACCTGGAAACATGCCTGCTTCTGTTGGACCAATATCTACAATCGTGGTTATTCCATTCATTTTTAAATCATCCAGATATTTTACCAGCCATTCGTAAACTTTTTTTTTGTTGGGAGTGCTCCCAAATACTACCACTTCATTGGCTCTTTCATTCCAAGGTGTTAACATATCTGGCTCAGGAATATTGGCAAACAATCCAATATTCTCCCTCTTTAACCCTCCCCCCTTTTCCAAAGGAGCTAACAAGTCAAATACAATTTGATTACTGCAAAACACTTTATCGGCCAAATCAAATAACTGTTGCACAATTTTTTTCTGTAAAGGATGCAACCAAAAAGCACTGGTCCAAACAGGGCCGGAGGCATAGAGTTCATGAAAAAAAATGATGACTTTTACCCCTGCTCGTTTTACTTGTTCCAAGGCGGTTACCAACCAAAACGGAACTCCTTTGCGTTGGTAACCATAGCCGGAATAGTTCAGGATAACGGTATGGATTTGCTGTTGTTGCACCAGTTGCAGCAAATGCCTACCGTTGGGTTGCAGGGGAAAATACGGCTGCACGGTGACCGGTGTGGGTTGTGGTAATCCTGCATAATGAACGGCATAGCCGGCATCGGTTAAACCCTGCCCCAATCGGGTAGCATAATCGCCCAGGCCATTGAT
>NZ_JBMFQT010000036.1:1222-4424 GCF_049968455.1 Hydrotalea sp. | reverse complement strand
GCCAAACAAATTAAGCAACGAAAATTTTTAAATTAAAATATACACAATAAGTGTTTAAACCATATTTAGTGGCCACGGATTGAGGGACATTTTGCCTTTGTTGACCCAAAGAAAAAGAACAAAGGACTGTAAAGCAGTGGCAGCAGATACTGCAAGGAGTACCGCAAGTACGAGGTAAATACGCTCTATGCCCGTTCGTTAGCGCAACGAATTCAAGAAGAGTATTCTTTAACAATCAAAATCGTAACAGATGAAAAAAATGCAATTAAAACAAATGGAGGAAATTAAAGCGGGAAGTTGTGCACCGGTAACTGCAGGACTTGCGCTCGGTGCGGCTGTTGTGAGCACCGTATTTCCACCTGCCGCTCTACTTGGATGGACACTTGTAGGTTCATGGTTTAGCCAGTGTGTTCATTAATAATAGTTGGGTATAATACAATATGCTGATTATACCCAATTTTATTTAAAATTTTAGAAAAAAATTTTATCCAGTAAATTCTAAGAATTTAAAAAAAATCTAAATCGTGTTTAAAAAAAATATCATTACAAAACTTTTATTGAATGATTGGAAAAGTAGACTAAGAAAAAATGGAAGTAAACAAGGATTTTTATTTCAAATTTTTTTTAATTTCTATGGTATATTAGCTACCATACCTGTTATGTATATTTTATGGCATTTAAAATACATTTTATTATATACCACATTCAATAAAAATTATGAAAACGTAATTTTTGAAATACTCATTTATATTATTGTAAGCGATTTTATTTTACGCTTAGTAATTCAAAAACAAAATGCTAATGTAATACAACCATATTTAACACTAAACATACCTAAGAATAAAATCATAAATTTTTTTATCCTTCAATCAATAGCAACAAGCTATAATTTCATTCTTCTGGTACTATTAATACCCTCTATACTCATAAATTTAAACGAATTATTCAATACGACAGAATTAGTTTTACTGTACATTTATTTATTCATTTTTTTTCTAATCATCAATTTTTTAGTTCAATTCATTATAAATAGCGCTAACATATTACTTATTTGGATATGGAGAATAATTAGTATTTTTTTACTTGTTTTTGGGCTTATTTTCAATAGTAAAATTCAAATGAATGAATATGCTGTATTCATTTTTAAAAATTTAGTGGCTAATCCTGTCTTATTAGTGCCCCTTTTAGTAGCACTATCCATCGTTATAATCTTTTACAAAAAACAAGTAAACCAATTATTATACTTAGACATAAAAGGTAATAATAAAACACCATTGAAACATTTCTTAAAAAATAAATCATCATTGTTTTCTAAACATTCATTATTTTTAATATTTTTTGATATTGAATTGAAACTAATACACAGAAACAATAGGCCACTTCAAATAATTATTAGTGCAATTATTTTCCCTATAATATTATTAGTTGGTGCAGTTCTTTTTGTAAAATATACAGGTAATAGTAAAGAGGATATTCTAACTACTTTTTTAATAAGTGTTGGAGCAATAGCAATACCTATTATTTTTTATGGACAATTCCTATTTTCTTGGCAAAGCTCGCATTTCCCTATTTATTTTGTGCTTAACTTAAAAAATAAAGAATATATTAAAAGTAAGCTGCTAATTTTATATATACTTTGCACATTAGCTTTTTTAGTGTGTTTATTAATTTGGCAAAATAATATAACCATTATTGCCTGCTCATATTTTTTTAATGTTGGAATACAAATTCCAATGATATGTTTGTTTTGTATGTTTAATTACCAAAGACTTGATGTAAACAAAAGTGCTTTTTTAAATCATCAAGGAACAGGAATGAATCAGTATATCTATTTTTATAGTTTATTAACTGTATCATTCATCATCTTTTACGCTTTATATCAATTATTTTCACTTAACACAACCATAATAATTTTTGGATTATTTGGAATAACCAGTATTTGCTTTTTTAAACTCTGGCTACAAATTCTTACCAAACAATTCAATAAAAATAAATACAAATTACTGGAAGGATTTTCAAAAATTTAAAATGATGATTAATATAAAAAATATTACAAAAATATACAACGGAAAAAAGGTGGTGGATGTGAAAAACCTTGAAATTAAACCCGGAGAAATTATTGGATTAGTTGGTAACAATGGAGCAGGAAAAACAACATTTTTTAGGTTATTACTTGACCTTGTGAAACCCGATAGTGGCGAAGTGCTGATAAATGACAGGAATGTATCCTTTACTGATTACTGGAAAAAATTCACTACCTCATATTTAGATGAAGATTTTTTAATTAGCTACCTTACTCCTAAGGAGTACCTTTCATTTATAGGGGGCCTGTACAATATATCAGATGTTGAAATTAATAGATTTATAACAACAAATACAAAATTATTTGATGAAACTATTACAAATGAAAAGTACATAAGGGATTTATCAAAAGGCAATCAATGCAAAGTAGGAATTGCAGGTGCTTTAGTAGTAAACCCTAAAATTTGTATACTCGATGAACCATTTGCTAATTTAGATCCAAGCTCCCAAGTACAACTTAGAAATTTACTTTTAAATATTAACTTACAATACGGAACAACCCTATTAATAAGTAGCCACGATTTAAATCATGTTTCTAGCCTTTGTAAAAGAATATTAATCATGGAAAATGGTATAATGATGGAGGATTTATTGGTTAATAAAGAAACTAGAATAAAATTAGAAAGCTACTTTATACATTAAAAAAAAGTTTATTCAGGAATGATTGCATGTAATTTTACTTAGTTAAAAATTACCATTAAAAAACAGTAGTACATCGTTTCAATTACATTAGGTTAGCAGGTTTACCATATGCCAATGCCTTTTATATCTCAGCAATTATATAATAGACAACTTGTATAAATACAATAGAAATTATATGCGCACCTGCCAAGTTCTATTTTATATTAAAAAAGCGTAAAATTACGTATAAGATTTAGGAAAATTACTAAAGTGTATAGTTTTAAAAACTTTTAAATTTGACTAATAATGCAGCTTGCTATCAATAAGTTTAAGCAATTGGCAAAGTTAAGCTTAAAGAAAAGAAATAAACCGGTAAAAATTTGGAATTGATATATAGCGGAAAAACAACAACTATTTAACAAGCCAAACAAATTAAGCAACGAAAATTTTTAAATTAAAATATACACAATAAGTGTTTAAACCATATTTAGTGGCCACG
>NZ_JBMFQT010000036.1:0-1212 GCF_049968455.1 Hydrotalea sp. | reverse complement strand
GCCAAACAAATTAAGCAACGAAAATTTTTAAATTAAAATATACACAATAAGTGTTTAAACCATATTTAGTGGCCACGAATGGCGGGATGTTTTGCCTTTGTTGACCCAAAGAAAAAATAACAGAGGACTGTATAGCAGAGGCAGGAACACTACAAATAGTTCTTTTAGGTAATTTTTTTAAGAAATGACTTTCTACAAAAAAGGTAGAAAGATTTTATCATCAATTAAACTTTTTAGACTATGAAAAAAATTCATTTCAATCAGATGGTAGTAATTGAAGGAGGAGCGCCATGTAGCTCCACGGCAAACAAATTTATTGCTGTAACTGGCTTCATTGCAGGAGTAGCCTCTTCGTTCGGCCCAATTGGATTAGCAATTGCCGGACCAACTGCTTTAGGGATGGGAATCGCAAGTATTGTTTGTGCTTGGAAGGAATAACCTATCAAGCCTGTAGAGGCTGTAAATAAATTTTTTACAGCCTCTTTCTATTAAAAAATTAAAATAAAGAATCACATAATGTAATTGAGGGTTTTAATTTGGCTTGCTTCCCATTATTTATTTTTTTCAAAATTTATTTCATAATCTTAAAAAAAACAAAATGGAAAATATAAAAATTTCAAGAAAAGGTATTTTTCCTTTAAGAACATTAAACATTAATGTTAATAACGAAAAATATTCATTGAAAGGTAATGAAGAAATCACTATAAATCTTCCCTCAAAAGAGTTTAATCTAAATATGAAAATGGACTGGTGGAATTCAACAAAACATATAAAAATGAAAACTGACGAAAATAAAATCATTATTAGATATAAATTTTCAGACATATACTTCTTTGTTGGTTTAACTCTATTGCTAATCCTATCTGTTTTAACTTACTTGCAAATCACTCCAATAAATTTAATAGTCATTTTCGTACTAGTATATGTTCTTTTGCAAATTTATCACTTGATTTTCAAATCAAATCAATTCTTTGAAATAGATATAGTTTAAATATAATGCGTTATTCAAATTGGTTTTATTTTTCGGCAATTATTTTCATTCAATTACTCATTACGTTTTATAGCCAAACCTTCATTTTAACCGATGATTTGTACCGTTTAATCGTAGGTTCACAAATGAGTGAAACGCAGTTTGATGATTATTTGGAATTTGTACATAAATGGCAATGGGCAAGTTATTTGCTTATTCCGTTGGAACTATTGCTTCGTATT
>NZ_JBMFQT010000035.1:0-4535 GCF_049968455.1 Hydrotalea sp. | reverse complement strand
GTAATCGTCATTTTTAGGCAAGCGGATGGAGCCTTGATTTTTTTGTCACTTTTTGTATCCAAACAAAAAGTGAAGAATAGTATAAGTAAACTTACCATTGCTTTCGCAAACGAACTTTCGTTCCAAAGCACCCCGGCCTCTGAAAAATAGATTACCTTCATTCGATACCTTTATCCCTTATTGAAAAAAATATTTCCCCGCATCAGTAATCCACTGATGCGCAGTATCAGCAAATTAACCCTGCTTTCCCATGCATAAAGTATTATTCCTGTATCTAAAAGCTTTTTCGTTTACCGGCGGCATTGAAAAATTCAATCGCAACTTCCTGAAAGCCTTGCATGAATTGAGTGTGGATGGGGTCATTCAGGCAGAAGCCTATTCCATGTATGATACAGAAACGGATCGCCGTTATTTCCCCAGAAAACGTTTTAAGGGATTCGGTGGTAAGCGCTTACAATTTGTGGGCAATACCTTAACAGAAGCTTCCGGTTTTCGGACCATCATATTGGGGCATATTAATTTAGCAGTAGTAGGGGTGTTAATCAAAGCCTTTTTCCCAAAAGTGCAAATTATCCTGATTGCCCATGGTATTGAAGTATGGCAACCCCAAAAGGGCATCAAAAAAACATTATTGACTAAATTAAACCATATTTATTGTGTTAGTCATTATACCCGTGAGCAGTTATTGCAACACCATGCTTTTTTACAACCGGCCCAATGCCGGATATTTCCCAATACTTTAGATGCGTATTTTACGCTTCCGGCGCTTTGTGCCAAACCGGCCGATTTATTACAGCAATACCAAATTACTCCCGAAACAAAAGTATTACTAACGGTAACCCGTTTGCAATCGTCAGAAAAATACAAAGGCTACGACACGGTGGTACGATTGATGCCCGCCTTACTGCAAATGAATCCCCATATTCGCTATTATATCATTGGCAAAGCCGATGCGGCCGAAGCTATGCGGATGCAACAACTGATAGAAATACTACAACTGCAACAACACGTGTTTTTGTTGGGATTTGTGCCCGATGCACTATTGCAACAACATTATTTAATGGCCGATGTGTTCATCATGCCCAGTCAGAAAGAGGGTTTTGGTATTGTGTTCATTGAAGCCATGGCTTGCGGCTTACCGGTTATTGCCGGCAATAAGGATGGCAGTCGCGATGCCTTACTGAATGGCCGTTTGGGCACCTTGGTTGATCCCTCCGACCCGGCAGCTATTTTACAGGCGCTGCAACAAATTCTATTGCATCCTCCTGATATGAAAGGCGAATTATTGCAACAGCAAGTTTGGCAGCATTTTAGTTTTACGGCCTATAAATGGCGTTTACAACAGTTATTAGCAGTTGATGAAAAGGTACAGTTGGATGAATCGACGCCGGGAAGGTAATTCAGTCATGGATAGGCAGTACTTTTGTATACCATGGAAGCAGCGATAAAAACCATACTCATTCTTAACCCCTATTTTTATCCGGGGTATAAAGCCGGTGGTCCTGTGCAATCGCTGCTGCATTTGGTAGAACATTTAGGACAACGGTACCGCTTTGCGGTATTTACCTCGGCACACGACTTAGGGGAAACCTCTGTTTATCCATCGGTGCAAACCAACCAATGGCAAACCCTGACAGTGAATGGGAAGCAGGTAATGGTTTGGTATGCTTCGGGCCGTATTACCCGAAAGGTACTGTTACAGTGTATACAATCCTTGCAGCCGAATGCGGTGTACATCAATGGGATGTATGGAATGCCCTGGTTTATATGGCCTTTGCAGTGGTGGAAAAAGAAAAAAATTAAGGTAGAGCGCATAATTGTTTGTCCCAGGGGTATGCTACAACCGGGAGCCTTGGCGGTAAAGCCTTGGCGCAAAAAAATTTATTTCAAAGGGTTGGGATTACTGGCTTTGTGTAAAGGGGTAGTTTGGCATGCCACTACACCCGATGAAGCCAATGATATTCGGCGTTTTGCCAAAGAAAATGCCCGGGTGGTTGTTGCGGCCAATATTCCCAAATGGCCATTGCAGGAATGGTTACCCTCAAATAAACGAGCGGGTGGTTTACAACTGATTTATTTATCGTTGATTACGGAAAAGAAAAACTTGTTGCTGTTATTGCAGGCCTTGCGCTTGTGCCAGCAATCCATAACATTACACATATATGGTCCGATAGTAGATACCCGGTATTGGCAGGAATGTGAAAAGCAAATGCAGCAAATGCCCGCCCATATTCAGGTAGCTTACAAGGGCAGTGTACCACCCACCGCCGTACAATCCACCATTGCACAATATGATGCGTTGGTATTATTGACCAAAGGAGAAAATTTTGGGCATGCCATTTATGAAAGTCTCAGTGCCGCCCGTCCGGTATTGATTAGTACCTTTACACCCTGGCAACATTTGCAGGAAAAACAGGCAGGATGGGATATACCTATTGAATCGGTGCATCAAATAGCGCAAACCATTGATGAATTGGCTTTGATGGAAACAAGCGAATGGATCACCTTTTGTAGCGGGGCACATAGCCTGGCATTACAGGTAGTGGAGCAAAATAATTGGGAATACGATTATGGTCTTTTGTTCGATTAAAATAAACAATGCAACGCGTACAACTGAATCAATACGACAATAGCTGGTATATACCCGGCGGATCTGCCCTAAAGCGGTTGCTGTGGTATTATACCAATGCGGTTATTTTTAAAACCGCTTTATTTCCCTTCAGTGGTTTAAAAGTAGCCTTGTTGCGACTTTTTGGTGCAGCAGTGGGGCGGCATGTGGTGATTAAACCGTCGGCGAACATCAAGTATCCCTGGCACTTAACAATAGGTAACGAGGTATGGATTGGTGAAGGGGTATGGATTGATAATTTAACCACTGTAAACATAGGCAACAATGTATGTCTATCGCAGCAAGCCTTACTAATTACCGGTAACCACAATTATACAAAAGTGGCGTTCGACCTAATGGTACAGCCTATTACCCTGCACAACGGGGTATGGATTGGTGCACAGGCTGTAGTAACCGGAGGTGTTACCTGTGGAGAACACAGTGTATTAACCCTGCGTTCTGTGGCCACGAAAGATTTATTGCCTTTTGGCATTTACAGCGGACATCCGGCTGAATGGGTGAAAGAACGGGTGATAACCGATTAAGCGAACACATGCTAACCATTTCCATTATAACGCCCAGCTTTAATAATGCGGCTACCATTTTACAAACCGTGGAGTCGGTTGCTACACAAACGGTGGTGCCGTTAGAACATTTAATTATGGACGGACAATCAACCGATGGTACGGAACAGGTATTGCAAAATACGGCTGCCATTTATATTTCAGCACCCGATGAAGGGATGTACGATGCCATGAATAAGGGCATACAGCGGGCTAGGGGAGAAGTGATTGGTATTTTAAATGCGGATGATTTTTATGCATCGGATACGGTATTGGAAAAGGTATTACAGCTGTTTGAAACTACGGGCTGTGATGCAGTGTATGGCGATTTGGTGTATGTGCATAAAGATAATGTGGCAAAAGTGCAGCGCTATTGGGTAGCCGGTCATTATAGGCAGGGTGCTTTTTTGCAAGGGTGGATGCCCCCACATCCTACTTTTTTTGTGCGCAGAAAAGTATATGAGCAATATGGTTTGTTCAATTTGAATTTAGGTACGGCAGCCGATTATGAGTTAATGCTGCGTTTGATACATAAACACGGCATACGGTTAGCGTATTTGCCGCAAACCTTGGTTTATATGCGGGCAGGGGGTGCCAGTAATCAAACCCTCTTGGCGCGTTTCAAAGCCAACCGTAAAGATGCCATGGCCTGGAAGGTGAATGGTTTACAGCCCAAGTGGTACACTTTGTATGCCAAGCCTTTGCGTAAGTTGAATCAGTTTTGGAAAGGATAGCGAAGGGAGGCTGCTGCATCCCACACAAGCTTCTAACAACGTAAACGCCTTTGTGTGAATAGCTTTTACTAAAAAAGATTTACCAAGGGTAGATACTGCGGGGAAGGGAGAGTGATGTGGTCGGTGGGGATACCTACCACTAGGGGGAAATAAGACAGCCATTTTTCCTGAGATACTTCGATGAAGCGTTAGTACTACTGTGGTGAATTACTGCAGAACGCTATTCTACATCCTTCGTCGGCATGCTTTGTGGAAAATAAGTATATAAAGTTCTGCCATTTGATGTTGGCAGGCTTCAACATGATGTACTATCGGATAGTGGGGACACCCACCACTAGGAAAAAGCTTTCTTTACTTTTTTGCTTGCCCAAAAAAGTAACAAAAAAGGGCACCGCAAAAATATGACAGCCATTTTTGCGGGGTTACTCCGATGCAGCGTTAGTACTACTGTGGTGAATTGCTTCAGAACGCTATTTTACACGCTTCGTCGGTATGCTTTGTGGAATATTAAGGTACTTTATATTCTGCCCATTTGATGCAGGTAGGTTCTAGTATTGGTAACTGTAAAAATTTTTAAGCCATTAAATTTATTCGTATTGGTTTAAGCGCTGACAACTTAAAAGGTGGACA
>NZ_JBMFQT010000034.1:0-5003 GCF_049968455.1 Hydrotalea sp. | reverse complement strand
TAATAATAATAGTATTATGCAATCAAATGATTTAAATTCTACTTTTGATACGTACTGAAAATGGGGAGCCTACAACATAACCACAAAGAACACAGAGAAACACGGAGAAAATTTTGAGAAATAAATGAGTAGTGCATTATAAGCAGAGATATACAACCTCTGAGCCCCTCAGTGTCTCTGTGGTGAACAAAACTAACCACAAAGAACACAGAGAAACACGGAGAAAATTTTGAGAATTAGATGAGTAGTGCATTATAAGCAGAGATATATAATCTTTGTGCCCCTCGGTGCCTCTGTGATGAACAAAACTAACCACAGAGAACACAGAGAAACAGTGAGAAAAATAATAGTGATATGATTGAGAATACGATTACTGAAAAGATTATTGGTGGCGCCATCGAAGTGCATAAACAATTAGGTCCGGGCTTGCTCGAAAGTGCATACGAAGAATGCTTAAATTACGAATTAATAAACACCGGCTTAGGTGTTAAAAGACAAGTAGCATTACCATTGGTTTACAAAGACATAAAGTTAGATGCGGGGTATCGTATTGATTTGCTGGTTGAAAACAAAGTAATTGTGGAGATTAAATCTGTTGATACCATTGCCGAAATACACAAAGCGCAACTTATGACTTATATGAAACTTGCAGGTATTAAGATTGGATTATTAATAAATTTCAATGTACCCCGATTAAAAGAAGGAATAATAAGATGGATAATATAACCTCTGTGTACCACCGTGCCCTCTGTGGTGAAAAAAACTAACCACAGAGAAAACAGAAAAACTCGGAAAAAAAAACTTATCCCCGTTCCCTGTCCTTACCAAATAAAGGGGGTGTCCGCAAGTACAGGGTGAGGTGTCTTGTTCTAAAATAAGTTAGCAAATATTCCTTACTTAAATTTCTATAAAATGAACACAAATTGAGCAGCTATAATGCTGATTATTGGATAGGCTATTACAATTATTTCCAATGTATTAACCTCTTGTGTATTTATCAACTTTATAAAAATAATTTTGGCGATTAAGTCACTTAACGGTACCACCCTAACATTGCGCATATCAACCCATCAATTTGATGAAATGAAATGTTATCATATTTACAAACTCTTTTGAAAGCCTTTGTTGATGAAAGTGTATTCACTTATAATGAGCAAGGGTAAAGAATGACAAATCTTTCAAACAGTAACAAATCATTCGAAAAGATAGGGCTCGTTATCAAATACTAATCATCTTCATCTTTTTTCTTTTGCTGTAATTTAACAAAAGCACTTCTTCTTGGGGCAGGCATAATAGCGTCTTCACCTTTTATCGATTTCCAGATTACTTCATTCAGTTGTAAATCGGGTACAGCATCTTCTTTGGATAGATTAAAGGTTTCTGAAATTTTAGCGCTTTTGTTAACTGCTACATTTCTTTCATCTAAATTGATGTTGGCATCTAAGTGGTTATATGGCGTAAAATTGGGTTTTGAGGTAAAACAATCATATAGTGGCAAAGCCGTTGCATCATACTGACTCATGGGTGGTAAGCCTAAAATTAATTCAATCGTTCTTAATACACCACTAGTAGAATACATGGTGCTAATCACTTCATTTCTCTTGGCGTACGGACTAATTACTAAAATGGGCGAACGATGTGCATCCACATGATCCGGACCATTTTGTGCATCGTCTTCTAAAATAAATACGGCAGATTCTTTCCAAATAGGGCTATGCGATAAGTAATCAACAAATAAACCTACTGCTAAGTCATTATCCGCAACAGCGGCACTTGGACTAATACTTCCTTTTCTTTGTCCACTGGTATGGTCATTCGAAAATCTTAAAGTATTCAATTGCGGAACTTTATTTTCTGCCAAAAGTTTGTCAAAATCTTTTTTCCAGGCACTAAAACGAGTGGTGTCTTTCACAGTTAAATCAAAACCGGCATAATTGGGACAGAAATGGTTTTTCAGAGCCGGTATGCTAGCTTCTTTTCCATCAGCAAATTCTCCATAAGTTCTGTAACTAATTCCTGCTCTTTTGCAATAATCCCAAATAAAGCCATCTTTCGGGTAAGCAATTTTTCTGGAGCCCTCATAATCATAAGTTCCACCCCGGCCGCCATAGCTTATGGGCCATGTTTTTTCAACATAATCTGTAGCATAAGCAGCGGTACTCCAATTGTGTCCATCGGCACTTACTTCAGCATCTACATAAAAGTTATCTAACAAAATATATTCATTAGCTAGTTTATGTATATTGGGTGTAGTTTTTTCAGGAAAAATACAAAGTGATTTATCGCCGTTTCCTTTTTTAATATCGCCTAAAACCTGGTCGTAGGTTCTGTTTTCTTTAATGATATAAAAGACATATTTAATTGGGCTTTTTTCGCCTTCTATGGTTGGTATTGGATTGTCATCCAGGCTTTTAATGTTTGAATTGACTTTTCTGGATGGAACATTGGCATACACTTGTTTACTATATTGTTTAAGTTCCGCAGCACTAGGGATATCTATGATAGATAATGTACCTTTAAAAAGGCCTCCGATGTACTGAACCTCTTGCTTTTCAGTTGGACTTTTTTGGTAACCACTATCATCTTTTTTACTGATGGGTTGAGGACCTTTTGGATTGGGTAAGCTTGAGAAGCCTTTGCCATTCGCTACAAATATTTTCTTTCCGAAACTTTTTACATTGGTAGGATACCATCCTGTTGGGATAAAGCCTTTACTCTTGCTTCTTCCCGGTTGGCTTACGTCAAAAACTGCCAGGCAATTATTGTCTGCATTGGCAATAAACAATGTTTTTTCATCATCAGACAAGGCTAATCCATTGGTGGTAGAGCCTGTAAGATGATTAGGGAATAAACTAACTGAAATATTTTCTAAAACTTTTAGGGACTTAGTATCAATTACGGAAACGGAATTGTCATTGGCGTTGGCAACAAATAAAATACTTCCTTTTTTGTTCAAACAAAGCTCGTTAGGGTGACTTTCAGTTTTTATGGTAGTTGATATAATTTCTTTTTGTGTATCAAAAACTGCTATTGCATCTGCTCCCCAAAGGGAGATATACAAAGTTTTTTGATCCGGAGAAAGTAAACAATCGTAAGCTTCTGCACCTAAGTCAATCTGTTTAAGAATTTGTTTATTCTTTAAATTAACGATGTATAAGCTATTATTTTCTTTCGTAACGGTATACAGTAACTGCGATTTGTTGTTTACCGCAATACCGGTTGGACTTATTTTATTTGGCCATTTTTTCCCTAATTTGATGGTATCGGCATTTAACAACTTGTTTTTATAAATGGGATAAACTAAAATGATATTATCATTTCCACCAGACACATACAGCTTTTTGCTATTGGCACTAAAAGTTAAACCATACCAGGAAGTTTTAATGGGTTTTTCATCTAAAATTTCTTCTGAATTTGGATCAATCAGTTGAATACTTTGAGTACTTTGCCCATTATTAGTAACCGCCAAATAGCGATGATTAGGTGAAATTTGTATATTCAAAGGCAAGTCGCCCAATTGTAATGACCTTCCTGCAGGGCTTAATGACCAACCATTGGGTAACAAAATTTGTTTTGCTTGTGGATTATCGGTTGGTGTTTGCGCAAAGGTTACTGTTCCAAACAGTAATGCAATAGTTAATAGTAAGCTAACTTTCATAAAAATGAATTTCTGTTTAAAATTAAAGATAACACTTCATCATTGATTGATAAGTGGCATGATATAACCAAAGCTTAATATAAAATGAATTTGGATTAGTTTTATCATTAAAGTAAGTGTCGCACTGATTAGCCATGAAATTGGTAAAAAATAAATGAATTTATTATAATGGAGTGGCTAGGTGCTTATGACGTTTTAGGTGTTTTCTCAGCATTTTACAAGTACAATGTGGTTGTGCTTATATGACCCTGAAGTTCTGAATTGAATTTACATGGATATAATCAAGTTGAATGCTGAAATTACCCCACTAAGCTTAGTGGTAAAATAGTAATGTTAAGCTAAAAAGATATTACAATATGAAAAAAAGTTTATCAATAGTTTTCTCACTCATTGCATGGTTTGCAGTTTTGACACAATATTATTTGATGATAGAAAATAGCAATAATTCAATTATTGAAACGACCATACGATTCTTTAGTTATTTTACAATTTTAACTAATTCGCTTGTTGCAATTTACTTTACATTAATAGTTATTAAGATTAAAAGCGGTTTTTTAAAAATCATAGATAAGCCGGGAACTTTAACCGCTATTACAGTTTACATAACTACTGTTGGGTTAGTTTGTAAGTGTAAGCTTCCATTTTCGGACAATAAAATTCACTTACTCAAAGAATGTCCAAAGCATAATATATTTATATACTCATAATTTCTTAAAACTATTCATCAACATCTAAATAAATTTTATGGCATCAATTAACCCTTACATACATTTTAATGGAAATGCAGAAACAGCATTTTTATTCTACCGTTCTGTTTTTGGCGGCGAATTTGCCAGAATTGTACGTTTTAAAGACATTCAATTTGATAGCCCAATTAACCTGGATAAAGAAGCAGAAAAAATAATGCATATTGCTTTGCCCATTGGTAAACATAGTATATTAATGGGAAGCGATACGCCGGAACAAATGGGTAAACACAATGAAATGGAGACCAGAAGCAAAATTTCTGTGAGTGTTGAAAGTAAAGGGGAAGCGGATAGAATTTTTCACGGACTATCACAAGACGGAGAAGTAGAAATGTACATAGCAAATAGCCCTTGGGGTTCCTATTTTGGAATGTTTAGAGATAAATTCGGTATTGAGTGGATGATAGATTTTGATCCACAATATAAAGGGCAAGTATAAACTACAATTGATGCTTTCTAGTTTCTTTCCTCCTTACATATTTCACCATAACAAGTTTATTGTGGTAAATGAATAGACTTGTTTTGGTATTCAATGTTTGAATGATTTACATTCCTACTATAAGCAGTTGAAAATTGGTATTGATTGTTTATTGAATTTT
>NZ_JBMFQT010000033.1:2023-5115 GCF_049968455.1 Hydrotalea sp. | reverse complement strand
AAACTTGGGTAACATCCGTTCCCGCTAACGCCCTCCATCGCCATTTTCTTAACGGCAACCGGATGAGGCCGATGGACGCACCCGAGCGGTTGGGCTTTCTTAGTGGTGAGTGTCCCCACCAACCAACCTAACTACTTTCCATTTCGGTTGGTGGTAAACCCACCGATAGCAGCAGGAAATGTTGATCAATGCTGCGGGACAGTTCAACCATTGTTCAGCAAAGACTCTAGCCCTATCTGGCTGTTCTCCTTAAAATGGTTTGGCCATTACAGCAGGACTGGCCAAATAGTACGCCCAAAAATGACTCCAGTGCAGGCGATGCCGCATTAACTGTTGCTGCATGGCTTTCAGCGTGGTATCACCATACTGCAGGGACATTTGTGCCATCCAGTCGCCAAACGGAAATACAAACCCCTGCTTCGGCCTATCCCAAACGGCTTGTGGCAATACCTCCTTAAATGCATCTATCAACAAGGCTTTGATTTGTTGCCGGCTATACCTGATCTCCGGTGCAATACTATACACCAAGTCCATTAATTGCTTGTCTAAAAAGGGTACCCGCACTTCTACACTATGCCACATGCTCATATAGTCGGTGTCTTTCAACAACTGATTCTGCATGTACCAATTGGTTTCGGCATAGCTCACTTTTTCCCCATCTTCTAAATATTGGGTAAAGGGCGGTACCGTAAAGCGATGAATACAATCCAATACCTCCTGCTCGGTACAATCTAATAACTGCGCTACCTGTGCCGGAATAAAAAATCCCCGATTGAATAAATAATACCCCAATACCGACTTAAACTGCAAAAAAGCAAAGCGTTTAAACCTTCCCTTGCCCAACAGACCGGTTAAGGCCAACATCCATTTGGGGGTATGCAAAGCAGCATCCATCATATTACTGCGATGAAAGGAGGGATAACCGCCAAATAATTCATCGGCGCCAATGCCACTCAATACGGCCGTTAACCCATATTCTTTGGCTTTTTTGCTAATGAAATAGGCATTAATGCCATCGGTACTGGGCTGGTCCATGGCCTGTAAAATATCGGGGAGACTTTCCTGAAAATCATGTTGGGTAATCACAAACGACTGGTGATGGGCACCCGTTTTCTGTATGATGATATCCTGGTATTGCTTTTCAGAAAAAGCGGTTTCATCAAATACAATGGAAAGGGTTTTTAAACGCTCTTGCAATACCGGTTGTGCCAACAGGGTTAAAATGCTGGAATCAATGCCGCCGCTTAAAAATAAGCCCACGGGTGCATCGGCCACTAAGTGCTGCTCCACTGCACGGGTTACGGCACTGCGTACTTCCGCTACGGCTGCTTCGCGGTTGTATTGGGTGTATAAATAATAGCGGGTATGGTAACGTTGGGTGGTTTGTGTAGCAGAGGGCCAATGATAAGTGAAATAACTACCTTTCGCCAAGGGTATTACGTTGTGTAAGGTAGTCACCGGCTCGGGCAGGTGACCGAATAATAGAAATATTTGCGCCAATCGGTATTCTCCGGCCAATGGGGTTGCAAGGCTTTGAAGGCCCTTATTTCAGAGGCGAATACCAGTTGTTCTTCCGAAATGCTGTAATACAGCGGTTTTATCCCGGCATGGTCGCGCACCAATACCAGGTTTTGGATATTGAAATCAACAATAGCCAGCGCAAACATACCTTCCAGTTTGGCCCAGCAGTCGTTGCCCCAGGCCAGGTAGGCATAGAGAATCACTTCCGTATCCGTACCGGTATGAAAGGCATACCCCATGGTTTGTAAGGTGGAGCGCAATTCCCGGAAATTATAAATTTCGCCATTGAACACCAATACCACTCTGCCATCGGCACTGTGCATGGGCTGATGGCCGGCCGGAGATAAGTCTAACAACGATAAGCGCCGATGCCCTAAGGCGATATGATGGGTATCGTTCACATAAATACCTGCATCGTCAGGCCCACCCCGCTGCATGGCATCCCGCATACGAATCATATCAGCCTCTGAAGGTGTTTGGTAGCGATGAATCAGTCCGGCAATTCGGCACATAAGGGGGCAGGGTTTGAAATATTATAAAACAATATAAATAATAAATAAGTAATACTTATATTAATTTTTGGTTATCTCAGCAATAGCGGCCTGAACAGATTGGTGGTATTGCTGCCAGGTATATTGGGCAGCAATGGTTGCCGCTTGTTGGCCCATTTCTTGAATCCTATGTCTTTCGGCCAATAATTTTCGTATGGCGGCTTCCCAACTATCAAGCTCATCTACGGGCAGCACCCATCCGCCTCCTGTTGATACGGCATCTTTGGCACCCGTGGCTTCACTCACCAACACCGGCAAACCGGTTTGCATGGCTTCTATCACTACCATGGCCCAACTATCTAAATAACTGGGAAACACAAATACATCGGCTTCCTGAAAGTATTGGTTCATCAGTTCCTGAGAAGCATAAGCCATGTATCGAATGTTTGCCTGTTGCAATTGTTTCAACTGAATATTTCCACCTAAAGGTCCCACCAGGGTTAAACGTACCGGGGCATCGCGTAGTCTTTCCATGAGTTGCAACAACAACAAAATGCCTTTGCGCTCCGTAACGGTGCCGGCAAAAATGAGTTCCAACACGGCCCTTACCGGATATTGATTGCGTGGTTTAAAAATTTGGCGATCGGCCCCCAGGTGCATACACCGGATTTTGTGGGGGGATATTCCGGCTTGTACTAGGGTATTTTGTGCAAAACCGGATAGCACCCATATTTGGGCTGCCCGTTCGTATTCTGCCAACTTTATGTTGCACACTTTTTGAAATAGGGATGGCGAACCTGTAATGGCTGCAAAAAATGGATACTGTTGCCGCAATTGCGCAATATAACGGGGATGCACTTGCGCTAAATCTAAAATGCAATAGCCTCCATATTGTTGCACGGCCCCAAAACTTTTAAAAGCACTTTTTTCATACCCAATGAAAATGCACGGTTGATGGCGGGCTACCCAACGCGCTACCCATTGGTCGTGCAGGCGGTCTTCCCAAAAACTTCTGCGCTCTCCTTTAACCAAAAAACGGCCCAGCAAACTAAACAAGATGCCGGTCCAATGCAATTGCAC
>NZ_JBMFQT010000033.1:0-1923 GCF_049968455.1 Hydrotalea sp. | reverse complement strand
CAAAAACTTCTGCGCTCTCCTTTAACCAAAAAACGGCCCAGCAAACTAAACAAGATGCCGGTCCAATGCAATTGCACACATTCGGGTGGTACGGTGTCCGCATTTTTCTTGGCCAGTTGCTGTTGCATACCCGGCAACTTAGCCAACCATCGCATCCAGGTATAACGTTGGGGTAACCACCAAAATGCCGTTAAAAAAACCACTTGTACATTCGGTAGGGCTATCAAGGCTGCCACCGTTTGAGGGGTGTATTGCCGGGCAGGATTAGAAATAGCAATCAATGGGGTACGATGTTCCATGCTTGGCATTGTTGAATGTATTGTTGTGCTATTGCTGCAGGGGTATGTGCCTGTAAATATTGCTGTATTTGGGAAAACGCCGCCACAGTGGTGGGATATTGTTGCAGGGCTGTTTGTAGGGCGGATAATAAAGCTTCCGCATCACCATTGGGATAATAGATACCCCAGTTACCGGCGGCTTCCGGCAAACCCCCTCCGTTAGAAGCCACCACCCCACAACCACAAGCCAATGCCTCCAGGGCTACAATGCCAAAGGGCTCGGGCCAGCGGGAAGGAATAACGGCTATTTTGGCACTATTGTAGGCCGCCACCAATGCCTCACCCCGCAATAGGCCGGCCCAGGTAACCGCATCACCAATACCGGCTGCGGATATGCGTGCCTGCTGTGCCCCCCGCTCGGGACCGTCACCTACCAATAATAAGCGACTTTCCGGCCGAGATTGGTGGTATTGCAGAAAGGCGGATACCAATAGATCCAATCCTTTATCCGATACCATGCGACCGGTAAAAATGAAATCGTAGGGGCGATTGCCCATATTTGTTTTAGTAAAGACCGGATTATAGGAATTATGTATCACAACTGCCGGAGCGGGTAATGTCTTTGCCACATATTGGCTTACGGCTATGTTGTGCGACCATCGGGTCAATAACAATTTCAATCCTTTTTTCCAACCTTTATCGTAGTAAGGTAAATGGTGTACCACCACCCATTTGCGGTGAAAGCGCAAACCGGTGCGAAATGTTTTTAGACTAATATTGGCTTCTACATACAAATCCGCTTCCTGCAACAGTTGTCGAACCTTGCTTTCCGGAATCTTGCGCAGCACCGCATAAGCTTGGGGTGCTGCTTCCTCGGGCACTGCCGTAATCACTGTAACGGTATGCCCTTGCTGTGCCCAGGCCAGCGCCAATTGGTGCATCATATTTTCTAAACCACCCACTTTGGGTAAAAAAGTGAGGGAACGAATTACAATACGCATGGGCACTCAGTCAATGATGATTAGTAAGTAAATGTAGGGATGAAAAGAGGTACTATTCGGGCTTCGTTGCCGTAAGGGCTGAACTACCCCGATAGTAGGCCTGGTCGATTAAAATAATACCAAACGCTAAATAAAAGGCATTGTAAATATTGAACACCCATACCACGGCATAAAATACCAGGCCAAATACCAACAATTTTAATAGTGTGGGTACGGCCAAGCGGCTGGCTAAGTACCAGGCCATAAAGAACCGCATGAAGAACAGCACAAAGCCCCCTTCCAAAATCACTCGAATCAGTTCGCCCTCCACATACCCAAATTCTTCCACATAAGGCGAAGTACCGAATAATTGGGTAGCCCCCTGGTAAGTAGCCCCCAATCCCACCCCAAAGAGCGGGTACTTACCCTGAAAATTTAGGATACGGGGAATATCTCCTTCAATCCTGCGCGATTCTTCCCCGCTTTGTGCCAAACTTTGCCGGCGGTCATTGAAATTGTCGAAAGCTGTGGCCACCTTGTTTCCAATTTCCCCAAAATTCCCGTATAGGGTAAAAAACAAGCCCAGGATAACCAAGGGAATGAACAAGGCCGTGAGCCGTATTTTGCGAAAACTGCGCCATTCACTCAATACCACCAGGGCCAAT
>NZ_JBMFQT010000032.1:1092-5481 GCF_049968455.1 Hydrotalea sp. | reverse complement strand
GTAGCTCCGGTAACCAGGTAATTAAATGAAAGTATATAATCAAACAAATTTGTAAAATTAAAACCAACTAAATGACGATAGGTATTAAAGTATAAAGTATCCCACAAAGTTTGATTACTGGTTTTGCTATTTTCATCAATAATTTTTCCATTACTGAAAAAAACGGAGATTGAGGGAAAGCGGTTGAAATGCTCAACATAGATTTCAACTTTATTTTTGCACCAAATATCATCTTGGTCACTTAAAAAAATATAGTCGCCTTTACATAGTAAAATGGCTTTTTCAAAATTTTTTTTTGCCCCTAATGTATATTCATTTTTATATAACTGAATAATATTGGGATAAAGGAGCTTATATTCATTGAGAATGTTAATCGTGTTATCAGTAGACCCATCATCACATATTATAATTTCATTTACAGGAAGGGTTTGTAATAAAATACTATTTAATTGCTCTTTGATAAATGAAGCTCCATTATAAGTACATAGGGCAACTGAAATTTCCATATTAAAAAATATTTCTACCCAATAGAATCTTGGCTATAGATTTAATTCTATTCTTTTTAATATATTGATTATAGTAACCAATTTTATTTTCAAGCAAAGCAATTTTATTTAAATAATAAAGAGGTAATTCTCTCAAAAAAATTTCATCTTCATTTTTACTGCTCTGGCCGGATATATCATTATAAACAGCAATTGTCACGTCACAATAACTTAATTTTATACAATTACTTTTAAAGCAACGTATATTAAAGTCCCAATCTGCCCACAGCTTATATTTCAAATTGAAATAACCTATTTTGCTGAATAAAGAATTTTTAAAAAATATTGATTGATGGCAAATGTTTTTTTCAAATAATAGTTTATCAATATTAAAAATACCATCATAAATAATATTTTGTCCTTTGAATAATACGTTGCCATACAAATAATCAATATCACTTTTTGATAATATATTAAAAATTTTTTCTAAAACGAAGGAATCCATTAATACGTCATCACTTCCCATAAAATACAACCATTCTCCTTTTGCTAAATCAATCCCTTTATTCATGGCATCGTATATGCCTTCATCTTTTTCAGATATATAAAACAATTTTTTATTTTCAATTTTAAAAGCCTCAATAATTTGCTTTGTATTATCCGTTGAACCACCATCTATTACCCAAACTTCATAATCATGGAATGTTTGTAAAAAAATACTTTCTAAAGATTTTATAAGATTATTTCCCGAATTATAGGATGGAATAATTATTGAGAAAAATGGCATTTAAAATTATTTACAAAGTGAATCTATTACATTCTTCAATTCTTCAGTATATTTCAATTGAAATTTTACATAATCATAAGGCAATATTTTATTTACTTCTACTTCTGATTGTAGATAATATTCCATTAATTGGGAAAGTTCCAAAGAATCATTAGGAGAAAAATAAGTCTTATTTGGATAATCAATTAATTGTTCTTTATGTACAGCTATATCGGAACAAAGTATTCTGATATTCAGTGCTTTGGCATCTTCAATGGTAGTATTCCAGCCTTCAAATAGAGAAGGCTGAATAACAGCAATTGCATTTTTTAGTAAACAAACCTGATGTGAGCGTTCAATAAACCCTAAAAATTGAACATTATTTTCAAGATTAAATTCGGCAATCTTTTTTTTAAGTGTTTGAAAAAAAATTGAATCTCTATAATCATTTTCATTACCAGTAAATAGAACTTTTACATATATGCCATTTTGATTCAATAATCTTAATGCTTCAAATATCACCATGTGATTTTTATGTTGCCAAAACTGATTGCAACAAATATAATAGGGTAAGAAGATTTTATATTTATTTTGAACTTCCGTAAAATCTGATATTGCCAAATGATCTAATTTAACAGCAAATGGTAAAACAAATTTATTATTCTCATTATTTGGGTATGCTTCATTAAAATGAGATAAAGCAGTTTCACTACTGAACAAAACACTCCACTTGTTTTGAACAATTTTATTTTGAAACGATAACCTATATGCAATTTCTTCTTTTTTGAAGAAATTAGGATAAAAATGTTCTTGCAAATCGGGTATCCAATAAAGTTGATACTTAACCCCTATAAAAGCTTTATGTTCTATTGCCGGAAATAACAAATCTAAATCTTTAAACTTATTATTTTGGGCTATAAAAAAGATATTTGTATTGAATACAATTCTAGAAAGCTTATTAATAACTCGAACTATAAACGATGGTTTTTTTACCAAAGTTCTATACTTCATAAAAGGATAGCCGGTTATATTCTTTAAATTCAGAAAAGTATTTGCATCTTTACAAATGATAATTAATAATGGTTTTTCTGCTTCAGCTAACCTATTTAATGCAAATATTAAATTCTGAATATAATAGGTACCTCCTATCCAGTTTTCATCATATTGATATAAAAGACCTATTTTTCTTCTTCTAACCATTGTAAATATTTAAATATTCCATCAGCTATTTTTGTAGCAGGAGTAAAACCAATACTTTTTATTTTATCAATATTGGCCTGCCAATAAAGTGGATCTCCGCTTCTAACTATTTGATTAAACCTAAATTTGAATTTTGGTGTATGATGGTTGGCAAAATAAGTGGCCGCATCCATAATTTTACAAGATATGCCACTAGCTACATTATAAGCTTCACCATCAAATGCTGCGTTATTTAAAACACAATAAATTCCTTTTGATAAGTCTTCAATTTCTATGAAATCGCGAGTTTCATTTCCGGTACCCCACATTTCTACATCCTTTCCATTAATCGCTTTTTGGTGCCAATCCCAAAATAATTGTTTTTTCAAACCTGGCCCATATACTGAGAACAAGCGAAGTATAGACGCATTTATACCAAATAGACAAACATATTCTTTTACCAACATTTCTGCCATTAATTTATGATATCCATATGGTGAAACGGGTTGCAAAGGAGCTGATTCTTTAATTGGTAATGATTGAGGATTGCCATAAACAGCTGCGCTAGATAATTGTACGAATTTACAATTGGGTTGTTCTAATCTAATTGCCTCTAGAAGTTTAGCTACATTATTTACATTCAAAAAAAAATCTCTCTCAGGATGCTTCCAAGAATCAGGCACACTGGCAGCACCTGAACAATTAATACAAAAATCGAATCGTTGTTGGGCAAATATCGACTTGAAGTCTGCATTGGTTGCATCAATTTGCCAGTAATTCTGCAGACCATAACCTGGCATTACATCACAGCCATAACAGTCAAATCCCATCTGCATTTGAAAATACTTCATTGTATGACTACCAATAAAGCCCAAAGAACCGACGATTAAAACATTTATTTTTTCTGACATATATACGAATACATTCTACCCGGAATTTTTTCCTCATTCAATATATAATTCCTATAATTTTTGTATTTATACAGATTGAATACAAAGGGAATTTTTGCAAAAAAACCAAGTTTATTGTTCAGGGTCTTTTTTAAATGCGTCGTCGTATTCTCCCGATGATGTTCAATATCATGAACAGAAGTAGGAAAATAATTGATCACAGAATCAAAATATTTTAACTCGTGCAGTATATGTAGCCCGGCCATTTCCATAGCTTGCCTGTAGTCATTTGGATGGTACGCATTCTCACCACCAT
Source organism: Hydrotalea sp. (assembly GCF_049968455.1). Lineage (NCBI taxonomy): Bacteria > Pseudomonadati > Bacteroidota > Chitinophagia > Chitinophagales > Chitinophagaceae > Hydrotalea > Hydrotalea sp. The sequence continues at coordinate 1,845 of NZ_JBMFQT010000032.1, read as the reverse complement.
AAAAACGATGCAATGGATGTGATTCTAAGAACCAACTTTTATCTTTTTCATTCCAAACTACATGATCCCGAACAGTTATCAACAATCCTCCTTTTTTTAATATTTTACTGCAATTAGCAATAAAATCATTCAGGTTATGAGCATGATGCATGGCCTGTCTAACATACACAACATCAACACTCTCATTTGATACCGACAAATCTTCTGCTGTACTTTGCATTACATTCAAATTATCTAGTTGATAATTTTTCTTAAGCCAATCAATTGCCCCTTTCCCAACGGTATTACTAGGGTCAGGTTCTATTGCCGTTACTTGATAGCCTAATAAAGCGAAGTTAACTGCTGCAATACCATTTCCGGCCCCAACATCTACAATGGTTTTGGCATGTGGAGCCAATTGCTTTATCCAGCCAAGTGTAGCTGCGAATTCCTCACTTTCACCAAAAAGCGCTACATTTTTTTGTAAATCCGCATCAAAATAAGCCAAACGAACCAAGTCACTAAAGGCGGGTTGAGTCCGAATGTATTCAATCGTTTCGTGCCAGGTCATGTTGTATATTTAATTATTTTGGCCGGATTTCCGGCAACAACGGCATAGGGTGGTACATCTTTGGTAACTACACTACCCGCACCAACAATGGCACCTTCGCCAATAGTTACACCTTTTAAAATAATTACATTAAACCCTATCCAAGCTTTATCGGCTATTTTTATAGGACTACTTTTTACTTTTTCCCAATTTTTATATGCACC
>NZ_JBMFQT010000032.1:0-1082 GCF_049968455.1 Hydrotalea sp. | reverse complement strand
CGTCAATGCCTCTCTTCCAATCGTTCACATCATTGGTTCTTTCATAAGAATTTAAAGAATGCGCATCATTATCTATTACAGTACAACCCCAAGAAATCATGACATCATTGCCAATTTCTATCCCACATATGCTAATAAACATACCCCCTCCGATAAAGGTATTACTTCCTATTTCAATTTTTCCATTTTCATTTTCAATGATAAAATTACCGTTTATTATAGAGTGGCTACCAACAGAGATAGGATATTCATATTGCGTTAATGTTCTTACAACACAATTCATATTTTCAACATTTGAATCAAAACCAACCCGTAAATATTTCGTTTTGTGATCTAGCACAAAATCATTCGATTTTATAATCTTGTAGCCGATTTTAGCTAAGAAAACTTTTATTATTTTTTTCATTTTTAAATAATGACAAATAAATTACTCCCATTTGCAATTGATAGAGACACATCCATAATCATACCCTTTATAGTGAAAAAAATCAGTTCCTGTTTCTTCAATCACAAATGACACCGAATTTTCTAAATAGCTTATAATTTCTGTATTAGGAATATGCAATGCAACTAATGGGAAATAGGTATTAGGCACTAATATAGAGCCTGGAATTTGTACTGTAAATTTTTTTATTCCACCAGATTTAGTATTTATATTTCGCTCAGTAGTAAATATGTTTCTATCTTTTTGATCCTTGATGCGAATACTTATTAAAGCGTTTTCATGTATCGGTAGACTTTGCAGTTGTATCTGAATTTTAACCTCATCATGAAAATTAAAATAAGAAGTAATATCACCAAATTTATTATGAACTTGTATACTTAGTATATCAGATTCACGCGGAGAATGATTAATATATTCAGGTGAAATTTTAATAAGATCTAAATTATTTTGTAAATAATAATTTATACCTTGTTGTATCTCACCCCTATATGCTAACAAACCATTTTGCATAACGATTAACTCATTACATAACCCAGTTATTGCCCCCATGTTATGGCTTACAAACAAAACCGTTCTGCCATCATTCACACTCACATCCTTCATTTTCCCGAGGCATTTTTTTTGAAACTCCGCATCG
>NZ_JBMFQT010000031.1:0-5930 GCF_049968455.1 Hydrotalea sp. | reverse complement strand
GGACCAAGTGTTGCCGGTAGTGCTGCTAATCAGTATATTCAACCGGGCCAATCCATTTTTTTACAAAATGATTTCACTACCAATACCCGCCAATTTATTGTAACCGAGGCGAATAAAAATACCAATCCCGCTAATTTAACCGGGGTATTTTCCCAGGCTGCACCCATGACCAAATTGTACCTGACTTTATTGAATGCCCAAGGGCAAACCCGCGATGGGGCTTTATTGGCACAACGCAGCGATTTCCATAACTCATCTATTATTGGGGAAGATGCCCATAAATTCCGGAACCCCACCGAAAATATGGCCTTCCATGCTCAAGCACAAAACTGGAGTATCCAAAAAATACAGCAATTGGCCCTAGGCGATACCCTGCCGGTTGCCTTGTGGAACCTGCATCTCCATGAACCCTACACCTTTGTGGCCGCCGGGGATCAAATCCCTGCCGGTTGGGCTATTTATGATGCCTATACCCAAAAACTCTATCCCGTGAACAACGGCGACACCTTACGCCTGTCGTTTACCCCAACCACCGATACCGCCACTTATTTGCACCGCTTTAGCGTGGTTCGCACCCAGGCCTTAACCAATGCGTCCGCCATTGGTTTGCAGGTGCAAGCCATGAATGGGGGCTACCATTTATTGGGCACTGCGCCCGATAACCTGGCCGCTACCGGTCCCGATTATACCTTTGAACGCAGTACCGATAGCCTGCATTTTATGCCGGTGGGACAAGTTGCCAATGTGCATGATACGGCTTTTGGCTATGTGGATATACCGACGCCTGCCGGTACCCTCTGGTACCGCATTCGGGCCTTAGCTGCCGATCGTACCTTGTATTCCAATATCGTTCGGGTAACCGCCCTTGGGAAAGATAGGCAAATCCGCATTTACCCCAATCCCAGTGATGGACAAAGCATTGCCCTAAGTACGGAAAACCTGCCAACTGGGCTATACTATATTCAGTTGTACAATAACAATGGGCAGCGGGTGTATGCCAATCAAATCAGTATTGGCAATGGCAGTTCGGCACAGGCTTTGCAATGGAATACCCGTTTGGCAGCCGGTACTTATTATTTACAATTGTCATCGGTGCAAAACCCGGCGGTACAATTTACCCAAACCCTTATTATTCAAAACCATTAATTTTATCCGGTGAATCTGAAGCAGCTATATTTATTTTGTCGCAATGCCTGCCTGATTTTGGCCTTCGTATGGGCAGCGATACCGGTTCAAGCCCAGTTGGGTGGGGGACTGGGATTGGGCAATCCCTTGGGGGGGGGCGTGAACAATAGACCAATGAACGGAGGGCAGCAACGTTATGGTATCGGCAATAGCCGCTTACAAATCAGCAATGGCATCAGCAATGGGGCCATTGGCTTAAGCCCTGATCCAACGGCACCGGGCAATACAATAACACCAATTACCGGAACCAATGCACCTACCATAGGTACTTTTGGGAGTCCGGGAGGTGGGGGACCCGGTAGTGGAGGTAACCCACCCGGAGGCGGGTACTTTTCTGCACCCCTCGATGGTGGTGCTATCATTTTAATTGTATTAGGCTTGGGGTTTTTCCTTCAACTTCGGCTTCGGGAATACAAAAAAGATACCCATTTACACTCATAGTAACCTAGCATACCTAGCGGGTGTACTGCCATTCCATTTGTTTGGTCTGTTGGCTTGGGATAGCCATATCTGTTTTCAATTCCACCGCTGTTCATTGCATGGGAATTAAAGGACCACCCTTGGTCAGCACCCATTTCTCGTGGTATTGGGTAAATGCTATCGGTGGGTGTCCCCACCAACCGAAATGGAACGAATATGGGTTGCCAACACCGCAGCATCCCCCCATAAGCTTCCATCAATGTAATAAACTTTGTGTGAATAGGTACAAAGAAAAAAGCTCTTGCCAAAGGTAGATACTGCGGGGAAGGGAGCGTGATGTGGTTGGTGGGGACACCAACCACTAGGGAAAAAATTTGTTACAAACAGTGCAGCCTCCCGGCAACATTCCTCAACGCAAATGGCTTTGTGTAGAGAAGCTACTGCGGGGAAGAAGTAGAGGTGGCAGGTGCGGAACACACCATTTGCTATTCCATCCAATAAAAAGGGGAGCTACCCACCGCTCCCCTTTGTTTTACCACTCCGCCAATTTATTCCGCATCTCCAGCAATAAATCTTTTACTTTCCGCAATGCTGAAGGTTCGGGTTGGTAATACCGGCTTTTCAGCGATTCTGCCGCAATGGGCTTATTGGTACCCGTTTGCACCCATTGTGCCCAGCTGCGAAAATAGTCCATCATTACCCGGTGCTGCAATACGCCGGTTTCCTGTAATAAACGCATTATAATGGCCAATTCGGAAAGGGTAAGGCGGGTATTCAATCGATGCAATTTGTCATCGCTTACTGCTGCAAGGCAGGGCTGCTGCCAAAGCTGCAATTTTTCCCGTTCTTTTTGTACCAAAGCCAATAGCGCGGCACCGCAGCCCTGTTTGTGAGGGTACAAGGCCGGCTTCTGTTCCTGCTGCCATATCAATATGTGTTGTTCTATTTCTAACCAGTATTCCAAGGTCTCGGTCAGGCTTTGTGTATCTTGGGCCCTATTCACCCAACAATCAAATGCCTGTGCAATGAATATAGGGTCATTGCAATTTTCTGATAATAGCAATAGTAACAAACGTTCTGCACCGGCGCTATCGGTAGGACAATCCAGTCGGGTTACCATCTTTATCAATTGGCATACCCGATGCATTTGTTCAAAATAGAGGGTTTCGTCATTTTCAAGTCTGCGAACCACTATTTGTACACAACAGTCATACATGGCATGAACCGGCACATTGCCCCGGCCCTCCCGCCATTGTTGTAATAGCTCCATGCATTGGTGGCTATGGTATTGCTTTACAAGTTCGGGTACCGGGCCTATAAAGGGAATATTGGAGTATTGCCGGTGTAATAGGGTATACAAAACCACCCATTCGGTAACCAGTGCATCCAGCTTATGGACTGCAATGGGTTTGCCTTCCCCGTATTCGGCAATGCCGTTTAGCCAATCATGACAATGCGCTTCCAATGTTTGTAAGTCGGAAGGGTTAATTGCTTCCCGCGTCTTGATACGATTTTGCAGCGATTGCCGTAAACTCAGTACAATGGGGATAGCAGCTTTGGCTTGTTGTATCCATATGTGTAGGTTTGCGTTTGAAAAGCATACCTGTAACAAATGCTGTAATTGATGGATCAATGATAGCATACGATATTGGATTTTACTATTTTTAAAATATATGTTGAATATAGTTAATGTTGGATATGGTTATATATGTTATAAAATATATTTATTCACAAATGGTCAATAATATTTCTTTGTTATTTGAAAATAATTTATTACATACAGGCCTAGATGGAAAAGCATCATTCAACCCGGGTATTGCATAAGCTGTTGCAGTGGCAAAAAAATTTAAATGGTTAGAAAAATGGTCAGCAAGGTCATTCCGTTAGAGTTACTATTTGTACACCCTTTCTTGAACGGTTCAATCAAAAAGCCATCGGTTTTTGGCCGATGGCTTGGAACTTATCGGCGTTTTTTTCGCCACCATTGTAACAACAGGGTAGTGCCATAACTGATTACCGCACCCTCTATGGCCAATAGGGCCGTATGAAAGGGCTCACTCGATTGTAGGGCCTGCCACCACGCAGTAAGGGTGCCGCCAATCGTAGCAATGAGTACCGGTCGCTGTTCACTCATCTACCGCTTGGTTGTTGGGCTCCGTTGCCGGATTGTCCGGCGGTAGCGGCGGGGTGGTGGCATCTGCTGCTACGGTTAACTGACTAATGGCACCGGCAACCGTGCCGGCAGTGAGCACATAACCGGCTACTGTTACCACCAAGGGCGGTAAACTGACCGGTGCCGTTAAAATAGCCGTGGCTATTGCGCTTAATGCCAATGCCAGGCTGCGCAGTCGCTTAAAAAATAAAGGTGTGGGCGCCTGGGCCCTTTGCCAAATTTGTTGCATAATTGTTCGTTTTAATTGTAAAAAAATGGGTTTACCATTGCCCCGGCCGGGCCAGGGTTTTGAGTTGGTCTTGCACATTCAAAATCAATAACTGCACTTTTTCATCCCGATCAAAAGCCGGTTGCAGGTATTCCAATAACTCCTGCATGGCCTGTCGCGATAAAATACCCCGTCCGGCTCCTGTTAGTTGCTTCACCGGTGCCAAACAACCCCGCAATTCGCGTAGGGCATCATTGGCCGGATGAATCAGAATGCCTTTTCTGGAAGGCACTTCCAATACGGCGATATGGGTGCCGAAACGGTCATTCTCCCTTCGTTCCAGGGTGTACATGCCTTCAGGAATACAGGAAATTTGGGGCAAATTCTGTTGCCAGGGTAACTCAATGGTATAGCCAATCCGTTGTTGTTGACGCCAGAGTTCTCCATTGGTACCTTCTTTTTGATAGGTTCTGAATAAATACAATAACATAGGTTGATTTTTTGTAACCATACCCCCTGCTTTACAAGCACTAAGCAGCGAATCAGTGGGGCTATTTGCTGTGCAGCAAGGGGGTATCGTTGGGTTTACAATACAGCTACCTGTCCGGTGTACAGGCTATTGGCGATTTCTTTGCCATCGGCAGAGATAAAGCCCATCCAGGTTTCAACGGTTTTCCCGCTAAACTGACTTACGTCCATGATTGCCTGCTCTGTACTGCGTGCAGGACCATTCACCGTGTAAATGGCATGGAGGGTATCCGGACAATACACGGTAATCAGGGCAATATCATCATCCTTGGCCTTACCGGTATTGCCGTTATTGGTCCAAATAAAATTCACCTTACCAACAGTGCCGGCAACAGCACCCACATTTTGGGCATTGGGTAAATCGCCCCGGCTCAGCAGCAACATGTTGTATTGCAAACTAATGTTGGGGTACAAGCCCGTGGTGCCATTTTTCAGGTTATAACTCAGCGCAGCATTCAAAGCGGTTTGTTTTTGCGCTGCTTTTTGAAACCCTACCTGTACCATTCCTTTTACGCTTTGTAAAAAGCCGGTCATCAGGGTAAACCGCATTTGCTGGTCAAGCTGTGCCAGCGTTGCTTGTCCTTTTTTGGGGGCAGATTTGCTGCGGATGTAGTCAATACCCCGCCAGTTACTGCCCACAACGGTACCCACTTTCCCATTCACAGGGCCCAGGATACCTTTGGTAATTCTTGCCATAGTGTTTTGTTTTTAAATGGTTAGCAATGGCCATTACTTCTCCGCGGCTGAAGTGTTGGCGTTACGGCAGCTAAACTAGTAGCGAGTAGAGGCGTTTTCTTGTACCTACCATACCGGTACACCGGTACAAGGCCCTGTCGGGTTGAAAACAATCGGATAAAAAAGTTGGGGCAAAATAGGAGAATAGGAATGGGTACACCCTAACCCTAGGACACTAAAAGTAGTAGAGGATGGATGATAGTCCGGAAAAGACTGGTGGTGTTGTTTGGCGGCTATGTAGGAAATCCCTGGGCCGGACTTCGACGGGTATTTGGCAACACCCATACCAAAAGCACACTCCTTCGGCATTTGCCGAAACAATATCGAACTTGCCTCGAATCTGTCTCGAAGCAGGTATGAACCCATCCGAAAATTATTTTTATCCGTTGAACGATGGTACTATGGGTAGATAGTTGCACCCATGAAAAAGGAACTATTTTTTACTATTGGTTGGGGTCTCCATCAATCGAAATGCAATGGATCATTGTTGCAAATGGGGCAACTACCCATCAGGGAAAAATGTGCAAAAATGGAAGCAAGCCCCGGAGTAGCCTTTTTGATGGAGCCTTGATTTTTTTGTCACTTTTTGTATCCAAACAAAAAGTGAAGGGAAGAATAGTAGTAGTAAACTTACCATTGCTTCAGCAAACGAACTTTCATTCATTATACCATAAAATCATC
>NZ_JBMFQT010000030.1:0-8443 GCF_049968455.1 Hydrotalea sp. | reverse complement strand
GGTTTCCATAGCATGGTAACTCAAGGCACAAGTGGGCAAGCAAAAAAGTAAAGAAAGCTTTTTCCTAGTGGTTAGTGCCCCCACCCACCACATATATTACCTCCTTTCCCCTATTTTTTTAGCCGGCACTCCCCCCCAAATTTCATAAGGCGGAATATTCTTCGTTACCACAGCCCCGGCAGCCACAATGGCGCCATCACCAATGGTGACCCCTTTTAAAACCACGGCATTGAAGCCTATCCAAACATCTTTTCCAATTACAATAGGGGCAATGTTAGCTTTTTGAAAACCAATGAATGCCTGCTTGTCTATACCATGATCAAAATCTGCAAACCGACAACCGGAAGCAATCATACTATAATCGCCAATCTGTATAGTGCTTTTAATATTGAATTCACAATAACTGCCAATGAATACCTGCTCCCCAATCACAAATGCTTTACCGGGCGTATAGGGGCAATCGTGTTTGAAATAGACCCCTCGTTCAATTAAACACCTATTACCAATTGAAATGGTATGCGGCCATATGGCATGAAAACCCAAAATAGTCGTGTCTTTACCAATACTAACTCCTTGAACTCGCCAATACAACTTTCGTATTGCTACTACACATCTACTTAACCATTGTTGGCACTTGAAATTTATTTTATATAAAATAGCTTTCATATACTTGCATGAAGATTGGAAAAATTACACTAAAGCACTTCCCATTTTCTCTTCAAACGTAAAAAAGGTTTTTCAATAATATAATAGGAAAACAATGCACAGCCGGCAATAAAAAACAATCATACCGGAACCGGGAAACGATGCCACAAGGGTATGTCGGAAGTAAATAATTGCTGCCACAAATAAATACTGTAAGATAATTTACCCAAATAATCCACGACAGGCCAATTCAACCACCAATTCCCGATGCCATTGAAACAAATGGCAGCTATTATCACCATTCCAATGAAGAAATTAGTAACTAACCCAATATTCCCGAACAAAGCATAGCCCATTTTTGCCAGGATGTTCAAGATTCGATGAGATTGATTCATTTGGGTAGCCACTGCTTCCAAATGATAGCCTATTACCAGTATAATGCTTATTGCTCTTAACCCGTTTAATCCCGGTAATTGTTGTTTCATTGAAACTGATACAAGTTTTAAATTATTTTTTGTGTGTATCATACTAATGGCTTCTAGCCTTAACAACCTCATCTGCTGAATTTTACCAAGTATATCTACTTCAACAGATATACTCGATTTGATACCTATCTATTCTTTATAGAATTTCATTTTAGGCACTACCGCTTTTCTCAAATAGGTTGGTAAAGAAACCAAATGATAATTTGAAATTCTTGCATACCTATCCTTCACCCAATAACTGCTCTAACCTGTTTTGAAAGTTTAAAAAACTAAACTGTCCGGCAAATTGAAAGGCATTTTCGCGCATTAGTTCTCCTATGCTCTGATTGTCCCGTAAGGATAATAAAGCCTGTATAAACGATTCAGTGTTTAAATCACAAGGTGCAAAACAATCATGGTGTGCCTGTTCTAAAATGCCAACACGAGTAGCCAGCACCCTACAACCGCATCGCATGGCTTCTAAAGGCACCAAACCAAAACTCTCCCCGCGGGAAGGGAATAAAAGGTATTGTGCAGCACAATATATGGCATACAGTTCAGCTTTATCCCGAACCAACGGATAGATGGTAATATGTGTACCATCCAGCTTACCCAATTCTTCTCTCACTTCGGTTTCCTCACCAACCCCCACCAGCGTCAATTGAAACGGAATTGCTTGAAGGGTTAAATATTCCAAGATACCCAACACTATATCTTTTCCTTTGGCCTGTGTCCAACGGGCACAATACAATAATTGCAAAGGTGCGTTTGTATTGGCGTTTATTTCCTTTTGCCATGGCAAGGGCCTGTCGAATACTTGATCCAAAGCGGGGGGTAACACATGTACATTCTGTACAATTTGTTGTTGCAGCAACCAATCTTTATCTGATTCACTGACTGTTATTATTTTATCGGGAATGGTAAACGCCTGCCGCATCCAATGGGTTAATAAACGATTGAACCATTTTTCTTGTTTAAAGTGTGGCCGATACCTGATTTCAGGCCCATTAGTATAATGAATAATTTGAATATTTTTTTGAATGAACCATTTCCGATACACCCATAGAAATAACCAAGCTTCACCACCCATTACAAGTATTTTGTTAAAAGACAGTTTTTGTTTTTGACGGGCAAATAACAATAGCCAACCAATGGATAAACGCAAACTATTTAAACGGGGCTGTAAAATATTTAAAAATTTCCCGGTTACAGGATTATCGTACCGAATAATATCTGGCCCTAAAACACTTAATACCTGCTGAATCACCAAGCCCGAACCGGTATAAGCATCCGGCATACAATTCGTGAATACCCAATATTGTGCTTTAGTTTTTTCCATATTTCCTCTTCCAACGAAACTGATAAAAATACCAGGTATAAAAAATTTGTTGCATCCATTCTTTTAAAGCAATCACACTATCCCAATTTTTTCTTCTGTCGCGAACCGGAATCAAACGATGATAAGTTGTATTTATAAGCAGTTCTCTGCAAGTGATTATTGGCAGTTGATGTTTTTGGTTATAGTACAAATGGCTTTCTTGTGCAGCAGCTAATTTTTTAGGGGGCTGCAATCTTCTTGGCGGATGCATCACGATTGCTTCATTAGCAAAAGGTATATTCATTCCCAAACCTTTCAATCTTTCATACAAATCTATATCTTCCATATGTGGGGAGGGAAATTGCTCATCGAACCCATCCATGGAAAGAAAAATTTTTTTTTTAATCGCTATGTTGCATGACCAGAATAAGTCTCCCGACACATTAATTGGACTAACAAACAAAGGGCTCGATAGCTGTTCATTACATAAGATAGCACCCTCCATCGCCTCTATATTTTCATGATTTAATAGAGTTCTATAATATCCACTTAGTAATCCACTATCCGGCTCACAATCATCATCCAAAAACACCAGCCATGCTCCTTTCGCTAATCGGGCACCATTGTTGCGGTTGGCGGCCGGTCCGCGGCGCGGGCCGGCTACCCATTGTACCCAAGGAAATTGTTCGGCTATCATAGTAGCCGCACCAACTCCCACACTATCATCGGTTACAATAATTTCATACTCCACACCCTGCAGGGTTTGTACTTCCGGTTGCAAGCACGCCAAACACCTGGCCAATAAATCGTTGCGGTTACAAGTGGGAATAATGACAGAAAAAAACATGGAGGACTATCTTTTTTTGGGACTTAACAAGAATAGCAATCTAAAAAATATTCGGGCACCCAATATTTTTTTGGCCGCATTCAAATAATTTTGGGAAAAACGAAACCGGAACCGATACTGCTGTTGCAACACATAAATTGCCCGATAACCGATACGCGGTTGCCCGCTTCGAATGGCATAATAGGCTTTATCGGCCAAAAGCGTGGCCATTAGGGATTGATATTTGTCGGGCAATTCCCGTCCGTATTGCTGCAAACAAAATATTTGGTTGCTGATGCAACTCCACCAATGCCGGGCCGAACTGGAATTGGCATGTCCAATGACATACACCAATGTTTCCGGTACCGATTGAAAACGGGCGCCGGCCAGGGCTAAACGCAAGTGAAAATCGGGATCTTCATTGTAACGTAATTGTTCATTAAAGTATACCCCGTGTTGTAATAAAAAAGCCCGGTTGTACAAGCCCACCACCGCTAAACCAATGTGTTGCAAAAAATACGCAATGGCATCCGTTTGCGGGTTAATTTGGTAAGTGGCCAAGGGGTTCCCTATTTTGCCCTCATTCGTTTGCGTACCGCAATCACACAACAACTGGGTTTGATTATCCAGAATATTCCCCGTCATTGTTGCTACAAATTGTGGATGTAAAATATCATCGGCATCATGAAAATGCAGCCATTCACCGGTAGCTACCTGAATGAGCCGATTGCGACCAACAGAAGGACCGCTATTCCTTTCTCCGCGTATCATTTTTACCCCTAATGCTTCCCCTACAGCTACCGTTTCATCGGTACTGGCATCATCATAACAAATGATTTCATGAAACGGCATAGTTTGCGCCCTTGCCGATTCAATTAACCGCGGCAGAAAATTAGCTGCATTGTAACAAGGTATTAGAAGCGATACTTTCATATCGGTTGTGTTATTTCCTGATACAAGGTTGCTAATTGCTTCCCTATTCTTTCCCAACTTAAGTTGTCCATCAAAACTTCTTTTGATACTTGTGGGGGTGTATGCTTTTGGTTTAAATAAGCAGTTAACCGATTGACAAAAGTTTCCCTTCCAACGCCACAATTAATATTCCAAGTGAATATTTGATGATACGCGCTCAATTCGCCCACCTCAGAAAATGCAACCGGTGTGCCGGCCTTTTGGTATTCAGCGAATTTAATGGGGAAACGACTTTGATTAAAAGGATTATCCGATAAAGGCAACAACCCAATATCAATAGCATGAGCAAAATGGAAAGATTGTTCCGGTGTTAATTGCCCTAAATAATCAATTTTGGCTAAACAATCTGACGATAACCCCTCCATGCAGGTTGTATCGGTTCCACACAAAGCTAACCGAAGATCCTCCCGCTCACACCGTTGTAACACTTCAAAACACCAATCTATTTCCTGTTGTGTTTTCCCCATAAAACCTATATAAAAAGCAGTAGTATCTAACCCCAATATTTCTCTGCTTTTTATAACAGGCATTACTGATGTAGCCGGCCAAATACCATTATGCAGCACTTCTACTTTTTTAGCACCTCTTTCTATTGCTATTGCTTGTAAAAAACGAGAACAAACCGTAACGGCATGGGCTTTGCGCGGCAAATTTTGTTCAAGTTTCTTTACCATCCTAAAATCCCAAACCTTAGAACGCTTTTTTTGCATCAAACCCCCAATCCACAAATCATCCCAATCATAAACAAATTTAGCAGAAGGATATTTCCATTTTAATAATTGCCAAGCCCAGGCACCCGACAAAAAAGGTTGAAACAAATGATATACATCTGCTTTTGGGTAATGTATCCATAATCTTTGAATGGCAGTAATGGGATTACTGGCAGCATTCCCAAAAAATCGACTACCATGGTTACCGGGTACAATGTGATAAGGAATTCCATCGATGATGGTTTTTTCTAACTTAGCCTTAGGATTACCGGTAGCAGAAAATACCATAACGGTATGGCCTTGTTGCTGTAAAGCAATGGCCAAATTATGCCACCTAAAAAAAGTACCGCCAAAAAAATGGTATTGAACAATAAATACAATTTTCATGCATCCCGACTTTTATTCTGCTATTGATTGTAACCAATCAATATGCTCCTTAGCATATTGATGAATTTCATTTAATATTGCCGTACTACCCCATTTAGGTTCCCAATTCCAGATTTGTTGAGCCAAACTATAATCGGCACTATAATAGGGAATATCGTAAGCCCTATTTTCGCCAATGGCTTCAATTACTTTATTAGCATCTATGTGTTGTTTGCAAAAGTTATCTAATTCCGCTAAACTAAGGGTATTGGCAATGCCGCCACCCACATTCACAATGTTCGGTGCATTGTTAATTGGGTGCATTATTTGCTGCCATATTAATCTGAACAAATCCTCCGGATGTAACATATCCCTTGCCTGCCAGCCCGTTCCATTATACCCAATAAATTTTAAAGGCTTTTGCAGCAGGTATTGATATACCCAGTAAGAAAAAATACCCTGGTCAATTTTGCCTAACTGACCGGCACCCGCAATTACCCCACAGCGATTGATCCAAACAGGAAATCCAAAACCATGGTGGTATTCTAATGCCAATACTTCACTGGCTAATTTCGTAGCCCCATACAGTGAAATTGGGGCCATAACAGAACAGGCTTCAGTTACACCTTTTGGTGAAATACCCATGGGTAGAGGCTTGGTTGCATCAATGGCAAAAGCCTTTCCATTACTATTTAAGGGAATCGAATTTAATACCTGAATAGAATATACCCTACTGGTACTAATCAATACCAAACCTGCTTTATCTTGTTTACATTTTTCCAATAAGTAAATTGTTCCCACAAGGTTATCTTGAATCAACGGCAAACTATCATTGGCTCTGCCCGCCAATACAGAAGGATTGGCAGCACAATCAATTACCCAATCTACGGGGGGTAGTGATTCCATCATAGTTCTATCACTAATATCCCCTTTAAAAAAGATACAATCCAGTTGTTGCAATAATGGCAGATTGGTGGCACTTCCTTTTCTACTTAAATTATCTATCCCAATAATCGTGACATTGGGTAATGCCTGCCGAAAATAAGTAGCCATTTTAGAGCCTACAAAACCCGCAATTCCTGTTATTAATATGCGCATGTATGCAATGTTTTTTATCCCATTCTTTTTTTCCAGCTTTCCACAATTTGGCGAATGGTTTCGGTAAGGCTAATGCTAATGTCCCAACCGGGATAATGGGCTTTCATTTTGCGCAGGTCGCTGTAATAACAAATATGATCGCCCGAACGGGGTTGGTCAATATAGCTATATACCTGTGCCTTGCCGGTAAAGCTTTCCGTTATTTGAAAGGCTTCCAGAATGGAGCAGGTATTGGCTTTACCGCCCCCCAGGTTATACACTTCACCGGCACGGGGCGTGGCCATAAAGGCTTCCATGAACCGGGCAATATCGTAACTATGGATATTGTCGCGTACCTGCTTGCCTTTGTAGCCAAATATGGTGTATGACTTACCTTCCCAATTGCATTTCACCAAATAGCTGAGAAAGCCATGCAACTCAACGCCGCTATGGTTGGGGCCGGTTAAACAGCCGCCCCTTAAAGCACAGGTAGGCATATTGAAATAACGACCATATTCCTGCACCATGACATCGGCCGCTACTTTGGAAGCGCCAAATAAGCTATGCTTACTTTGGTCAATGGAAAAAGTTTCGGGAATCCCTTCCGCATAAGTCGGATCGGCATAGTCCCAACGGGTGGGCATTTCCGTTAAGGCAATGCGGTTGGGTGCATCGCCATACACTTTATTGGTACTCATGTGAATGAAGGGTGCTTCGGGACAATATTGTCGGGCGGCTTCCAGCATATTTAACGTACCACCGGCATTGGTATCAAAATCATCAAACGGTATTTGCGCGGCTTTATCATGGCTGGGTTGGGCAGCCGTATGTACAATTGCATCGGGGCGAATGGTTTTTACCAAATCGAGGATGGCGCTACGGTTGCGCACATCTACCTCATGGTGGCGAAAACCGGAAATGCTGTGTAACAGGCGTTGCTGGTTCCAGCGGGTATCGCCGGCAGGTCCAAAAAACACGGCCCGCTGGTTATTGTCTACCCCATGTATTTTATACCCTTTTTGGGCAAAATACAAACAAACCTCACTGCCCACCAATCCGGAAGAGCCGGTAACTAATAATGTTTTCACTATTCAAATTTTTAATTTATATAATAATTTTACCAATAATTTACCCGGAAACCCTAGCCGTTTCAAATGAAAATTCCTAAGTTCTTTATAATGGCTAAATCGTTTATTATTTTCATCAAAAGCTTCACCAATAAAATGATAATTGCTACGTGGTATCTTTATTTTCTGCGCAAAGGGTAATCCGTTTAAATTGTAATCATCATAATAGCTTAATTTGTCAAGAATAGCAGGATAAATAACAGCACTTAAAAAATGCTGGTCATCATTATAAATATCTAATCCATTTTGAGGATATTGCTGCCACCAGTTTTGAATTAATTGTTGCATACCATAGGGAGCTATATTTTTCATACCCCATAGCCCCCCCATCATTAAAAATCCTTTGTAAAATACCGGATGATCTTTAATGAGCAGGAATTGTTTGCCGTTTTGAATCCAATCATCAATAATCCATTTTTCCCTTTCCGATAATCGGGAATCCGCATCACGCGACAGAAAAAGCTCTACATTGGAATCATCGGCCGGTAAAAATCGCCAGGTCATTTTGGGCAAATTGGAACCCGTCATATCTATTACTTCTACATGGGAATATTGATGGAGTTGTTCCAAAAAAGCTGCGGGTACGGTATCGTCTACATAAAAACGGCAAATAAAATCCGGGAAAAGCCAAGCAGCAGTTTTTATATTTTCTACCGCCCCCCATAAATACATGGGCTTTGAACCATAAAGGGAATAGGAGATAATTTTTTTACGCATAGTAAATTATCTTTTAATCGGACCGAATAAAAGATAACGCAACAATAATTTAATATTCACTTTATTGTATAAAACGTCAAAATGCTTGAAAAAATAGTTTAATAGCCAAAAACGTTTTTGACCATTATAATGAAAACAAAATATTTTAAAAAATTCGTCAGTTTTATTTTTCAAAATAGCCATTTGCTCATTTTGAGTAATTTCTAACCCTTCAACCATCA
>NZ_JBMFQT010000029.1:0-9512 GCF_049968455.1 Hydrotalea sp. | reverse complement strand
GGCCAATTTTTTTTTACAATAATGAAATACTAAAATAATTATTGCTCATCATACATAAAAACGTATTTCTACGTATTGGAATAGCATTTTTAATTAATTTATTTTTTTGGCTAAATGGCTTTTTAGTATCTGCGTTGCTTTTATCTACCCTCCTACCCCCCCCTCCTATACCGCTCCCATACTGCTTCGGGTCAACAGCGTTGCGCAACGCTGTTGAGTGGGCGTTGTATCGAAGTTGCCTGCTTTTAATCCTCCATAAACCGCTTGAGCAACTGAAAAAAATGGTGAATCAATACCCTAAAAAATGGCTCTTTTTTATTTCAATAAGTGTATCCGCCATTTCAACACCAATTGGCCAATGTCATTTTGTTGGCTTTACAACCCTTTTGCACAAATCAACCCTGCCTCAAACAAACCTTTTATCTTTGCCATCTATACCCTTTTTAAACCTGAATGTAGCATGATAGCCATTGACAATGTTTTAATTAGCGATTCTGTTGTAGAGGAACAATTTGTGTGCGATTTACAAAAATGTAAAGGGGCTTGCTGTGAAGATGGCGATGCCGGTGCCCCCCTGGAAGTAAATGAACTACAACCCCTGAAAGATAGCTTGGAAGCAGCTAAACCTTTTATGAGTGCAGAAGGATTGGCTGAATTGCAAAAACAAGGCCACTCGGTTTATGATAAAGAATTTGGATGGGTTACTCCCACTATTGGCAATGGTATTTGCATTTATGGTAAGCGTGATGAAAAAGGTATAATTCTTTGTGCCTTTGAACAAGCTTACCGCCAGGGTTTAACCCAATGGAAAAAACCCATTAGCTGCCACTTATACCCCATTCGTATTTCAGAAAGCAAAAAGCATACGGATGTGGAATACGTTAATTATGAGCCTCGCGAAAGTTTATGCAAACCGGCTTGCAGCCTGGGTAAAAAATTAAAAATGCCGGTATATATTTTCCTAAAAGATGCTTTAATTCGCAAATACGGGCCCGATTTTTATGAAGCATTAGCAGCTACGGCTGAAAATATGCGCTTAACCCAAAAATAAATTTGCGTAGCTTACATTGTTTATCGGTTTTAAAATATGGTTGTTATGAATAAAAATGCTGCAGCCTTTGTGGCTAAAAGTACCATTAAAGCACAAGACCTTGATCATAGAAGAAAAATTAATTTCAACATTGGAAAATACAATGCTGCAGTACCTAAGGGTCAACACCAATTTCCCGATTTAATGTCGGTTCGCGAAAAAGCAAAGAATATCAAATGGCGCGCCATTGAACATTTAGATACTTTATTGGAACAATTTGAAAAACAAATTACAGCACGTGGCGCAAAGGTTATTTGGGCTGAAAATGCCAACGATGCGCTGGCAGCTATTGAAGAAATTTGCAAGGCTAAAAATTGTACTTCGGTAGTAAAAAGTAAAAGCATGGTTACCGAAGAAATTCATTTGAACCACTTTTTAGAATCAAAAGGCATTGAAAGTGTGGAAACCGATTTGGGCGAATATATTCAACAATTAGATGGCGAACCACCCTACCATATTGTTACCCCTGCTATGCATAAAAGCAAAGAAGATGTAGCCAAATTATTTGCCAATAAACTGGGCGTGCCCGGCGGATTAACCCCAGCTGAAATAACACAAATTGCCCGCGCTAAATTGCGCGAAAAATATACGGCGGCACAAATTGGTGTTACCGGTGCCAATTTTATATTGGCAGATATTGGCGGCATTGCTTTAACGGAAAATGAAGGCAATGCCCGATTAACCACTGCCTGGCCTAAAACGCATATTGCTATTGTTGGTATTGAAAAAGTTTTACCCAGCGTAAATGACCTTCCGTTATTTTGGCCTTTATTGGCTTCCTACGGCACAGGACAACAAGTTACTGTTTATAACTCCATCATTACCGGACCCAAACAACCTCATGAAGCCAATGGACCGGAAGAAATGTATGTTATTTTATTAGACAATGGCCGTACGCATTTACTGGCCAATAGTAAATCGCGTGAGGCATTGTATTGCATTCGCTGCGGCGCTTGCTTAAATGCTTGTCCCGTTTATAAAAACATTGGCGGACATAGCTACAACACCACTTACAGTGGACCAATAGGCAGTGTAATTACCCCACATTTAAAAGGCATGCAGGAATATCAGCATTTAAGTTTTGCCTCTTCCTTGTGTGGCAATTGCACACAGGTTTGTCCGGTGCATATTAATTTGCATGAGTTGTTGTTAGAAAACCGCTATGAATCTGTGTTGGAAGGCAACAGTAGCTTAACCGAACGATTGGCCTGGAAAGCCTGGAAAACCGCCAGCTTACACCGTAAAATGATGAATTTGGGCAATGGCACTTTGAAGAACAAAATAGTGAACCAACTATTTAAAAAGTGGAGCCAACATAGAACGCCTTTGCAGTTTGCCGATAAAACATTCAATGAATTGTGGCAACAACAAACGCCTCAAAACCCTTCCTAAAGGTTGTGTGTATTTATGCCTAACACCTATTTACTATTTACCCATCAACCTAGTAACAGGCTTTCGTACATTGTAGAAACCTTGTTTGGCCAACAATTTGGTATTACTACAGATGCTGTAGCCTTTGAAAATACTGATGCCGTTAAAATTAATTACTCTCATCATCCCTTCCAATGCACTTGCCTTACCATTGCACCGCATACACTGTTGTTTGAAAAAAATATACAGCCACAACGGATAATCATGGACGAAAAATGGAATTTACCGATATTCTTTGCCAATAATGGTGTATTAGGTTTTGATGTTTTAGCTGCGGCATTTTATTTAATTAGCCGCTATGAGGAATATTTACCCTACAACAGTGATGGGTATGGCCGTTACCCGGCAACAGAAAGCCTGGCATACCGTTCCGGTTTTTTGCAAATGCCTTTAATTGATTATTGGTTGCTACAAGTAGAAAAACAATTACAACAACTTTTTCCTTTGTATCAACTCCCCCAAAAAAACTATGCGTTTATACCCACATTTGATATAGATAGAATGCTGAAATATGTTGACAACGGTTTTCTGAATAACTTGAAAACTTTTTTCAAATATATTTTTCAACAGAATTTTCAGGAATTTGATGAAATGATGAAAGTAGTGAGTGGGCAACAACGTGACCCGTTTGACGTATTTGAGCTGCTCATTTCCTTGTGCACAAACCAAAAATTGGCTCCTGTGTTTTTTATTTTATTATCTAACCGCAACCATCCATTAGACAATAATATTGCTACACACAAAAAAAGCATGCAAAACATCATTCAGCAAATTCAACAATATTGCACCACGGGCATTCATTTATCGGTTGAAAGCAGTAAGGCCAATAGTGCCAACATAGCTATGAAAGAGGTGCAACAATTAGCAAAGTTTAACCCACAAAAACCCATACACAACAACCGTTTTCATTATCTGCATTTTCAGTTACCAAATAGTTATGAACAACTATTGCAATTGAATATACAAGCCGATTATTCCATGGGCTACAGTACCATTAACGGATTTAGGGCAGCTTATGCCCAACCCTTTCAATGGTATCATTTAACCCATGAAACCGGAACCAACTTAACGGTATACCCTTTTTGTTGGATGGATACGGCTTGCCTATTTCATGAAAAATTAAGCGTAGAGGCGGCTTATGAACAGCTCACGGTGTTTGATGCCCACATTAAAAAGGTGAATGGGCTTTGTATTCCGGTATGGCACAATCACTGCTTAAGTAATGAAGCAACAATGTTGCCCTGGCAAAAAGCTTTTGTGGCATGGATGCAAAAAAGGGAGTAGTCCCATACATGACAGGCATATTACATACCATCTGCGTCGGCTATCATGTTTTTCTTCAATCGAACACTTTTGTTGACCAGGTAAACACCCACCAATGTAATAATAGAACCTATCATATTTAACACCGTTAATTTTTCACTGAGAGCCACTGCACCAATTAAAAGCGCAACAATGGGGTTAATATAAGCATACAATGCCGCCACCGAAGGGGTTAAATGTTTCATAGTGTATAAAAAAGCGATATAGGCGATAATTGATCCAACCACAATTAAATACACCAATGCCAGCCATGAAAACAATGGAATTTGTTGCAAGGGAATATGCTGCCCCGTTAGTAACGAAAGCAGACCAATTAATACAGAAGCCGTAAGCATTTGCCAGCCCAATCCAAACTGAGGTTGCACTTTTACTACATTCTTAGAAAGCAAAACGGTACCAATACTCCATCCAATAGTAGCCGTTAAACAAAGTAAAATACCCGTAACATAATTGCCGGCATGGTGGTGCGATGCATCTTCATAAAACACCAACACAATGCCTGAAATACCTAAAAACAAACCCATAAAAGTTAAGGCATTGGGTTTATTTTTCCTGGTTACAAATAATTCTAACAACACCACAAATAACGGATACAACGCAGCAATTAACGCAGCTAATCCACTTGAAATATAGGCAACACTCCAGGTACTTAGTCCGTTAGATAGAAAGAAGGTAAAAAAGCCGATACCCGTTAATTGCAGCACTTGCTTAACGGTAGGCAGCGGCTGTTTACGCAGCAAAAAAAAGGCAACAATTAACGACCCGGCAATAAATTGCCGAATAGCAGAAAGCTGCAAACCCGGCAATCCCTTTACACCCACTTTACTCATTACCCAGGTAGAACCCCATAAAATACTGGTAGCTGCAAAGGCAATATAGGCTTTGGTTTTAACTTGCATGATTTATTAATATGCCTCAATGTATTGAGTATAATGAACAGGGTTACACAATTACATTGCTTAATGTTTAAAGTGGCGCATATCGGTAAATACCATGGCCAATTTATGTTCTACACAATAGTCAATGCTATCCTTATCGCGAATAGAACCGCCGGGTTGAATAAAACATTCAATACCTGCAGCATGGGCAATTTGCACACAATCGTTAAAAGGGAAAAACGCATCGCTGGCTAATACAGCACCTTCTAAGTTAAATTGAAACTGTTGTGCTTTTTCAATTGCATGGCGCAAAGCATCAATTCTTGATGTTTGTCCACAACCCTTACCTACCAATTGTTTGTCCTTCACCAAGGCTATAGCGTTACTCTTTAAATGTTTACAAACCAAATTTGCAAACAACAGGTTTTCTTTCTCAGCATCAGTGGTGGGTCGTCCGCCTACTTCTTTATAGGCTGCTATATTTCCTTCATCGGTGGTTTGTTGCAATACGCCATTCAATAACGATTTGTATTGTTGTTTTTCCAATATAATATCGGGTTGTAATTGCAATAGTATTCTGTTCTTCTTTCCTTTTAAAATAGTCAATGCCTCTATACTAAACGAAGGGGCCATTAACACTTCAAAAAATATTTCCTGAATAGCGGATGCTGTTGCTGCATCAACTTCCGCATTGGTTATTAATATGCCGCCAAAAGCACTTTCCGGATCACCGGCCAATGCAGCTTCCCAACTTTCTTTTAATGTAGCCCGTTCAGCAATGCCACATACGTTAGTATGTTTAAAAATAGCAAATACACATGCTTTCGCAACTGTTTTTATATCTAACCACAATTGTATGGCAGCTTCCACATCTACCAAATTATTGTACGACAATTCTTTTCCATGCAACTGCACAAACAACTTTTGCAAATTACCCTTAAATGATGCTTTTTGATGCGGGTTTTCGCCGTAACGCATTACTTGTTCACTAACAGTTTCAGGTGCATTAAAATAGTTGTGAATGGCTACATCATAATGCATCACCACTTCAAATGCCTTAGCAGCAAAGGCACGCCGTTGTTCTAAAGTTGTGGCACCTTTTTGCTCGGTTAATATTTTTAATAATGCGGTGTAATCTTCCTTAGCAGCCACCACCATTACATCTTTAAAATTTTTAGCAGCAGCACGAATCATGGAAGGGCCACCAATATCAATTTTTTCTATAATTTTTGCTTCTTCGTTGGTAGCAGCTACTGTTTCTTCAAAAGGATATAAATCTACAATCACCAAATCAATTTCAGGAATGGCATATTGTTGCATTTCAGCCACATCTTGTGCTTCTGCCCTTCGCCCCAAAATACCGCCAAACACAGCAGGATGCAAGGTTTTTACCCTTCCGCCTAAAATGCTGGGATAATGCGTTAAGGTTTCAACACCAACACAAGGTACTCCGGCTTCTTTTTCTAAAAATTGTTGTGTACCACCGGTTGAATAAATGGTGATACCCAATGCATGTAATTGTTGGGCAATAGGGGCTAAGCCGTCTTTATAAAAAACGGAAATAAGGGCACTTTTCATTTGCTTTTGCATGGTATGTTACATTGGTTGTTTGCAGATAGAATGTTCGATGGCTATAAGTTCATCACAAAAGCCCCCGAATCAGGTACCGAATGAAGGCGCAAATGTAAAGCCTCTGCTTCTTTTTTCCATTCATTGATTTTCCACAAAGCATTACTTCCATCGGCCACAAAAAAGCTGGTGGGCCATAACTTTCCCAATTCAGTAAGTGAATAAGCAACATTTTGCGATAAAATAACCACTGCAGGAGCGCTTGTGAAGGAATTTGGTTGTGCTGCCGGGGCGTGATTTAACCATACAATTCGGTGTTGTTGAAATTGTATGTTCATTGAGGATTGTAATGTAGTATCTAACACATGAATGGCACGAATACGATGCGCTATTCGGCTGGGTTGCAAATGAAAATTGCGCAGGTACCCATCTGAAACATAAGCGGCATTGCCGAAGAACTTACAATCTGAACCGGCAATAAAGTCAATAGCAGTAGCTTGTGGCACCTGATACACAATAAGTTTTCGTTGGTGGCTTTTTTGCCAATAATCAATTGTGCGTATACCAACAAATAAAGCGATAGCGACAAAAGAAAAATAAATGGGTAATTTTTTTTGATAGGAAATGGCATAAATGAATAAAAGAAATGCCAGTAATAACAAAACTGTTTGGCCCGAAGTAAGATAAATGTTTTTCCAAACGGCATGTGGCCAGGCATTAATAGCCAATACGCCGGCATTCAATACTTCAATACCCTTTGAAACAAGATTGCCCCACGCACCTGCCAACACGGGCCAAATAGTTAAAGGTAGCAATAGCAATAAGCCATACAATACAATAGCAGAGTAAGGCACCACCCAAATATTGGCAATTAAAAAATAAAGGGGAAACTGATGAAAATGATATGCACTAATAGGGGTTGTAAATACCTGTGCTGCCAGCGTAACACTAATTAATGTTACAATTTTTTTATAAGGCAACCGTTGCAATAGCCACTTTTGTAAAGGAGGCTGAAAAGCAACTATTCCGGCTACTGCCGCATAACTTAATTGAAAACCTACATCCCACAAATTAAAGGGATTATACAACAGTAATACCATGGCCGATGCTGCCAGATTATTGTATGTAGAGGCCTCTTTTTGCTGCCATTGGCCAACAACTATAAACGAAAACATCACTGCACTTCTGCTTACCGAAGGGGCACCTCCTGCAACAAGTGTAAAACTCCAAATGCCCAATAATAACCCTATGTATTTAAATAAGCGTAACTGTTTTCGGCTTTCTAAAGGGTGCAATAAAAAAAGTAGCAAACCGTACACCATACCCATGTGTAATCCACTAATAGCAATAATGTGCACCACGCCCACATTACTATAGGCTTGCACCAATTCGCGGTCTAAATCATTTCTATAGCCCATTAACAAAGCCGAGGCAATGCTTTGCGACTGTTTATTGGGAATGTAATGGTGCAGCAAATACAAAATCTTCAAGCGTATCTTCCACAACATCTGTGGTAAGCCCATTGTGGTGGGTTGTTGTATTTGGCGAATAGCCTTTCCATTTAAAAAAGCCTGATAATAAATGCCTTTTTGATGACACCAGGCTTCATAATCAAAAGCACCGGGGTTACCCGAATTACGAATGGGTTGCAGGTTACACTGCACCACTAATTGTGAACCGGTATTTAATTGGGGCAAACAACTAAGTAAAGTACTATCTTTTTTAAAATACAAAAGCATATCTCCACCTGCCGAAACTGCTTTACCCTTTAGTAACGCTTTTTGTATATGGGCAACTGTTTTATAAGTTTTATTGCGTTCGGTTAAGGGCTCATTAAGTTGTATTACCAAATTTTGTACACCGGCAGGCAATGAAACAGCAGGTTGTAGTTGGTGTTGTTGATAGCCCATGACAAACATGCCCAACAACAATAGAAACAAGTGGACCAAAATACCTTTTAGCATAAACCGGCGTAGTTGCCAATAAATCGGGGCCAATTGAAAAGCAAAGTAGCCTAGCAAAACCAAAATACCTGCTATGGCCGTATACATAAAAGCAACAGCAACAATAGTTTGCAGCAAAATGCCCGCTACAAAAGGCAACAACAAACGCAGGAACGGCGCTTTTTGCCACCAGTTAGCGGGTGTAGTGAAATACCATGGTTGGTATGATAGTTGCATAACGAAAAGAAAAATACAACAGAATGCACAATTGTGCAAAACCTTTCTGCGTTTTTGCAGGATTAGCATGGGGCAAAAAAAATCCCCAAAATAATTGGGGAAATTTTAGGGCTAAGCCTTAGGATATTGGATTTATAAAAACGGTTGGCGTTCAACCCATTGCTAATTTCCAAACTTATTTTGAAATACAGGAATTATTGTTAAAGAAAATAAAACGGTATTTTTTACCGTTACTATACGGTGTTTTTTCTGCGTGTTCATACGTTTTTTTATACCCGTGTTTTTACGGTTTTTTGCCCCGTGTTTTTACGGTTTTTTTTGCGGGTTTGTACATAAAAAGGGTTAGGGGTGAATTATTTATGGATGAAATTAATCTGTAATTAATTGATAGACAATAAGTTTTGAATA
This sequence comes from Hydrotalea sp., assembly GCF_049968455.1. Taxonomy (NCBI): domain Bacteria; kingdom Pseudomonadati; phylum Bacteroidota; class Chitinophagia; order Chitinophagales; family Chitinophagaceae; genus Hydrotalea; species Hydrotalea sp. The sequence goes on along the minus strand of NZ_JBMFQT010000029.1, from coordinate 633 downwards.
TTATTCAAAACAATTGTTAAATAGTTTTACACTGTTATTCAAAAAAACAAATTTTCCAAACATCTAAAAAACCTACAGCTATGCAAACTATTGAAAAAAAATCATTAAAGGTTGGTAAATACGTAAATACCGCTCATGTTGACAAAGTAATCCGTAATTACAAACAAGAACGTTGGGTGCACAACAGTGAAAGAATTGGTAAAGAAGATTCTTTAAGTGGCTGGTGGAGCATTGAAGAGATGGAGGAATTTATTGCGAAAGCGAAAAGCCATGGTGCGGATGGAATTAAATTTTACTTTGGTGCTTATGATGCCGATTATGCAGAAAAACCGGAATATGCCGGCCGCCAAACTTTGGTAATGGTGGGCACCAAACACAATGAAACCGGTGTGGGTATGTTGAATAGAGACATTTATATTACTGACGAAAATGGTCAAAGCAATATTTTGGCGTATAATGCTATGAGTTTATGTCCACCTTTTTGTTCCGGCACTTTGGGAAAATTGGGTATAGATGACAATGAATTAGGCGTTACCTTGGTAGACAGAGGAGATGATGGTATGATTCTGATTTAATTTTTTTATTGCTCTAGATATTTTAAAAAAAGAATCAAATAATTTGATTCTTTTTTTT
>NZ_JBMFQT010000028.1:0-9661 GCF_049968455.1 Hydrotalea sp. | reverse complement strand
TGCTGCATTAAATATTTTTCATTCATGGTACATATAATTTCATGTTATAAAATTTGCCGGTGAAGAATCACCGGCAACAACTAAACGACTGCTTACGCAAATTAAAAACAGAATTTGAAATGGGGGGTATATAATTCAATTAAATTTAGAACCAATAAATAATTATTGTTGTGTTTTCAAAGCATTTAGCATTCCCGTATAGGCAGGTTTTTTGCCAAAATTTGCATTGAATAACAATGGATAATCCACTTTATTTTGTGTTGTTACAATCCAGCTTTCAGGATCATCTACACCCCATACAGTAATGCCATACCGTTGTGCTTTTGGGATATATTTTAAATAAGAATTCACAACATAATTATACATATCAGCCTGATATCCATAAAACAATTGATTAGGTGTAAACCCGGTTTTATCGTTAGGATTAATTCTTATATCCAATTCTGAAATACGAATTAATAAACCCGTTGCTGCCAATTTTTGGAACATTGCATCAATGCCTGCATAAGTTATATTCCATGCAATATGCATTTGGGTACCAATACCATCCACTTTTGCCCCATTGGCCTTCAAGAATTTTACATAAGAAATTAATGAATCAAGTTTAACAGAATTGGATTCTAAACTATAATCATTGATAAACAACAAAGCATCAGGATCGGCAGCTTGTGCATATTGAAATGCATGTAACGCATAAGTATTACCCATATAATTCGACCATACCAAAACATCCGAGCCTGTTGTAGTGGTATTACTATTATTGCGCAGGGTACCATTATCAGCAAATAATTCATTAATTACGTCCCACGCTTTAACTACGCCTTTATAACGTGTTACGGTGTTTGTTATGAAATTATACAAGGCAGAATCTAATTTTACTGCAATTTGTGAACCAGATGGGGCTGTAACGACCTGTTTTACACTTGCATCATCTATATAATAAGTATTTGCCGCCTGACCCATGTCAAACAAAATACGTGTTTGCGTAGAATTTGCAGTAATTGTCCAAGTAACTAACTGCCAACTAGTACCGATGTTTTGATCGGCCTGATATTGTGCAGAACCACCCCCACTAGTTTGAGTTGACAAACGAATAGAACCTCCTGTTGAGGCCGCATAAACCCAATAAGAAATGGTATATTGTTGCCCAACTACAGTATTAAACAAATCGCTAGCGACTTGAACTTTCCATTGACTACCTGGATTTGCAACTGGATTAACTACCATCATTGCCCTGGTACCGCTATGTACCTGACTAGGTGTTGTAGTAACCGAAATTGTTGCACCATTAGCAGCATTATAAGTACTCCAATTACTAAAAGTAGTAGCAGCTCCTAATTCAAATCCGGGGTTAGCTAATAGTTCAGTAGCTGCAGGAATTGTAATACCGGCATAATTTTTCAAATAAGTAGCATTTTGATTTTGATGCCATCCTAATGTGTGCCCATATATTTGTAAGCCTGCACTTACACATTTATTAACCAATGCATCGGTATTGGTGTAATTTAGGCTACCATCATTTTGTACAATAGCACCATGTTTCATTTGGTAAGTAAAAGTTACGCTTGTGGCTTCACGAGCTACAGTACCTGAATAAACTGGATTGTTCATCATAGGTGCATAATCAATAGCTAAGCCAAAAGGAAAGCCATCGGCAGTTGCTGCATCTTTTATGTAGGTTGAAGTATCAGTATAATTACCCGTATTCATGATACCAACCTCCATTTTTTTACACCCAACTAAAGCTGTATAGCAACTTAATGGAGCAAGTAAATAAACAAATATTTTTTTCATAAATAATTTTTAATATTTATTAATTAATAACCCGGATTTTGATATTGCGCTCTATTATTGTCGGCAGTGGCATTTAACTGACTTTGCGGAATAGGTCTTAGTGAATGGAAAGGTTGAATTTTAGCAGCACCATCAGGATTGTATAATTTTACTCTTTCAATTAATTTTCCACGCATTGCTAAATCGGGCCAACGTAAACTTTCACCACACAGCTCACGGGTACGTTCATCTAAAATAAAATCAAGAGTAACTTGTGATGCATCGATATCCATTGCTGCAACTCGAGTCGCCAAATCAGAAGCAGATAAACCCGGACGATAAGCAGCTCTTTCTCTAATTACATTTAACAAAGTAACGGCTTGATTAACATTTCCTATTTGAAAGGCTGCTTCTGCTGCCAATAAATACATTTCAGATAATTTAGCTACAGGGAAAGGTCTTCCTCCCTGATCATTAGCTTGCTGCTTTTTGCCATCTTCATATTTACTTAAGGAGGGATAAATATTTTGTATGGTTGTTCCACCAATTATATAAAACTCCCTTGGCGCAATAACTCTGTAAGACTTTGGAATTGCATTCATTGAGTCAGCCATGGCATTTGTATATGCTAATACTATAGCGGTATCACCCACATTAAATCCGCCCCCTGACTGTGATGCCAACCAAACGGTTCTAAAACTACCATCATAACGACTATCATTGTATTTATCCGCAAATGCAATGTTATACAACCATGCGGTTGGGCAAAATCTTCTAATTGGTCTGCCATATAATTGTGTTCTTGTAGCACAAGGAGAAGTTGAAGAACTAGCAGTTGGTGCTTTAACAGTAGTATAATCTGGAGTGAAATCATTGCTAGCATCAACACCTTTACCTCCCCCAATACCAGATGGATTACCTACTTCATTGTCATTATTATCTCCTGGAATTCTTTCTACAGAATATAAAATTTCAGGGTTGTATTCATTACCTTGCTTATTTACATCTGCAAAATTTTGTAACAATGAAGTACCATATTTAGCCTGATTATTAATCACTTCCATTGCTGCATTGTAAGCATTTTGAAAATCGGAACTTTGCTTGGCAGCAGAATATCCCCGAAAAATATAAGTACGGGCTAACATTAAATAGGCTGCAGCTTTTGATAAAACAAAAGCATTGGCAGGACGTTGATCAGGCAAATATTGTGTTGCATAAGTAAAATCATTAATCATTGCCTGATAATTTTTAACCAGTAAATCAGAGGTAGGCAAACGATTAAACCCTTGATAAGGCTTTGAATTAAAATGCAAATCGCCCGAACCCAAATCAAGAGGCACTGCACCAAATTGCTCAACTAATAATAAATAGTATAATCCTCTAAAAAACCGAGCTTGCGCAACAATAGTATTGCGTAATGTAGTGTCCATATTTACATTTGGTGCGAAATCAACTACTGCATTTGCTAAATTAATGTTAGAATAATTTCTATTCCAAGGCGTTAAAATAGCACCATTAGAAGCATCTAAAGTATAATTACCTAAAGTTAAATAATCGGCGGTTCCACCTGCACCTGTACGAGGTTGATCTGCATAAGTCCATTCATCTGTTCCATCGCAAGTAATACCCACTGCACCTTCAGGACCATAATTAAACCGCATCCCTGAATATAAGGCATTTACAGCACTTTGTAAGCCGGTTGGAGATTTAAAATAATCTACAGTAAATACAGTATAGGGATGTTCTTGTAATTTTTTATTACAGCCACTACTTATTAATACCAGAAATAAAGCTACTGAAGCAAAATATAATTTATTTGAAATTTTCATACATTAAGTTTTAAATATTAAAAACTAATATTAGCACCAACAATAAAATTTCTTGGCAATGGACTACTTGCACTTATTGTTACCATTCCATTACTACCACTTCTTAAGTTACCTGGGTTCCCAACACCTGCATTACCTACATTTGTTCCAATGGGATTGATACCAGTTTGATTTTTATAAGGAGAAAACAAAAATGCTACATTATCAACTGTAAAGTAAAAACGAATGGATTGTGCATATACTTTCTTCAACATAGATTCACCAACAGTATATCCTAAATTTATGCTACGAATTTGAACAAATGAAGCGTTGTAATAACCCAAAGTTGTCCAAGCTGTGCTAATTGGACTAATTGAAGTAGAAGGTTCAGGAAACCAATTAGTAGGATTATTGGGCGTCCAATAATCTACTTTAATACCATTTCTTTTACCATCCATTACAGTTAGGTAGGATGCAACTGGTTGATGAATCTGACTTACTAATAATCCACCAAAACGCGCATAAGCAACTACTGACAAATCAAAGTTTCGATAAACAAATCTGTTTGTCATTCCACCTTGCAATTTAGCATCGCCATTACCAATTACATACCTATCATTATTAGGATCAATAACACCATCAGGTTTGCCACTGGGTCCGCTATGATCTTCTAATTTAATTTGTCCGGGAACACTTCCATATTGAGCAGCTTTTGCTGCTTCATTTTTTTGCCAAATTCCTAATTTCTTGTAATCATATATTGCAGTCATTGAGTACCCAACAAACAACTGGTTAGCAATATCCTGTTGAATACCACTACTTAAACTCAACAACTTATTTTTATTGAAAAATAAATTAAATTCTGTTGACCAACTAAACCCATGATGATTTTGAATATTTAATGAAGAAATTGAAAGCTCCATACCTTTATTTTCCATGGCTCCTACATTGGTTGTATAATTACCAGAAACGCCTGAGGTTGGTGGTAATACAACACTGTAAAGTATTTTATCAGTATGTTGATGGTAATATTCTAGTGAACCTGAAATTCTATTCTTCAAAATACTAAAGTCAACCCCTATGTTAACTGTTTTGGTATACTCCCAATCCAGATTAGGATTTGGCAAGGCAGATACGTTATATCCCGTAACAACTGTTGGTCCATAATTATACCGAATTACATTTCCAGGGGCAGTTAACCCATTATTGTTGGAAACTAAACCTAAAGATGAATAAGGATTAATAGACTGATTAGAAGTTTGTCCAAAGCCAGCTCTTAATTTTAAACTATTGAAATTGTTAGATAAAAATTTGCTATTTCTAAAGAATTGCTCATTATTTAAATTCCAACCCGCTGATACAGCGGGATATTGGTGCCATTTGTGACCATTAGCTAATCTTGAGGAACCATCAATTCTGCCTGTTAAAGTTAGCAAATACTTATTATCATAATTGTAATTTAAACGCCCCATATAGGAAATTAATGCCCATGATTGTTCACCACCACCAACAACAGGAGTAGGTGTTGGATTAGATAATCCTAATGCATAAAATTGGGAAAAGTTATCTGTAATAGAATCCTTACTTACTGAAGTATTATGCGTATGGTATTCCTGAATACTATATAAACCGGTAAAATTAAAACGATGCTTTTTGATGGCTTTGTCATAAATTAATAAGTTTTCTACTGTATATCCCCAGGCTTCAGCATTGTTTACATAAGCGGTATTTCCTTTTTGTACCCTAAAGTAACTTGGATTAGTTGGCAAATCAGAGGCCTGAAACTGATCATCCTCTTCTTGAGTATAGTTCAACCCAATATTAGCCCTATACTTTAATCCTTTTAAAATTTCAATTTCAGCATATAAGCTATTAAAAGTTCTCAATCTTCTTACCCTATCAACCCAATTATTGTTATTGTGTTTCAATAATAATGGACTGTATTGAATTTGATTGTCATCATTATCACCATTAGGTGCTTTAATGATATTACCCGCACTGTCATAGGCAGGCATTAAAGGACTTAATGCCAAAATTGGAAACATTGCATTTACAAATTGAGAACCATTGGTTATTCCAACGGTATTCATCGTATTTAAACCAACTTTAATTCTATTACCTATTTTACTATCAATAGTTGCACGAACAGAATAACGAGTAAAATCCTGTCCGGGTAATAATGAAGTTTCATTATAATATCCACCACCCAAAGAAAAGGTGCTACCGTTAGAAGTACCTCCTGAAACAGTTATGTTTTGATCTGTTTTATGCGAATTACTATACATTAAATTCTGCCAATCGGTAGATTTTCCAGCAGCAATTGAAGCAAGTTCCAATGGCATATATCCTTGATTCCATGGGGAAATATTACGCATGGCTTGGTATTCGGCTGCATTAAACACAGGATATTTATTGGATACTGTTCCTATACCATAGTAACCGCTATAGGATATACGAGTGGCACCGGCTTTGCCTCTTTTTGTTGTAACTAGCAATACTCCATTAGCCCCTCGTGAACCATAAATAGCAGTTGCTGAAGCATCTTTCAAAATTTCTACTGAAGCAACATCATCAGGATTAATATCGTTTAAGTTCCCATCATAAGGAATACCATCCAATACTAGTAAGGGTTCATTAGATCCACTAATAGAACGTGTACCACGGATACGAATTTGCGCACCTGAACCCGGCGTTGTACCAACAGTTTGAATTTCCAGACCTGCTGCTTTTCCCTGTAAAGCCTGTTGCATATTCGCAACAGGAACATCACGGAGTGCTTGTTCATTAACTGAAGATACTGATCCGGTAACATCACGCTTACGCTGTGTGCCATAACCAACTACTATAACTTGGTCTAAATCATTATTTGCCGTTTGTAATTGTATTGAAACATTATTCGTTTTGGCATTTATGGAAACATATTTCTTTTGATATCCTACATAAGAAATCACTAGCACACATTTTTCAGGTACACTAAGCGTAAAAGCACCCGCTTCATTCGTTGTTGTGCCAATATTATTTCCCTGTACACTTACTGACGCACCGGCAACAGGTTCATTTTTTTCATTAACAATTACACCTTTTACAACCTTTCGTTGTTGAGTGGATTGTGAAATAGATTTTTGAGAGGAAATTAGAATTAAAATAATTGTAACCATTAGTACACCTAATGCATAAAAGACTTTCCAATAATCCTTTTTGGGCAATACAAGGGCATACGAAAAATTAATTTTTTTCATAAATATTTTTTTTGTAATGTTTTTTTTCTAAAGATTCTTAACTTATATCGGAACGATAAGGTTAAGTGCTATTTGTATAACTTATCATAGGGCAATGCAGTTAGTTTATTTGTTAGGATTATTTTGATGTAACAGTAATCATTGCAGGTTTCGATGCACCTAGTTCAACACTTCTTTTATCAGGTAATGATCCTCCAACATAAATATTGATTTTTCCTTTGGGTAAATAACTTTCACCCTTATCATTCACCAATTGCAACATATCGGGAGTTATTGTAAAAGAAACTGTTGAAGTACCTTGAGCAGGTATTGCCACTTTTTTAAATGCTTTTAAAGCATATATAGGAGCATTTGCCGGCGCATTCTCATGCTGTACATACAATTGCACCGCTTCTAATCCATCATATTTTCCATTATTATTAATGGTAACTGCACAAGTAATACTATCCCCATTTTTAATAATCGATTTTGAAACTACAGGATTAGAATATGAATAGGTATTATAACTTAAGCCAAATCCAAAAGGATACATAGGAGTAGCTTTCATAAATCGATACGTTCTTCCCTGCATATTATAATCTTCATAAGGAGGAAGTTGGTCGTATGACATTGGAAAGGTTACTGGTAATTTACCGGAAGGATTAGCTTTTCCAAAAACAATATCAGCAGCAGCATTACCTCCTTCTTCACCGGGATACCAAACTAACAATACAGCATCAGCCAATTCGTGAACTTCTAATAAATTCATTGGACTTCCACCCGTAATAATGGCTATGATTGGTTTTTTATTCCCTTCACGTAATTTTTTTAAAAAATCTATTTGATTTTGAGGAATGTTATAATTCAATCTATCGCCATAGGTTGTTGAGGCAATTGATTCCCCCTCCTCACCTTCTAACAATCCAGACAAACCTAATACAGCTATAGTTACATCAGAATTTTTTGCATCACCTGAAGTCCAATCAATAGGATTGGCATCAGGTCTATCTAACAAGCTACCCATTTTGTATTGCAATTGACTACCGGGAGCAATATGCCCGGCAAATCCTTCCAAAAAAGTAACCAATCGGTTATTTACTCCATAATAATTGCCCAATAGAACATCAACATTAGATGCATTAGGACCAGTAATGAAATATCGAGGTAAATTATTTTTTAAAGGTAATACACCATTATTTTTTAATAAAACAGCCGACTGAATAGCTACTTCTTTCGCCAATGCTCTGTGCTCAGGTGAATTAATAACTGATTCAGGAATTTGATTATACGGATTAGCATTGACGTTATCAAACATGCCTAATTTAAATCGGGTAGTTAATAATACAGACAAAGCACTATCAATAGTTTTTTCAGTAATTAGGTTTTGTTTTACAGCATCTATTAAAGCGGTATATTCTACACCACAATCTAAACTTACCCCCTTTTTAACAGAAAGCGCCGCTGCTTCAGCAGCAGTGTTTACATAATGATGTCCATCATAAATATCGCCTATGGCACCACAATCAGACACTACATGTCCTTTAAAATGCCATTCATTTCTTAATATATCATCTAACAAAAAAGTATTGGCACAACAAGGTTCACCATTGGTACTGTTATAAGCACACATCACTGCTTCTACATGAGCATCATTCACCAAAGCCTTAAAAGCTGGCAAATAAGTTTCACGTAAATCTTTAATTGAAGCTACTGCATTGAAAGAATGACGCAAACGTTCAGGGCCACTATGTACCGCAAAATGCTTTGCACAAGCTGCTACTTTTAAATACTTGGGATCATCTCCTTGTAAGCCCTTAACGAATGCAACTCCCATTGTTTTAGTGAGTGTAGGATCTTCACCATAAGTTTCTTGGCCACGTCCCCAACGAGGATCACGAAAAATATTAATATTCGGAGTCCAAAATGTAAGTCCACCATATTGTTCATAAATCCCTCTTTTTACAGCAGCATTATACATAGCTCTTGCCTCATCGGATATAGCAGAAGCCTCAACAAACGCAAGGCTGTCATTAAAAGTTGCAGCCATGCCAATTGCCTGAGGAAAAACTGTAGCTAAGCCTGACCGAGCCACTCCATGCAAGGCCTCATTCCACCAATTATATGCAGGAATATTCAGCCTGGGTATAGCTGGACTGCTATTCATCATTTGTTGCACTTTTTCTTGCAAAGTCAATCTGCTCACCAAATCATGTACACGAGTTGAAATAGGCAAACGAGCATTTAAATAGTCGGGGGTTTGAGCTAATACTTTATTAACCGAAAAGTGCAGAAACAACAAACAGAAAATATAAAAAACTTTTTTCATAAAGCAAGCATTTTGGGTATTTAAGCAGCGTAAAATTGATATTTACGTAATTAAAAAGCAATCGTTAACAAAACGAATATAGAAAAGAATTTTAAAAATGCAACCGATTGCAAAAAATTTTTCAAAAAAAATACAATTACCTTGTTCAAAAGTTATAACATTGTTTGTATGAAGCAGGATAAAGAAGTTACCATATATGATATTGCGGACTATTTAAACATTTCAGCAGCAACGGTTAGTCGCGGCTTGAAAGACCATCCTACTATTAATAAGAAAACAAAAAAGAAAATACTAGAAGCAGCCCAAAAATTAGGTTATAGAAGTAACGCATTTGCCAGCAATTTGCGAACCAAACAAAGTAAAACTATTGGAGTTATTGTACCTCGGCTAAATAGCTATTTCATGTCAACAGTTATTGCGGGTATTGAAAGCATTGCTAATGAAGAAGGATACCAACTCATCATCAGTCAATCACAAGAGGATGAACAAAAGGAAGCAGCTAACGCAATAACATTATTTAACAGCAGAGTAGATGG
>NZ_JBMFQT010000027.1:0-10703 GCF_049968455.1 Hydrotalea sp. | reverse complement strand
GGGCCTTGTCCCTGGGAGAGTAGGTAGCTGCCGTATTTATCTAGCCTTCTTGTAGTACACAAGAAGGCTTTTTTATTATAGCTATAAATCAATTCCCTAGTGCTCTTCAAACACCGTTTATTGATTGCTAACCCTCATCCATCATTTTAGCGTTTTGCTTTAAAAAATGACTTCATTAAAAAAGCAGCTTCATCCGCTAAAACTCCTTTGGTAAGTATAGTTTTAGGATGAAATGGATATTGTTCTAATCCATATCTGCTGTATCCATTTTTTTCATCCGACGCCCCATATACAATTCGCCCAATTTTGCTCCAATATAAAGCACCCGCACACATTAAACAGGGTTCTAAGGTTACATATAAGGTAGCATCGGGTAAATATTTTGCACCCATTGCGGCAAATGCTGTGGTTAAGGCAATAATTTCTGCATGGGCAGTGGCATCTTTCAATAATTCTACTTGATTGTAGGCACGAGCAATAATTTCATTGTTTTGTACAATAATGGCTCCCACAGGTACTTCATCTGCCTCAAAAGCCAATTCAGCCTGCTCTAAGGCCTTGCGCATAAAATAGGTATCATCTTTTAAAACATCCATACTATAAAATTGAAAAAGGTGCAGTGAAAATAAAAAAAGGATTCTTAGACAAGAATCCCCATAAAAAAATTTATCTAACCCAATGTTTTTAGGGTAACAATTTTATTTGAATATTTTTATACCAAACATCATTCCCATGATCTTGTAAAGCTATGTGCCCTTCCTGAAACATGCCAAAACCCGGCATATCATTAAATTTACTGTGGGCAATCATATTTTTCCAATTATCATCCCACATAATTGTTTTTACTACCACCGTCCCATTTAAAATAAATTCCAGCTTGCCATGGTCGGCAATAATTTCTGCTGTATTCCATTCACCAACAGGCTTTACGGTTTCTTTGCTGCAGGCAATTAAATCGTACAAATCGCCGGCACGGTGTTTATGAATTTTACCATCAGGATGCCCATCATTATCTAGAACTTGCATTTCCATACCCGTATTCCAGGTTTCATGGTATTTTGCGGGATTGTCTTGCACAAAAAACAAAATACCACTGTTGCCGCCTTTTGAAATCTTCCAGTCAACTTTGAAATGGAAATTTTTAAATGATTCATTGGTAATGATATCACCACCACCATCAGTTTGATAATTTTTTTTGTTGGCAGCATTTAAATAAATAGCGCCATCCTGAATTGTCCAGGCCTTTCCAACCATTGTTTTTCCGTAACTATGCCACCCATTAAAGGTTTTATCATCAAATAACGATATCCATCCTTTTTGTTGGCCAGTAATACTTGCAATGGAAGCAGGTGTAATGTAGGTAAATGAAAAGGAAATATACAGTGCCAATATTCCCAATGTTGTAATGAAAATTTTTTTACGAAGCATTGTTATTGTTTTTAGTTAGAAAAAGTTGATTAGTCCTGCACATTTCCTTTTCTGTTACTTAAAATGCTACATTATGATTTTTTCAATAACAAAATGTACTTCACCATTTGTTCAGCATCGGCTACCGATAAATTAGGATGGGGTGTCATGGGTACTTGTCCCCAAACGCCTGAACCGCCTTTAATAATTTTTGCTGCTAACATTGGTATATCCTTGTCAGTGTATTTATTAGCAACATCACGGTATGCGGGGCCAATTAATTTTTCGTCAACCTTATGGCAGGTTAAACAATCGTTTTTGGCTATTAAAGCCAAACCTTTTTTATAATCAGGATTGTCTGATAAATCAGTAGAAGCTGCTGCAGGTGCAGGGGCTGCTGTTTCGGTAGTCGATCCGGAATTACCTGCTGCGGCATTTTGATCATTACTGCTTTGGTTACTGTTTCCACAGGCATATGCCAATAATGCCATGCTTAACACAATAGAAATTTTTTTCATAAAAAAACAAGTTTTGTTGAAATAATTTTACAAAGTTATTTTAATCCAAGTATCGCCCGGTTAAAATCTTCTGAAGCGCCGGTACCTGCAAAATCATCGAAAGCTTTTTGTGTTACCGGGATAATATGTTGTTGTATAAACGGGGCTCCTTCTTTAGCACCCTGTTCGGCACTTTTAATGCAACACTCCCATTCTAAAACAGCCCAACCTTTGTAATCGTAAGTGGCCAATTTGCTAAAAATCGATTTAAAATCTACCTGACCATCGCCCAAAGAACGAAAACGTCCGGCACGATTTACCCAACTTTGAAAACCACCATATACGCCTTGTTTACCGGTAGGATTAAATTCTGCATCTTTCACATGAAATGCTTTAATGCGCTCATGGTAATAATCAATGTAAGTAAGGTAATCTAAACATTGTAAAAGCAAGTGAGAGGGATCGTACAATAAACAGGCACGACGATGTTGCTCCACTGCATCTAAAAACATTTCAAAGCTAACCCCATCGTGTAAATCTTCTCCCGGATGAATTTCATAACAAACATCCACATCACACTCGTCAAAATATCGTAAAATAGGTAACCAACGGTTAGCCATTTCTGTAAAAGCAGTTTTTACTAAGCCGGCTGGCCGCTGTGGCCAAGGATACATCATTGGCCAAGCCAATGCGCCGCTAAAAGTAGCGTGTGCATTTAAGCCTAAGTTTTGCGAAGCTTTTGCTGCATAGCGTAATTGCTGAGCAGCCCATGCTGTGCGTGCAGTAGCATTACCATGCACTTCCTTAGGTGCAAATCCATCAAACAACGCATCATAGGCCGGATGTACAGCCATTAGTTGCCCTTGTAAATGGGTTGATAATTCTGTTATTGCCAAACCAAAACTATTTACCAATCCCTTTAATTCATCGGCATACGTTTTACTTTCTGCTGCCAATTGCAAATTAATACATCTGCTATCCCATGTTGGTATTTGAATGCCTTTATAACCTAGTGATGCAGCCCATTCACATATGCTTGAAAGGCTGTTAAATGGCGCTTCATTACCCATGAATTGCGCTAAAAATATGCCGGGACCTTTAATTGTTTGCATGGTAATTAATTTATGAAATCAGCAAAAGTACAAGCATGAGGCTGTGGTTGCGTCGCACACTTGTACGTTCTGTAATACTATTCGTCAATGCTATACCGTGTATGGCGTCCATTTTTCCGTTGCATGTGCCGAAGCAACTACACTATCAATAAAAGCCATTCCTCTAACCCCTTCATCTACCGATGGAAAATCGAGCATTTCTGCAGTAGGTTGTTCTCCATTCATTTCGGCTATTAGTGTTTGCGCAAAATTTCGGTAAATATTGCCAAAGGCTTCCAAATATCCTTCCGGATGCCCACCCGGTGTACGGCAATTATGGGTAGCAAACGATGAAAGCACTTGGCCATAATTGCTTCCGGCTCTCAAAATTTGCGTTGGAGCATCTAACCATTTTAAAAGTAGTGTATTCGGTTCTTGCTGCGCCCATTCAATACCACCCTTTTCCCCATAAATTCTAATTTTTAATGCATTTTCTTCACCGGCTGCTACTTGCGATGCCATTAAAACACCGGTAGCCCCATTGTCGAATTTTAGTAATACATTGCCATCATCATCCAACGCTCTGCCTTCAACCATAACATTTAAATCGGCACATAAATGGGTTATTTTTAAGCCGGAAACATATTCAGCCAAGTGGGCAGCATGGGTACCAATATCGCCCATGGCACCGCTTTTACCACTTTTTTTAGGATCGGTGCGCCAAGCAGCTTGTGCATTGCCTTCTCTTTCTGATAATTTACTTAACCAACCCTGTGGATATTCAACCCAAACTTTTCTAATTTTTCCCAAAGCCTGTGCTTTAATTAATGCACGTGCTTGTTTCACCATTGGATAACCTGAATAAGTATGTGTTAAACACAAATGCTTGCCCGTTAGTTTTACCTTTTCTCTTAATTGTTTGGCTTCCTCTAAGGAAAAAGTCATGGGTTTTTCAATAACAACATGAAAGCCTAAATCAAGTGCCATCATAGCAGGCGCAAAGTGTGCAAAATTGGGTGTAACTATGGTAACAAAATCAATGCGTTTATCAGCAGGTAATTGGCTTTCGGCTTTCAGCATTTCTTCATAACTAAAATAGGTTCTGTCTTTTGGCAAAAACAACATTTCACCTGAAAGCGTAGCTATTTCAGGGTGTATACTTAGTGCACCGCAACTTAATTCAATTAAACCATCCATATTTGCGGCAATGCGATGTATAGCGCCGATAAAAGCGTCTTTGCCACCGCCAATCATGCCCATGCGTAGTTTTCTTTTCATAATTAAAAACAATTTTTAGTAATCAAACTGTAGCCAAAATAAAGTTGTATGCCGGTTATAAGCAGTTGTTACAACAAGATTAATTGCTTCATTTGCCTTGCTAACAATTTATTTAAATGGCTTTGTATAAAACAATGTCATCAAATGTAAGCTTTGTGCAGTATAATTTTACAGGTTTATAAAGCGTTAAAAAAGGAATTGATTTTTATCAAAATTCTTGCTAATTGTGGCCGTTTTGAAAATAACTTCTACATTTAAGTTTCAAACCTATTTTCTAACGATTGATTATGCAAGCAAACATTCAAAAAAACAAATTATTTGTTGCCAGTTGTTTGGCCTTATTAGTTACTTCACTTTCTTTTGGTATACGTGCCGGAATTTTAGATACTTTGGGCACGCAGTTTCAGTTAAATAAGGCAGAGCTGGGAGCCATAGCTGCTACTGCATTTTGGGGTTTTCCATTGGCCATTATTTTTGGTGGTTTTGTAGTTGATATTATCGGGATGAAGCGGCTATTAATTGTTGCGTTTGTATTTCATTTGGCTGGAATTATTTTAACCATATATGCCGGAAAGTTTAGTAGTCCATACATGGCTTTGTTCATTTCAACCCTATTAATAGGATTAGCAAATGGTACTGTTGAGGCAGCTTGTAATCCACTCATTACTTCATTGTATCCTGAAAATAAAACCACCAAGCTTAATCACTTTCACTTATGGTTTCCAGGTGGTATTGTAATAGGTACTTTATTGGTGTTTTTGTTAGATAAAGTAGGCATAGGTTGGCAAATTCAGGTTGGCTTAATGATTATACCTACATTATTGTATGGTTATCTTTTTAGCAAATTATCTTTTCCTGTAACCGAACGTGTAGCAAAAGGGGTAAGTACAGCCAAAATGTATCGTTCTTTGCTCAATCCATTATTTATTATCATGATTATTTTAATGTTCGGAACTGCCATTACAGAATTATTTACCGGACAATGGATAGATGTTTTATTGAAAAACGTAAGTGATAATGCCCTTCTTTTATTAACCATTGAAACAGGTGTAATGGTTGTGGGCCGAGGTTTTGCCGGCCCGGTGGTGCATCGCTTATCACCTGCAGGTGTGTTATTTTTCTCTGCAGTTTTTTCTGCAATTGGTTTATATATACTAGGTCATACAACAGGTAATTTATTGTTTATAGGTGCGTTGGTATTTGGTTTGGGGGTGTGTTATTTTTGGCCAACCATGTTGGGTTTTGTTTCTGAAAACCTGCCTGAAACCGGTGCTGTTGGTCTTAATTTAATGGGTGGTGCAGGTATGTTTGCCGTTTCAGTTTACATGATGTTTATGGGTAGCTATTATGATAGTTTATTGGCTACACATTTACCTTCAAATGTTGATATTAAGACTTTTATGGAGGCTGCCCCGGGCAGTGATTTGGCTAATCAATTAAATGAAGCCAAAAAATTAGCCGGCCCAGCAATCATAAATGCCACATTTACCATACCTATTATTTTAATTATAGCATTTGCAGCATTGTTCTTTTATAAAAGAAGTCAAAAAAAACGTATGGTATCAATGGCATAATCTTTTTTGTTCCTTTTATTGAATGAATATGTATAATAGACGAAAAGCCATTCAAACTTTATTTACCGGAACAGCAACAGTTGCTGCAGCCCCCTTATTGCTTAATTTGAAATATGAAAAGCCGTATGCTAATATGTACTCTGCTTTAAAAGGCAATATTAATCATGCAGTATGTAGGTGGACTTATCAATACCTGCCATTAGATGAGTTGTGCCACACTGCACAACAAATTGGTATAAGAGGCATTGATTTGGTAGGCCCCGCTGATTGGGCAACATTAAAAAAATATGACCTCACTTCATCCATGTGTAATGGTGCTGAATTAAACCTAACTGATGGATGGGCTGATACCCGTTTTCATGCCGCACTCATTCCGCGTTATAAGGAACATATTGAATTAGTAGCCAAAGCCGGTTACAAAAATTTAATTTGTTTTAGTGGCAGCCGAAGAGGTATGGATAATGAAACCGGTTGGAATAATTGTGTAAAAGGATTGCAACAAATTATTGGCCTTGCTGAAAAAAATAATGTTACGCTGGTAATGGAATTACTGAATAGCAAAGTTGATCATAAAGATTATATGTGCGATCATACCGTTTGGGGTGTTGAACTTTGCAAACGTTTGGGTTCGCCTAATTTTAAATTATTATATGATATTTATCATATGCAAATTGATGAAGGTGATGTTATGAGAACCATACAACAATACTATCCCTACATTGGTCATTACCACACCGGTGGCGTTCCCGGGCGTCATGAAATTGATGAAACACAGGAACTGTATTATCCGGCTATTATGAAAGCAATTGTAGCAACCGGTTTTAATGATTTTGTTGCTCAGGAATTTATACCAACTGGTAACAATAAAATTGAATCACTTAAAAAAGCAATTGCTATTTGTGATGTTTAATTTTTTGAGTAGGAAAAGAAAAAAATAAAAAACGAATAATATAAATTTATAACATTTTAATTGAACAGCGATTATGGCAGATAATTATTTTGATGCAATTGTAATTGGTTCGGGAATTAGCGGCGGATGGGCTGCAAAAGAATTAACCGAAAAAGGTTTAAAAGTGTTAATGTTAGAGCGTGGCCAAAACATTGAGCACATTAAAGATTATGTAAATGCCAATAAAGATCCTTGGGAATTTCCTCATAGAGGCAGGCCTACCCAACAAATGATTAAAGATCATCCTGTTTTAAAGCGCGATTATGTATTGAATGAATTTAATGTTGATTGGTGGGTGAATGAACAAGAATCACCATATACTGAAATTAAGCGGTTTGATTGGTTTAGGGGCTACCATGTTGGTGGACGCTCTTTGTTGTGGGGCCGCCAAAGCTATCGTTGGAGCGATTTTGATTTTGAAGCGAACGCTAAAGATGGTATTGCCATTGATTGGCCGGTACGTTACAAGGAAATTGCACCTTGGTATGATTATGTAGAAAAGTTTGCCGGTATTAGTGGTAACCGTGATGGCTTGCCGCAACTACCCGATGGCCAATTTATGCCACCCATGGAAATGACTTGTGTAGAAAAGGATGTGGCTGCACGAATTAAAGACCATTATAAGGGTGCACGTAACATGATTATTGGTCGTACCGCCAATATTACCGTACCGCACGAAGGACGTACCAATTGCCAATACAGAAATAAATGTTGGTTGGGATGCCCATTTGGCGCTTACTTCAGTACGCAATCTGCTACATTACCTGCCGCTCAAAAAACAGGTAATTTAACCTTAAGACCATGGAGTATTGTTACTAAAATTTTGTACGATAAGGATACTAAAAAGGCAACAGGTGTTGAAGTACTTGATGCGCAGAACAATCAAACGTATGAATACAAATCAAAAATTGTTTTCTTAAACGCTTCTACTTTGAATAGCGCCTGGGTATTAATGAACTCAGCCACCGATATATGGCCCGATGGATTAGGCAGTAGCAGCGGTGAATTAGGACATAACTTAATGGACCATCATTTAGGTGTAGGTGCTTCGGGAATTGTAGATGGATATGAGGATAAATACATTTATGGTAGAAGGGCCAATGGTATTTATATACCTCGTTACCGAAATTTATTTGGTGATAAGCGCGACTACCTTCGTGGATTTGGTTACCAAGGTGGCGGAAGCCGTGAAGGCTGGAGCCGCAATATCCCCGAATTAAGTATTGGTGCTGCTTTTAAAGAGGCATTAACTGAACCCGGTACATGGACGATGGGTATGGGTGGCTTCGGTGAAATTTTACCTTACCATGAAAACAAAGTAACATTAGATAAAAATAAAAAAGATAAATGGGGTTTACCGGTATTGGCTATTGATTGCGAATTGAAAGAGAATGAATTGAAGATGCGTAAAGATATGCTGAATGATGCAGTTGAAATGTTAGAAGCTGCCGGCGTTAAAAATGTGCAAGGATGGGATGGGGATGGTACACCAGGCCGTGGTATTCATGAAATGGGTACTGCCCGTATGGGTAATGATCCTAAAACTTCTGTGTTGAACAAATACAACCAGGTTTGGGATGCGAAAAATGTATTTGTTACCGATGGTGCATTCATGGTTTCTGCTTCTTGTGTAAATCCATCGTTAACTTACATGGCCTTTACAGCAAGAGCTGCAAATTATGCGGTAGATGAGCTGAAAAAAGGAAACATTTAGACAAGCTTTAATTGATAAATTAAATATGCCCGGCAACGAACCCAATATTAATAACAAAGCGAATGCTGCCAATACTTACGATGCTATTGTAATTGGCTCGGGTATTAGTGGCGGATGGGCTGCAAAAGAATTAACCGAAAAGGGGTTAAAAACACTGATGTTGGAACGTGGCCGAAATATTGAGCATATTAAGGATTATAAAACAGCGCTATGGAATCCCTGGGATTTTCCGCATAGAGGCAGAACAACCGAAGCACAACGTAAGGCCTATCCCGTTATTCATCGTGGGTGGGCTGCCAGTGAAGCTGTAATGGATTACTGGACAAATGAACAAGATTGTCCTTATGTTGAAGTAAAACCTTTTACCTGGTGGCGTTCATATCAGGTAGGTGGTCGCTCATTGCTATGGGGACGTCAAAGCTATCGTTGGAGCGATTTTGATTTTGAAGCCAATGCTAAAGATGGTATTGCTATTGACTGGCCGGTGCGTTATAAAGAAATTGCACCTTGGTATGATTATGCTGAAAAATTTGCGGGCATTAGTGGATCTTTGGAAGGCTTACCCCATTTGCCCGACGGCCAGTATTTACCGCCTATTCCTTTAAATTGTGTTGAAAAAGAAGTAGCTGCTCGTATAAAAAAGCAGTATAACAATCAGCGTCATTTGTTTATTGGTAGGGTAGCAAATATTACAAAGCCTATTCAAAGCCGCACCAATTGCCAATTTAGAAATAGGTGTTGGGAAGGTTGTCCATTTGGCGGTTATTTTAGTACTCAATCAAGTACTTTGCCGGCAGCAATGGCAACCGGTAAACTAACGGTTAGGCCTTTTAGTATTGTTACTAAAATTTTGTATGATAAAGACAAGCAAAGAGCCACCGGTGTAGAAGTGTTAGATGCAGAGAATAATCAAACTTATACTTATCAGGCAAAAATAATTTTTTTAAATGCCTCTGCTCTAAACTCAGCTTGGTTGCTAATGAATTCTGCTACTGATATTTGGCCCGATGGCTTGGGAAGCAACAGTGGCGAATTGGGTCATAATATTATGGATCATCATTACAATTGTGGTGCATCGGGTGTAATGCCGGGTTTTGAAGATATTTATTATGATGGTGGTCGCCGCCCTACCGGATTTTATATTCCCAGATTTGCTAACTTGTACAATGATAAGCGGAATTATTTGCGTGGTTTTGGCTATCAGGGCAGTGCAAGCAGAG
Organism: Hydrotalea sp.; assembly: GCF_049968455.1. Lineage (NCBI taxonomy): Bacteria > Pseudomonadati > Bacteroidota > Chitinophagia > Chitinophagales > Chitinophagaceae > Hydrotalea > Hydrotalea sp. The sequence continues at coordinate 973 of NZ_JBMFQT010000027.1, read as the reverse complement.
AAGGTTGGAGTAGAAATATAGCAGAATTACATATTGGCGCAGCATTTAAAGAAGCATTGACTGAACCCGGCGAATGGACAATAGGTGCTACCGGTTTTGGTGAAATATTGCCCTATCATGAAAATAAAATTACGCTTGATAAGCAAGTGAAAGACAAATGGGGTTTACCAGTTTTAGCAATGGATGCAGAAATTAAGGAAAATGAAAAAGCCATGCGTAAAGATATGGTTCAGGAAATGGCTGCCATGTTAACTGCTGTTGGCGCTACAAATGTAACCACTTGGGATAGTGGTCATGCAATGGGGCATGGTATTCATGAAATGGGCACAGCCCGAATGGGGAATGATCCTAAAACCTCTGTATTAAATAAATATAATCAGATTTGGGATGCTAAAAATGTATTTGTTACAGATGGTTCCTTTATGGTGTCATCTTCCTGCGTAAACCCATCATTAACCTATATGGCGTTTACTGCAAGGGCTGCAGATTATGCTGTAAGTGAATTGAAGAAGAATAATATTTAATAACCTTATTGTTGAATAATGACAAGAACGTATAAGTGAGTGACACAACAGAAGCTGCACAAAGTACTGTACGTTGGTAAAAAAATAAATATGCCACAGGATACTACTAACATACATTTAAATACTAAAGCCAAAGTGCAAAACACTTACGATGTTATTGTAATTGGCTCAGGTATTAGTGGCGGATGGGCTACGAAAGAATTAACCGAAAAGGGATTAAAAACGCTTTTGTTGGAACGCGGTAGAGATGTTGTACACATTAAAGATTACCCAACTGCAACTTTAAACCCATGGGATTTTCCGCATCGTGGAAGAATGCCTTTGAAAGTAGTTGCCGAGAATCCTGTAGTGGCACGCTGTTATGCATTTGGTGAGGCCACTAATCATTTTTTTGTGAAAGATGTTGAACATCCTTATGTGCAGGAAAAGCCTTTTGATTGGATACGAGG
>NZ_JBMFQT010000026.1:0-12271 GCF_049968455.1 Hydrotalea sp. | reverse complement strand
CGTCATCAAAACTATTTCCCTTTCAGGAAATACCCATTTCCTCAACTCTGCAAACGGGAGTCCCAATACTGCACTATACACAGATGGAACTACCCCTTCTAAATTAGGAATGTATGCAGGGGGTAATTATCCTCTCTCCACCTACCAAACAATTGCAGCAGGTAATCCAAATGTATTTACAGAGCAATTCAACAGTTCCAGTTCTGTTTTTTATCAAAATGGAAATGCCTCCGCTACTTTTAATGCCGGAACACAGGGTATCGGCGGCGTGCAGTTGGCTAGTGTAAATGGTTCCAGTGCTTTTTCAAATATTGCCATATCAGAAATTACCGTTTTTCCCCAAGCCTTGTCTACGACTAACAGACAAACTTTAGAATTAAATCAAGGAACATATTATTCAATAACAATACTTAACACAAGTTCAAACTGGACCGGGGCAATCAGTACTGACTGGGCCAATTCCGGTAACTGGACCAACGGAGTACCCACCTCTTCCATGAACGCAACCATACCCAATGTTGCGTCCGCACGTTTTCCGGTGATAAGCGCAGCAGCGCAGGCAGGAAATTTAACTATTAACAGCGGGGCCTCCCTTACCCTAAACAATACTTTGCAGGTGGCAGGTAATTTGGCCAACAATGGTAGCATTACCAATAACAGTACCCTGAGCATTGCCGGCAACCTGGCCAATAGCAGCTCAGTAACCGGAACCGTGGTTTTGAATGGAACATCCAATCAATCCATATCCGGCACAGGCACTTATGGCAGTCTGACCCTGAACAACAGCAGCGGGAGTATTATTACCCTTAACAACCCAATCCGCATTACCCAATTATTAACCATTACTGCGGGTACACTGAACCTGAACAACAGCGATATTACTTTGGGCAGCAGCAGTATTGCCAACACTGCCCAGGTAGGGAATGTGAGCGGTAGCATCATTTATCCCGGAACCGGCCGTTTTGTGGTGGAACGGATAATTGCCAAGGCAGATGGTACACAAAGTGTGGTTGCATATAATAATGTTACCGCTTCTGTACTTTCAGACCAGTCTGTCTGGGCCAACTGGCAGGAAAGTGCCACAACTGCCAATTATAACCCCAACAATGGCTATGGTACACAAATTACAGGCGAATATGGCGCCAGTCAGGGAAATGATGCTACTACCGGCATTGATTACACCAATGTGAGCGGGGGTACCCAATCGATGTGGACTTGGGATATTACCGTACAAAAATATGTACCGGTTTTAAATACCAAAACCTCCACACTTAAACCATACCTTGGCTATATGATGTATGTAATTCCAAGGAATATTAACCTGTATTCGGTTGCGCAAGGTAGTCCTATTTATTTTCAACAAACCATTCTACGCTCCCGCGGTAAATTACTTACCGGTAATTTTACCATTAATTCAGGGGTAGGTTCCACCTATCAGTTGGGGGGTACCACCACTTACACAGACAATAGCTATAAATTAGCCGGGGCTGCCAGTGTGGCTGTAGTAAATGATTCAATTTATACCCTGGTAGGTAATCCCTATGCAGCTGCTTTTGATTTTACACAGGCGATGGCGAACAGCGGTACCAGTGGTTTGGTAACCACCCAGTATAGTTTTTATGACGGCGCTATTGCACAATATGTTACCTGGGATGCTACAACGGGGCCCAGTGTAGCGGGTAGCGCAGCCAATAAATATATTCAACCTGGCCAGTCTTTTTTCCTGCAAAATGATTTAACCAATAATACCCGGCAATTTATTGTTACAGAAAACAACAAAGCTACAGGGGCGGCTTTAACCGGAATCTTTAACCAGACCACTCCTTTTACCAGGCTATATATTGCTTTACAGGATGGAGCAGGGCATACCCGCGATGGGGCTTTACTGGCCCAACGGGATGATTTCAGTAACCTAAGCAGGGTGGGAGAAGATGCCCGTAAATTCCGGAATCCTTCCGAAAACCTGGCTTTTACTTTGAACAGAATGAACTGGAGTATTCAAAAAATTCAAAATCTACCGATTGGCGATACACTGCCCATTACCGTTTGGAATGTAACGGCCGGGAAGGAGTATCAATTCACTGCTTACGGACAATTACTGCCACAAGGATGGGCTATTTATGATGCCCTGACCAGGCAAACCCATATTTTATCTGACGCCGATTCTTTGCGCATTGCCTTTACCCCTACCACCGACACAACTACTTATTTGCACCGCTTTAGTGTGGTGCGTGTGGCCGCTTTACCAAGCAGCAATACCTCACTATATTTACGTGTGAACGGCCTGAACGGGCAATACACCTTATTGGGAACATCAGGGCCAAGCCTGGCTGCTACCGGCCCTGATTATACTTTTGAGCGGAGTTCCGATAGCCTTCATTTTGCGGCTATTGGAATGCTGAACGGAGTACATGATACCGCCTTTGGTTATACAGATGCGGCCGCTCCGAAAGGCAGGGTTTGGTACCGTATACGCGGCTTTGCGGCCGACCGCACAGTGTATTCCAATACCGTGGTTGCCACCGACAATACAAGTGCCATGAGCATACAGGTGTACCCCAACCCCAGCAATGGAGAAAGCGTAGCACTGGGTATCCGGAACCTGCCGGTCGGATTGTACCGGGTATCCCTATACAATAGCAACGGACAGCTGGTGTACAGCAATACCCTGAATGTAGCCGATAGTAATACGGCACAGGCTTTGCAGTGGAATAGCCGATTGGCAACAGGTACTTACTTTGTACAGTTGCAATCTGCCCGTGACCCGGGTTTGCGATTTACACAGACGATATTGATACAAAACCATTAATTTTATTTGATATAAAACCATTAATTTTATTTTGTGAAACATAAAAAACTCAATGTTTGTTTTGTTTTAACCCTGCTCTGCTTAGTGAACTGCCTATTGCTGCCGGCAATGGCTACTGCCCAGTTCGGAAGCACAGGTATTTACAGGAATAACCCTCTTTTAGACGGGGGTACCAACCGCCCTAACATTGGCAATGGCCGATTACACATTAGTAATGGCATTAGCAATGGTACCATTGGTTTAACGCCCAATGCATCTGCACCTGGCCTGGGGATTACCCCACCTGCTTTAAGCACATTTGGCAGCCCGGGGGGTGGGCCAGGGGGAGGTAATCCGCCTCCTGGTGGTACATTCAATGCACCTTTAGATGGTGGTGCACTAATTTTAATTTTTTTAGGAATTGGATTATTTTTGCATTTGCGGCTACGGGAATTGCACAAGCGGAGGATATAGCATATAGCACTTCGTGGATTTTATGGGAACTACTGCGGAACCACCCAGCGGTAGGGTTAATGTCTTACTTTTTTATTTAACTTTCTTTACACCCTGTTACAAACAATCACAAAAAATCAAGGCATCCTCAGTGTTTAAATGGTTGATTGACATCAGCAGATTGATTGTTGCAATAGCCTACTATCTAAAGATGAACTACTTGATGGGCAATTCCGGCGGGTTGCATCACCCCCTATCGGTAGTGCACAAAAAAATTCAACCCCACTAAAAACTTTCCTCTAACAAAACCTCGAAGCAGCAGCAAGGCTTTCCGGCGTGCCTACATCTATCCAGGTGTCGCCGGTATGGTTAAAGCCTTCCAATACATAATTGGGTGCCCATTGCAAATACACCTCTACCAACGAATACTTACCCGGGCCGGGTAAATGCTGCAACATAGCCGGTTGTATGATTTGTATACCACTAAAGGCTTTGGGAAATAAAGGGGCATCCAATAAAGCTAATTTTTCTTCCCCTGTTTTTTGATTGCGCCATCCACAAAGGCGGTTCCGTTGGTTGAACAAAAAATAACGGGAAGCCACCCTATCGGTAACGGCTAAGGTAACAGCCGATTGTTGGGCGATGTGCTGCGCCAGCATGAGCTCTATATCTAAATTAGTTAATATATCTACATTCATCACCACCAGGGCATCACAATCCCTCAACAGTTTGCGGGCATGGTATATACCACCGCCGGTTTCCAATACTTGCTCCCTTTCATCGGAAATATGCAGGGTACTACCCCAACCCTGATTGTCCTGAATGGCTTGGATGATTTGATCGGCAAAATGATGCACATTCACCACCACATCACGAATGCCGAATTGTTGCAGGTAGCGGATATTCCATTCTAACAAGGTTTTACCGTTTACCTGTGCCAGCGCTTTGGGATGCGTTTGGGTAAAGGGTTGTAAGCGGGTACCCAAACCGGCTGCCAATACCATGGCTTTTACTACGGGGTTCTCTGACAGTTGCATCATAGTACCTTTTATTTTTTTTCTTCTGTTACCGGCAGTGTTACCCAATTGGACCGATTGGTATGGGCTAACTGCACTTTCAAGTTGTATTTATTACGCAAATGGCGGGCCGTTTGTTCGGCGGCATACACACTGCGGTGCTGGCCACCGGTGCAACCAAAATTAATTTGCAGGTGCTCAAAACCGCGCCGCATATATTCCTGAATGGTAATATCAATTACATCCCATACACTGTTTAAAAATACATTCATTTGGGTTTCCTGTTCCAAAAAATCCTGCACCGGTTTATCTAATCCGCTTAAATGCTTGTAAGCATTAATGCGTCCGGGATTTAATATGCCCCGCATATCAAACACAAATCCACCGCCGTTACCTGTTGTATCGGCAGGGATTCCTTCGCGGTAGCTAAAGCTGTTGATTTCTACCCGTAAGGGGGTATTGTCATCGGCCTTGGGTATATGAAACCGTTGCATAATGGGTGCATCGGTCATGAGTCGCAGTAACCGATCTAACTCCGGTGTAATAATCCCTACCTGTCGGTCGTGCATAAAAGCTTGCAGGTTTTGCAAGGCCAATGGAATGCTGGCCAGGAAATGGGCTTTGCGTTCAAACAAACCCCGGAAGCCATAAGCACCCAATACTTGCAATAATCGAATGAGTACATAGCCATTGTACTGCCCCACAAATACCGTACGATTCAAAGGATGGGGCAATAATTGATCTACCTCATTCATGTAATGGTTTAACAAATCCTGCTTCCATTGTTCGCTTAAATTGGCACGGGCCTGCCATAACAAACTGGCCACATCGTATTGCAAAGCACCTTTCATGCCTCCCTGAAAATCAATCGCAAAGGTGGTACCGTTGTGAATAAAAATATTGCGGCTTTGAAAATCGCGAAATAAGAAATAACGGTGTTCCGTTTTGGTAAGATAGGTACTCAGCGCTTCAAAATCGTCCATCAAAGCCTGCTTATCGTACGGTAATTGCAGGGTATCGAGGAAATAGTACTTAAAATACAATAAATCGCTCATAATGGCTTGTTTGCCAAATTCCTTGGCGGTTAAACAAGCATCGTAGGGAAACTGCCGATGACCCATGATTTGTAAGCGTGCCAGCATGGTAAGGCTTTGCTGAAACCAGGCAAATACTTCGGGGGTGTAACCCTTGGTTTCCAATACATTGAGCAGGCTGGTATCGCCCAAATCTTCCTGCAAGTAAATGGTGTGTTCCCGGTTCATGGCCCATACAGCCGGTACGGGCAATTGCAATTGCTTAAAATGGGCACTAAAGCGAACAAAGGTTTCATTTTCCCGCACATGGTTGTTGTAAGTGGCAATGGCAGTTTGGTTGGGTAAATACACCCGGTAATAGGTACGGTTACTGCCACTGGGGGGTAATTGGGCAATACGATGGGGTTGCTGCTGAAAATGTTGTTGTACGAGTTGCGAAATTTGTTCAATAATGGTAGCCATAAACGCAAAATTGCAGGTTGAGCAGCCAAAATAAAGGAAAAGGGGGGATACTTTAGGAATTTTTAATGTGACTTGTAAAAACAACGAAGTATTTTAGAGCAAATCACTTATTGTTTACCAAAATTCAACTGCATGCGTCTACTGAAATCACTCTTGTCAGTCATGGTAAGTACTTGTATTACCGTGACTGTGTTTGCACAACACACGTATTCGGGTAAAGTAACCGACAGCAAAGGACAACCCTTAGAAGGTGTAACCATTACCATTAAAGGCACCAGTACCAGCACGGCCACCAATGCGCAGGGGCAGTTTACCCTAAAAGGCGCCGATAATGCCGTATTGGAAATTAGTTCCGTAGGCTTTGAAACCAGAACCATCAAAGGCGGATCGAGTATGTCTATTGTTTTAAAAGAATCCGTAGCCAACCTGGGCGATGTGGTGATGGTGGGTAGCCGCGGAGCGGGAAGAAGCAAGACCGAATCGCCGGTGCCCGTAGACATTATTAAATTAGGTACTGCGAATAATACCACTGCCCGTATGGACCTTACCTCGGCCTTGAATTATTTAGCACCCTCTTTCAACTACAATAAACAAAGCGGTGGCGATGGTTCGGACGCCATTGACCTGGCTACCTTACGTGGCCTGGGGCCCGACCAAACCCTGGTATTGATTAATGGCAAGCGCCAACACCAAACTGCTTTTGTGGCCTTATTCGGTACCCGTGGCCGGGGTGCTTCCGGAACCGACCTGAATGCCATTCCGATAGATGCCATTGACCGCGTGGAAATATTACGCGATGGTGCTTCTGCCCAATATGGTTCGGATGCCATTGCCGGGGTCATTAACATTGTTCTGAAAAAAGACGTGAACCACTTAAGCATTAACACCGGATGGAGCGGGTATTATGACCACAAATACAATTCCCTGAATGGCTTTGACCCCAGCCAATATTACACCGGCCATCAGGTGGATGGAAATACCGTTTCTGTGGGTATGAATTATGGTTTACCCGTTGGCAAAAATGGCGGCTATATTAACTTCTCCGGCGATTTTCGGTCTGCCGGCAAAACTTTTAGAGAAGTACCCGATACCAATGTAATGACCAACCCCAAAGCCTTACCCATTAATACCATTCGCCGGGCATTTGGCGATGCTTCGGTATTGGCCGCCGGCGGTATGTTTAATATGGAAATTCCCATTGCCCATACCAATACCAGCTTTTATAGTTTTGGTGGTTATAACTACAAAAACTCCAATGCCTACGCTTATACCCGTAATTTTTCGGCTGCGCCGGAACGTTTCCCAACCGATGCCAATGGCAACCTGATTTTTGTGCCGGGCATTATGAAAAAAACGGCTGATGGCAGCGAAACGTATTACAATCCTATTGAAGATGTGCATATTACCGACTATGAAAATGCCACCGGTTTTAAAGGTACTTTCAAAAGCGGTTGGAACTGGGACATCAGCAATACCATTGGTTATAACAACTTCCACTACTTTGGACAAAAAACCTTTAATGCCTCATTCAATCCCGCCAATGTTAATAAAACCAACTTTGACGATGGAGGCTTTAACTTTTTGCAGAATACCGTGAATGCCGGTATTAACAAAAACATTAGCAAAGGCTTTAACCTGGCCTTTGGTGCAGAATATCGGTACGAGAACTATAAAATTTATCAAGGGGAAGAAGCCTCTTATGCGCTATACGATCCGAATAAAGCAGCCGGTGCCCAAGGCTTTCCCGGCTTTCAACCCGCAGACGTAGTGAATGCGAATCGCTCCGTAATTGCCGGCTATGCCGATGCGGCCATTGATGTTACCAAGCAATGGTTGATTGATGTAGCGGTAAGGGCAGAAAATTATACCGACTTTGGCGGTGTGGCTACTTATAAATTGGCTACCCGTTATAAAGTAAGCCACAACTTCAATTTACGTGGTTCAGTAAGTACCGGCTTCAGAGCTCCTTCTTTGCAACAGATTAATTTCAGCAATACCCAAACCAATATTTTAGGTGGCAAATTAGTGGCTACCCGTATTGTTCCCAATTATAGTCCTTTGGCACGTGTAGCGGGCATACCACCGCTAACACCGGAGAAATCGGTGAATGCCAGCTTGGGCTTCAGTTGGAAACCCGCACCCGAATTAACCATTACCACCGACGGGTATTTGGTGAACATTAAAAACAGGGTGGTATTATCCGGTCAGTTTAGTGCCGATGACAACACCTTACCTGCCGGTTTAATTAATGCATTGAATAACCTGAATGTGGCCGCCGCACAGTTTTTTGCCAATGCAGTTAGCACCACCAATACCGGTTTGGATGTGGTAATTGATTACAACAAAAAAATTGGCAAAAGCAATTTCAAAGCCACATTGGCCGGTAACTTCAACCATATTACCATTAACTCCATTAATGTGCCTGATGTATTAAATACCAGTTATTTACACCAGCAAACTTTTTACAGTACCCGCGAACAATCGTTCTTAATGGCATCGGCACCTAAGTCGAAGTTTTCATTGGGATTAGATTATAGCAGGAATAAAGTAGGTGCCGGTGTACACTTTACCTATTTTGGGCAGTTAACCACACAAGGTTATGGTTATTCCGGTTCACCCAATCCCATACCCAATGGCCCCGGCGATCCCAATATTTCCGGCAGTGGCAATGGATATGATCCTTATGTTACCACCGACAATGGCAGCACTACTGTACCGGAAAACTTTTTGTTCCATGGTAAAGTAACCACAGATATTTATGGCTCTTACAAAATAAGCAAATCGGTTACCCTTTTTGGCGGCATTGACAATTTGTTCAATGTTCACCCCGATTTATCCGCAGTACCCAATGCCCGTTATGCTTCGGCTTACGATAGTGAATCGGGCGGACCTTTCGATGCCATTCAAATGGGCTTCGATGGTATGCGAATGTTTGTGAAATTAGCCTTTAATTTTTAGACTCCAACTTCCACAGCTAGCCAACCAACCAACCGCCCCCTAATGGGGCGGTTTTATCTTTCAACACAAATTGTTGCCATTCCATGAATAGAAAACCTAGATTCGTAATTTTAGTAAAATGCTGTTATTATGAAACCGTTGTATGTGCATCCTGACATTGCGTATGCCAAAACCATTGATACCGACTTTTATTTAAACCCTGCCTATTTTGAAGCTTCAAAAGAAAACATCTTTGCCCCTTCGTGGCAATACCTGGGTGAAACGGGCATGTTGAATGATAACACAACGGTATACCCTATTACATTGCTACCCGACTATTTACACGAACCCTTGTTATTGACCCGCGACAATGCACAACAAATACATTGCCTGAGTAATGTATGCAACCACCGGGGCAATCTATTGATACCCACTGCCTGCAAGGCTAAGCATTTGCGCTGTCAGTACCATGGCCGATTATTTCAATTAGACGGACGCTTTATTTCCATGCCCGAATTTGAAGGCGTACAAAACTTTATTCCCGAAAACAATCATTTACCCGAACTGCCTTTGTATCGGTTCGGCAATTTATTATTTACCCAATTAAAACCGGGCCCTTCACCCGATACGTATTTTAAAGACATGATGGAAAGAGTGTACTGGTTGCCCATTGACCAAATGGTATATCGCCCCGATTTATCGGCCACCTATGCAGTAAATGCCCACTGGGCTTTGTATTGTGAAAATTATTTAGAAGGATTTCATATTCCTTTTGTGCACCCGCAACTGAATGCCATACTGAACTTTAAAGAATATACCACGGAACTATTCCCTTACAGCAACCTGCAAGTAGGCATTGCCAAAGCCGGCGATGTTTGTTTCAATATACCGGCCGATGCCCCCGATGCAGGCAAGTCCATTGCAGCTTATTATTTTTGGATATTCCCGAATATGATGTTTAATTTTTACCCCTGGGGATTATCGTTGAATGTGGTTGAGCCGAAAACCCCGTCGCAATGTACGGTTCGTTTTATTGCTTTTGTGTATGATGAAAGCAAATTAGGCAGTGGTGCCGGCAGTGGTTTAAACACCGTTGAACTAGAAGATGAAGCCGTAGTGCAGCAGGTACAAAAAGGCATTCGTTCGCGCTTTTACCAGCATGGACGGTATTCCGTATTACACGAAAAAGGCACCCATCATTTTCACCGTTTACTGGCCAATAGCTTTACCAGCGAATAGGCATTTGTGTAAATAATACAACAATTTAAAACAACCGAATGGCGCAATTAGCACGCACCCTGTCGTTTAAAACCACCTTATCGCTGGTAGTAGGCGGCGTTATTGGATCGGGTATATTCATGAAACCGGCATTAATGGCCGGACAATTAGGGAATGGATGGTTACTGCTGAGTGTATGGGTTGTGGCCGGATGCATTACCTTGTTTGGTGCATTAAGCAATGCCGAAGTGGCGGCCATGTTTCCCGAAACGGGCGGGCAATATGTATTTTTTGAAAAAATGTACGGTAGGGGCTTTGCGTTTGTGTATGGATGGGCGGCCTTTGCCGTTTTTAATACGGCCGGCAATGCCTCTATTGCGTATGTATTTGCCCAATACACCAACTATTTTATTCCTCTACCCGAATGCAATCCTGCCCTGGTAAAAGCCATTCACCTGAATATACCCTATGTGGGGAATATATTTCCGTTAGACCATATTGGCGTTAAACTATTGACCATTGCCCTGGTATTAACATTGACCTATATTAACTACCGCAGTGTAAAAGAAGGCGGTGCGGTACAACGCATTTTAACCGCATTAAAATCCGTTGCCATTGTGGTGCTGATTGGTGGCATTTTATTCTCGGGCAAAGGACATTGGCAAAATTTACAACATCCTTTAAGCAATGCCCCCACCGGTTGGGCGTTGGTAGGAGCCTATATGGCGGCTTTGGCCGGAGCCTTTTGGGCTTACGATGGGTGGAACAATATTACCTTTGTTGCCGGTGAAATACAACATCCGCAACGCAATATTCCCCGCAGTTTATTCATGGGTTTATTGTTTTGCATATTGGTATATGTGTTAGTAAACTTAGCCTATTTGTATGTGTTGCCATTACCACAAATGGCACAATCGGGCTTTGTAGCTTCCGATGCCGCTGCTGCTGTTTGGGGGGCTGCCGGCGGCAGTATTATTGCCCTGATGATTATTTTTTCTATTATTAGTACTACCAATGCCAATGTTTTGGCCACTGCCAGGGTAACCTATGCCATGGGCACCGAAAACAAGTTGTTTGCCCCTGCGGGAAAATTGCACCCCAAATACCGTACACCCGGCAATGCATTAATCATTAATGCCGTATGGACCATTCTGTTAATCCTGAGTGGGTCGTTTGATATGCTGACGGACATGTTGATTTTTGTGAGTTGGTTTTTTTATGGCATGAGTGTATTGGGGGTATTTATTTTAAGAAGCAAAATGCGCACTACGCCAAGGCCTTACCGTGTGTTCGGATATCCGGTAGTGCCGCTATTATTTGTGGCTTTTGTGGCCTTCTTTCTGGTGTCGACCCTTTATACCGATATACGCGATTATCAATTGGGCCGAACGCCTGTCATTAATTCGGTTTTGGGCATCCTGATTACTGCCATAGGGATACCTGTTTACTTTTTATCGAATAAAAAAGTGTAATGCCGGTAGCCTATTTGTGTAAAAAGAGCCTCAAGTATCAGCAAAAGCATATATGATCAGTACTGATGCGCTCAGTTATTGATAGGACAAATAGCCCTATGCTCCTCTCCAGCAGCATTTTCCCTACTTAATAGTAGCTTACTAATTGAAAGCTACACAAAGGCATTAACGTTTTTAAATGTGGGTGGGCAGGCTGCGATTTTTTAAAAGAGATTGGGTTTGCAGTTGCAATTTTATGCTCATGTTTTTAACTAATTTCCTTCACTTTTTGTTTGGATACAAAAAGTGACAAAAAAATCAAGGCGCCAAACTAATGCTAGTGCCTACCTGCCTCAAATGGGCAGCATATGAAGTACCTTAATATTCCACAAAGCATTCCGACGAAGGGTGTAGAATAGCGTGCTGCAGTAATTCACCACAGTAGTACTAACGCTACATCGGAGTAACCCCGCAAAAATGGCCGTCATATTTTTGCGGTGCCCTTTTTTGTTACTTTTTTGGGCAAGCAAAAAAGTAAAGAAAGCTTATGATGCTAAAAAGTTTTTTAAAGTTATTAATAACAGCATAAGGCGACAATGTTTTCCTAGTCGTGGGCATCCCCACTAACAGATAGTACATCATGTTGAAGCCTGCCAACATCAAATGGGCAGAACTTTATATACTTATTTTCAACGAAGTATTCCGACGAAGGAAGTAGAATAGCGTACTGCAGCAATTCACTACAGTAGCACTAACGCTACATCGGAGTAACCCCGCAAAAATGGCCGTCATATTTACCTCCTAGTGGTTGGTGTCCCCACCGACCACATTTCTACTACTTCCCCGCAGTATCTACCCTACTCAATAGTTTATTAATAGTGGTAACATATACAAAGGCATTTACATTATTGG
>NZ_JBMFQT010000025.1:0-13810 GCF_049968455.1 Hydrotalea sp. | reverse complement strand
ATGCGTCGCATTCCTTATTTAGCTCGGCATATTATTACAGCAACACATGGGCAACCATTTTAGTATTGCTTTGTTAATTAGTTTGTAAGGAAAAGATTAGTTTATGAAAGGTATCATTTTGTTGATTAGTTGCTTCATGGTTTTCATACAAGTGAATGCTCAAATACTTCACCCGGATGATGAAGCTTCTAACATTCATTTTACCATTAAAAATTTTGGCATTAATACCGTTGGAACATTAAAGGGGTTACAGGGGGAAATGATTGTTAACGCGCAAGACTGCACTAAAGATTATTTTAATGTAACGGTTGAAGCGGCTACTGTGAATACCGGAATAACTGCAAGAGATCATCATTTGCGCTCAAGTGATTATTTTGATGTAAAAAAGTTTCCCAAACTACAGTTTACATCAACTAATATATACAATAACACAGCTGATGGTATGTGTTGGGTTACTGGTAAATTAGTGATAAAAGGTATTTCTAAAACAATCAATTTCCCATTTAAAGTTGAACCTACGTCAATCGGATATCGTTTGCAAGGACAGTTTACAGTTAATCGATTAGATTTTGGTGTAGGTTCTTCAAGTTGGGTTTTGGCGAATACAGTATTAGTGCAATTAAATGTATTGGCGGTTAAGTGACGCAGTACATTTTTTAAATAAACATTTTGTGCCAAAGTCGGTATAGGTTTCCCTGAATTCTTTAGGCGTACATTGTTTTCTTTTTTTAAAGGCACAATTAAAATTACTCATGTTGTTATAACCACATTTATCGGCAATCTCATTAATGCTATGGGTGGTTTCAATCAATAATCTGGCCGCTTGAGCAATTTTAATTTCATTTAATGTATCAACAAATGTTTGTCCGGTTCTGGTTTAAAAAAAAGCTGAAAGAAACTTCAGTCATGGCTGCAATTTTAGCTACTTCGGTAAGGGTAATGGGTTGTTCAAAATTTTGAAGCATTTCTTCCATTACTTTTTCTATTCTTCTGCTGTTAAAAGAAAAATGATTTGTATTGGCAAAAGATTTATTAGATAATATTTGAATATTTTGGAAGTAGAAAGTTCATGAAAAATGGCGAGTAATTCCAAAAAAGAATCGAAGCTTTTTTTTCGGATAATTCTAGTAATCTGGGTTTTGAGAATGCTGTAGTTTCTGCTGAAAATAAAATGCCTCTGGAAGAATGGTCCAGTATATTCTTAATAAAGTTCAACTGGTTACGACCTAAAAATTTTTCATCAAACAAATCTGGATGAAATTGGATTGTTTTTCAGCAATTTCTTTACTAGTACATTCATGACGGCAACTAATCATCGCAATCAGTCATCAAATTTTGCACCAGGGCATCAAATAGGCTATTTCCCCGGTGTTGCAGCTTCCTGGCGTTTATCTGTTGAATCATTTATGCGTAGAGCCAGTAATTTGTTTAAAAACATAAAAATTCTTTTGGGGTGCGGTTCTACAGGTAATTCTAATACAAATGGCCAAAATCATTATGGCTCTGCTATTAACCCGGTAGTAACCGGCCTAGGAACCGGATTTAGTCTTGCCAACTTCAGTAATCCTAATTTAACTTGGGAGACAGCTATACAAAGCAATGGTGGTATTGATTTTAGCATTTTGCATAATAGAGTAGATGCAACATTTGATGTATACAAAAAACTTCAAAAATTTTTTGTTCCAACAACCTTTGCCTGCATTCTTAGGTGGGGGTACAGCTGAATATTCCAATGCCGCTGTGGTGCAACCGCCTTGGGTAAATGAGGTTGAAATTCAAAACACAGGTTTTGAATTTAGTATTACCAGCAGAAATATTATTAAGAAAAATTTTACTTGGACTACTACAGTTATTTTCACACATTATAACAATAAAGTAGTTTCTTTAAATGGCTTTCTTGCATTAAACTGTTGTAGTTGTGGCCAATTGTTTTTAAAGTTATTCAGCCAAGCCATGTAGGTTTTATCATAATATAAACCAAAGTTTTGCCTGTCTTCCATTACAAAATAACCATCAATGGCTTTTGATATTTGAGGATTAGAAGGCAACATGCCATTAGGGAAAATGTATTTATTAATTCAAGGTTCACTACTACTTACACTTTCACTACTTCCAATGGTGTGCAATAAAAATATTCCATCATCAGTTAAATTTTTATGGGATTGTTTAATGAAATAATAATAATTAAAATGGCCAACATGTTCAAACATACCAACAGAAACAATTCTATCAAATAGCTTGTGCGCATTTCTGTAATCTGTTAATAGTATTTCAACAAGCAAACTTTCATTTACCTCTTTGGCAATTATTACTTGTTCTTTTGATAAGGTAACACCAACAACTGATAATCCATAATTCTCTGCTGCATATTTGGCCAATCCTCCCCATTCGCAACCAATATCTAACAATCGCATGCCAGGTTCCAGTTGTCATTTTCTGCATATTAAATTTAATTTTGCTACTTGTGCTTCATCAATATTTTGTGCATTCTCCCAATAAGCGCATAAGTAAATTAATCTTTTGTCTAACATATTTTAAAACAAATCATTCCCAATATCATAATGTAAATAGGCTACTTTTTTAGCTCTTTCTTTGGTTTGTTTATTAATGAATCTACTGGCAAATATTTACGATAAAACTTTTATTTTTTTTAATTTTCGGTTCAATTTTCGAAGTTAGCAACTTTTAAAAAAACTCATCTAGTGCTTCACAATCCCTTAGGTCATTTATATAAGCTTCAAACAATCCTATGGCCACTTAGTAATTACTAGTTTATAAAATTTTTGGTCATTTATTTGTGTGTCCCATTTATGCTTACCATTAATTTAAATATCCGTCTCTGATAATATTGATTCTATTACTTTTTTCTATAATAATTTTATTTAATTGTTATATTTATTTCAAAAATATTTCTATCAAACGCAGTAATGGTTTGTTCATTTTATATTAATACTATTTTTTAGTAATTTCTTATTGGTGTTAAAACTATTTGAGGCATTCGTCTTTCCTGAGAAGTATTAGCGTGCAAAATGCTTTTTAGGTAATGCATGATAGGAATGAGCAAGTGAAAAAAGGGAATTGGCATTAATAAATTGGGAAAATTAAATGGCTGTTTCATTAAATTAACATTTGTGTCAAATGCCGGTTAACGTTAGTAAATGCCATTAACCTTAATATAGAAACACATCTAGGTAGTTTAAATAGGATGGCCTCATTTCCTAATTATAATGTTAAATTAAAATTATTAATAATTTATTTAGTAATGTCCAATCAAATTAGAAATTTAGTCTTACACAAATGTATAAAAACAAAAAAACCGCATGAATTGCGGTTTTTGTAGAGCGTACGGGAATCGAACCCGTGATTCATCCGTGAAAGGGATGCGTCTTAACCCCTTGACCAACGCTCCATTTGTTTTTGGGAGTGCAAAAATAGGGGTAGGCTGCATTCTCTCAAAATTTTTCAGCAAATTTATTTTTTTGATGGGTATATTCAGTTTTTTTGATTTGCATCAATTCTTATTAAATAGCCATATTTAGCAAAATACAAAACAAATAGTTGGCAACAAAGCTTTAATTTTGCCAACGATTTATCTTTTTATCATTTAAATACTTCTAAAAATGAGTACAGTTAAAGTTGCCATTAATGGCTTTGGACGAATTGGTAGGTTAGTATATCGCCAAATTTTTAATATGGAAGGCATTGATGTAGTAGCTATAAACGATTTAACCAGTCCCAAAGTATTGGCTCATCTGTTAAAATACGATAGTGCACAAGGTAGATTTAATGCTACTGTAACTGCAACAGAAAATTCAATTTTAGTGAATGGACATGAAGTGAAAATATATGCACAACGCGATCCATCACAAATTCCTTGGGGTAACCATCAGGTTGATGTTGTGATTGAATCAACCGGATTCTTTACTGATAAAGCTAAAGCTGAAGCTCATTTATCAGCTGGTGCTAAACGTGTTGTTATTTCTGCTCCTGCAACAGGTGATTTAAAAACCGTTGTTTTCAACGTAAACCATGAAATTTTAGATGGTTCTGAAACTATCATTTCATGTGCTTCTTGTACTACTAACTGCTTGGCTCCAATGGCAAAAGCTTTAAACGATGCTTTTACAATTGAAGTTGGAAGTATGACAACAATTCATGCTTATACCAACGACCAAAATACTTTAGATGCACCCCATGCAAAAGGCGATTTAAGAAGAGCCCGTGCTGCTGCTACTAATATAGTACCCAACAGCACTGGTGCTGCCAAAGCAATAGGGTTGGTATTACCCGAATTAAAAGGAAAATTAGATGGAGGTGCCCAGCGTGTACCTGTAATTACCGGTTCATCTACTGAATTAACAGCTTTATTGGCTAAAAAAACAAGTGTTGAAGAAATTAATGCTGTTATGAAAGCTGCCAGCAATGAAAGCTTTGGGTATAATGAAGATGAGATTGTAAGTAGCGATATTGTTGGTATGCACTTTGGTTCATTGTTTGATGCTACTCAGACTAAAGTAATTTCTGCTGGCGATAAACAATTAGTAAAAGTTGTAAGCTGGTACGATAATGAAATGAGTTATGTATCACAATTGGTACGTACCGTTCGTTATTTTGCGGGATTAATAAAAAAATAGTAAAAAGCCGGTTATGCCGGCTTTTTTATTGGTATCATTTCTATTCTTAACATAAGGTCTTTCTAAATAAATAGAAAAAAATGAGCAAATTTTCTAATTTCAATTTCAATGGCCAAAAAGCCTTGATAAGAGTTGATTTTAATGTGCCTTTAAATGCGGCTTATCAAATTACAGATGATAATCGTATGAGGGCTACTATTCCAACCATCAAAAAAATTTTAGGCGATGGAGGTAGTGCTATTTTAATGAGCCATTTAGGTAGACCTAAGGATGGTCCATCTGAAAAATATTCATTAAAACACTTGGTGCAACATTTGTCTGAATTGCTTGGAGGTATACCCGTACAATTTGCTGATGATTGCATTGGTACTGAAGCATACAACAAAGCCGCAGCATTAAAACCAGGTGAAGTATTACTGTTGGAAAATCTTCGATTTTATAAGCAAGAAGAATTAGGTGATCAATCATTTGCTGAAAAATTAGCCCATTTAGGTTCAGTTTATGTGAATGATGCTTTTGGCACTGCACATAGAGCGCATGCTTCTACAGCCGTTATTGCACAGTTTTTTCCCGCCAATAAAAAAATGTTTGGTTTATTAATGGAAGCTGAAGTATCAAGTGCAGAAAAAATAATGCATCAATCCGAAAAACCTTTTGTTGCAATTATTGGCGGTGCTAAAGTTTCCGATAAAATTTTAATTATTGAGAATTTATTGAAAAGAGCTACCGACATTATTATTGGTGGTGGAATGGCATATACTTTTATGAAAGCAAAAGGTGGTTCTATCGGAAATTCATTATGTGAAGATGATAGAATTACTACTGCTAAAGAATTATTGTTGGCTGCTGAAAAGCAAGGCGTATGTATTCATTTGCCCGGTGATAGTATTATTGCAAATAAGTTTGCTGCTGATGCAGAAACTTCAACAAGTCCATCTAACAATATTCCCGATGGATGGATGGGATTAGATATAGGCCCAGAGGCATGTGAGCAGTTTACACACATTATTCATTCTGCTAAAACCATACTATGGAATGGTCCAATGGGTGTTTTTGAAATGCCCAAATTTCAGCATGGAACCAAAGCCATAGCCGTTGCTGTTGCAGAAGCTACACAAAAAGGTGCTTTTAGCTTAGTAGGTGGAGGTGATAGTGTTGCAGCCGTAAATCAGTTTGGTTTTGCTAATAAAGTAAGCTATGTTAGTACAGGTGGTGGTGCCATGTTGGAATATTTTGAAGGCAAGGTTTTGCCTGGAATAGCGGCCATTAATAGTTAATAAATCAATTAATTAGTTTTCAACCATCCGAAAGGATGGTTTTTTTATGCCATTTAGACTGAAAAAATTTTAGGTATATATTTTGAAAAATAAATCCATAAGTTCATCGCAAACATTTATCTTACAAAAAAATAGCAACAAATTTTTAATACTTTTAATTTTTACATGTTTAAAACCCCGCAAGTATGAATTCAAAAACCCTTACACTTATTATTATTGCCGCCATTATTTTATTATTAGGTGGCTGTGGATGTAACAAATACAATGGTTTGGTTCAAGGTGAACAGGCTGTTAAGCAAGCGTGGAGTAATGTGGAAACCAATTATCAACGCCGTACTGACTTATATAATAGTGTCATTAAAACCATTGAAGGTTCTGCCAACTTCGAAAAGTCAACTTTAAAAGAAGTAATCGATGCCCGTTCTAAAGCAACTAGTGTAAATGTAGATATCAATGATCCACAAAGTTTGCAAAAGTTTCAGCAGGCACAAGGGCAATTACAAGGAGCATTTAGCAGGTTAATGGCTGTGGCTGAAGCATATCCAAACTTAAAAACTACTCAGGCATTTCAAGACTTTCAGGCACAAATTGAAGGAACAGAAAATCGCATTAATGTTGCTCGACGCGATTACAATGCCGCAGTTAATAGTTATAATTTAAAAGTACGTACGTTCCCCAATAATATTTTTGCTGCCATTTTTCACTTTAGTGAAAAACAATATTATCAGGCCGACCCGGGAACTGAAAAAGCCCCCGACATTAATTTCAACATTAAATAATTTTTATTAATGGGAATTTTTTCACCAAAAAAGACCAAGGATTTTTTTTCTGAACAGGAAAAAGAATTAATTGTATTAGCCATACAAAAAGCTGAAAA
Source organism: Hydrotalea sp. (assembly GCF_049968455.1). Classification (NCBI taxonomy): domain Bacteria; kingdom Pseudomonadati; phylum Bacteroidota; class Chitinophagia; order Chitinophagales; family Chitinophagaceae; genus Hydrotalea; species Hydrotalea sp. The sequence goes on along the minus strand of NZ_JBMFQT010000025.1, from coordinate 7,022 downwards.
AATTACCAGTGGTGAAATACGTGTTTATGTTGAAAATGCTTGTAATAATCAAAACCCTGTTGAAAGAGCTAAACAAGTTTTTGCTGAATTAAACATGCAATTAACGCAGCAACGGAATGGGGTTTTGGTTTACATAGCTATTCAAAGCAGAAAATTGGCCATTTATGGCGACGTAAGTATTCATGAAAAAGTTGGCCAGGAATTTTGGGAAAAAGCTGTTCAAGAAATGTTACATCATTTCAATGCCCGCCATTTTGCTGAGGGTATTGCAATAATTATTGATAAAATTGGTAATGCTTTGGCTACTCATTTTCCCTACAACACTGCAACTGATGGCAATGAATTACCCGATGATATTGTTTTTGGTGATTAAGCGTTACTGCTTTTTGGCTAAAGTTTGAAGCTTATTAAAATGAAAAAATTTATTCTCCTTATTTTGCTTCTGTTGCCAACTTTTTTTTGTTTGGCGCAAGATGTTTTGCCTAAACCTAATCCTCCAAGATTGGTGAATGATTATGCCAATGTATTAACACCCCAACAAAATGAAGCATTAGAAGAAAAATTAGTTGCATTAGATGACTCAACCTCCAACCAAATTGCCATTGTATTGGTTAAAACTTTAAATGGGGAAGATGTTGCAGACTATGCCAATCGATTATTTAGAGCCTGGGGCATTGGAAATAAAAAAACGAACAATGGTATTTTAATTTTAGCAGCTATTGATGACCGAAAAGTTTGGATTGAGATTGGGTATGGATTAGAAGGTGCAATTCCTGATATTACTACTTCGGAAATTTATAGAAATGATATTGTGCCTGCGTTTCGGCAGCAAAATTATTATGAAGGATTAGATAAAGCCACCAATGATTTAGCAAAAGCAGCTGTAGGTGAATATAAAGTAGCAAGAAAAAAAGACGTACCAACCGGAAGTGGTGCACTAATATTTATTATTTTGTTATTGATTGTTTTTTTTATTTTACGGAATATGGGCCGTGGTGGAGGCGGTGGTGGAGGCTTAATTGCTCCCATCATTTTATCTGGGATGTTGAATAATAGGGGTGGTAGCAGTTGGGGTGGTTCCGGAGGTGGAGGCGGTGGCTTTGGCGGTTTTGGTGGAGGCAGCAGTGGAGGCGGTGGTGCCGGTGGTAGTTGGTAATTTATGTTAAACAATAATGATACAGTAAATTTTTTTTCATTTTACTAAAACAATATTTTTGATACACAAAAAAATCTAAAAACATAATATGAAACATTTATTTTTATCCCTGCTTGCTTTTGGTAGTTTATTGGCTTCGAATGCTCAAACCAACTTAGCACAACCCGGAAAAACTTTTAAAACAGTTACCGACATTAAAGTTTCTACCAACATAAATTTTGCTGGACAGGATATTGAAACGGTTACAAATGGAGAAACTACTACTCTCGATACAATTAAAAGCATTAGTGCAAATGGTTATACTTACTCATCTACGATTACAAGGGTTAAAGGCGAAGTAAAAGTGATGGGACAAGATCAGAACTTTGACTCAGATGATTCTGCTTTGCGTAATAATCCAGAAATGGCCGATTTATTCAAAGCATTAAATGTTCCTAATTTAATTGAAGTAAAAGATGGTAAATTATTTTCGCAATCACAAAAAGTAGATGCTATCATTAAAATGGGGGGAGCTGATGATCAAGCAAAATATTTATTTTTATTGCCATCCAATAATTTAAAAGAAGGTTTTCAATGGACAGATTCTACCACAAGCGAAGCTGATTCCAAAACAGTTTCTGAATACACTATTAAGCAAATTACCGATAACACTATTATACTGGAAGTAAAAGCCAATTTGGTTTTAAAAGAAACAATGAACAGAAACGGTATGGATATTGTTCAAAATTTAAAAGGAACTGCATTAGCTACACGAACTTATAATAAAGCCAGTCGTTTATTAATGAATGAAACCAGTAATGTTGATTTAGGGGGAACAATGGAAATGATGGGCCAATCTGCCCCCGTTACATCTAAAGGTACTATTACCACTACAGTAACTGATTAATACCATATTTGCATGAAAAAAAATGCCGTGACTAATGAGTCACGGCATTTTTTATGTAAATGATGCTTTTATTTTAATTGTTCTGAAATATAGTTGGCTAAGTTTACTTGACCCATAGTTTGTTTTTTCGATTTTAGTTCATTCAAAAACAATTTAATAAATGGATCGGTTTGTTCATGATAAGCTTGAGGAATATCATTCTTAAATTGAATAATGTAATCAACGCCGCGCTTAAATTGAGTGCTATCATTAATTTTAGCTAAATAAACGGTGAAGTCGGGTAACAATTCAAACTTTTCTTGCCCAACAGGTAAAGCATTAAAGTTATAAGCTACATAATCAAAATTATCAGCATCGCCATAACGCATAAACATATTTACAATAGAAGATAATAAACGTCCTTTGGCAGTTGCTTTACTGAGGGTTAGTGCTTGTTTAAAGGCTTCAACACTATCAATTTTGCTCAAAGCATTTAAAGCTGCACCGGCTACAGAATAAGAGGAGTCTTGTAGCTCGTTAACAAAGAAACTTTTGTAATCTTTATTTTTTAATTTACCCAATACATCTGTGGCACTGGCTTTTACTAATTTTTTGGGGTCAGACTTAGCTAATTTCTCAATTTTATCAATGGTAGGCTGGTGCAAAGTTTGGCTGGTATTATTAAAAATATTTAATGCCTGAATACGCAATCTGAAAAAAGGATCATATAATGCATTTTCAACTATAGTATAACCCAAAATATCATCTAAATGATTACCTCCATAAACAACAGCTTCTCTTTTATCTAAATAATTTTGAGCGTGGTTGTATTGATAAAAAAACTCAGAAACGGTTTTGTGATCCGTTTTTTGTGCCAATAAAATTTTATCGGCATCAACATTTACTAAATTTGGCTTTTCATTTACTTTAAAGTAAAATGTATCAATGGCATTTTCTGCACAAACTTGGTACCGTTGTCTGTTTTCTCCTGTATAAATATCAATAGCAAAGGGTAGTTTAAAAATTTTGCCTGTTACTTGTTTCTGTTGAACAATTACTTTTTCTAAATGGGCTTTATCATCGTACACATAGTTTATGTCTAAAATGGGATGACCACTTCCAAAATACCATTGATTAAAATACCAATTTAAATCTTTACCAGTAACAGCTTCAAATGCAAGGCGTAGTTTCACTGCACTGCCATTACCAAATTTATTACTATTTAAATACAAATTCAATGATTTAAAAAATGCACTATCCCCTACATAATTTCGAAGCATGTGCAGAATTCTTCCGCCCTTATTATAACTTACAGCATCAAACATGTCTTCACGGTTTTCATAATAAAAGCGAACCAAGTCTTTGTTATCGCTATTACTTAAAAAATAATCGTTCATGTCTTTCCAGTTCTGATAATCACCCGCTTCCTTACCATATTTGTAAGTATCCCAAAGTACTTCACTGTAATTCGCAAAACTTTCATTCACAGTTAAATTACTCCAGCTTTCGCAGGTAACATAGTCGCCAAACCAATGGTGAAATAGTTCATGCGCAATGGTTTCTTCCCAAATATTTTCATCGGTTAATTGGCGGGCATCTTGTTGTGCACTTTCCTGATGTAATACTGCAGTTGTGTTTTCCATAGCACCGCTCACATAGTCGCGGCCTACAATTTGCGCATATTTTTGCCAAGGAAAATCAATTCCTAATATGTTTGAATAAAACTGAATCATTTCAGGAGTATGTCCAAATATTTTTCTGGCAACGCTTTCATAAGGCTTTTCTACATAATATGATACTTCTTTTCCTTTATAACTATCTTTCACAATGGTGTAGTCACCAACTCCAATAAAAAATAAATAGGGGCTATGGGGTAAATCCATTAACCAAGTATCTGTTCGTGTATTGTTGTTATTCTTTTGCTGTTTAATCAATTTACCATTTGATAGTGTTACATATTTCTCCGGAACTGTTAAAATAAATTCATCCGTGCATTTTTGGTCGGGTTTATCAATAGTAGGAATCCAAACAGAGTTCGATTCTGTTTCACCCTGTGTCCATATTTGTGTGGGTTTATTGGGGTCTTTGCCTAATGGGTTAATAAAGTATAATCCCTTAGCATCAGTAATGGCTGCACTTCCTTCACCTTTAAAATCATTTGGCCTAGCTGTGTATTGAATGTAAATGGTATATTTTTCATTTTGCGTGTAGGTTTTATCTAATTTAATTTTCAATTGCAAACTATCATATTGATAGGTAAGTGGTAACATTTTCCCATTTTTATCCATTGCAATTTTATCAATTTGCATCCCCTTTGCATCTAAGGTTAATGAGTCTGTTGGATAAAAATGAGGTTTCAATGTAATCCATTCTTTACCATTTAAATAACTATGTGCATAGTCGAAACTTGCTTCTAATTTGGTATGTACAAGGTCATTGATTTTTGTTGCAAACCCGCGATATATTTTTTGCCAATCATCTGCTTTTTGAGAAAATGCTGAAGCATAGATAAAAACAAAAAATGCAAATAATAATTTTTTCATGTTTTTTGCTAATGATTAATGAATAAAATTGTGAAAAGTTAGTTAGCGAAAATAAATAGGGAATAAAGATAATAAGGCAAGGGTTAGTTTTGGTTAAAGAAAGCCAAAAACACAAAAAATATTGCTTTGGTATGGGTATATAATGGCTCGCATTTTTCAGTTAGCTTTGTGTAAATTTTAATGAGTAATGATTTTCAAGAAAATATCTTTAGCCCTTCTTCCCTTTTTTGTTGCATGTTTTTTTATAAATGAAAATGGGTTTGCTCAGAATTATCATTTTGTTTATTTACAATCGGCCAACCGCCAACCTTACACGGTGCAGTTAAATGAACAAAACTATGCTTCAACCGTAGGTGGTTATATGATTATTCCTCGATTAATGCCCGGCAATCATCAAATTCAATTACAATGGCAGCAAAATCCTTCATTAATACTAAATTTTAATATACCCGTTACGGATCAGGATGCGGGCTATAATTTATCAAAAGGCGAAAATGGCAATTGGCAATTAACCGGTTTATCGAATGAACTGGTTATTGCGGCTACTATGCCTTCCAATTCAGAAAGTTCAACAGTTGCTCAAACTACACAAATACAAAACAACAATATTGCGGATTCTTCCACCAATAATAAATCGGCTTCAAACAAAGCAGCATCTAATACAGCCACAACAGTAAAACCATTAAAAGCGAATACTGCTGAAGCCAATTCAACTAATTCAAGTACTGTTTCAAATACGAATGATGTTTCTATCAAAAAACAAGTAATGCCTAAACAGGTAACACGTGCAACCAATAATGGTAATGTGGCTAAAACTTTTGAAAGGATGGGTGCGGAAGGGCTGGATCAAATTTATGTGGTGCAGGGTGTTAGCAAATCCGACACAATTGCTGTATTCATACCATTAAAACAGGCTCCTAAAGCTGAAGTAAAACCAGCAGAAGTTCCGGCAACTCCACAAATGCCAAAAGAAGTAGTTACAACGGTGGCTACCAATAAAATTGACAGTTCCAGTAATTTGAATGCAACTAATAATGATAATCAAAATACTACTAGTAAGCCCAATATTGATAATACCATTCAAAAAAATAATGCTCAAACTTGTCAACCTGCCACTAAAGAAGATTTTAATGCTACGCGAATAGCAATGGCCTCTTCCTATACAGATGCAGCGATGATAGATGCGGCTAAAAAAGCATTTGAAAAAAATTGCTATAGTGTTGATCAGATTAAAAATTTAGGTGTGTTATTTTTATCACAACAAAATCGCCTTCAATTTTTTATTGCTGCAAGGCCACACTTGTTAGATGCAGCTAATTTTGGTTCCTTGGTCAATGAATTTATTGATCCCAATGTAATTGATCAATTTAAAAAGTTAGACAACAGCAATTAATGGCCAATGCCTCGTTATTTTATAGAAGTAGCTTACAAGGGAACCCATTATAGTGGTTTTCAAATTCAGGAAAATGCCCCAACCGTGCAGTTGCAGCTAGAAAGGGCAATGTCAGTATTATGGAAACGCACATTTCAGTTAACAGGTTCTTCGCGAACTGATGCCGGTGTTCATGCCCGGCAGAATTTTTTTCATTTCGATAGTAATATCCCCCTTTACAATAAGCAACTTTATAATTTAAATGCCATTTTACCTTCCGATATAGTAGTTACAAATCTTTATTTAGTGGCTGATGATATGCATTCCCGATTTAGTGCAACTGCTCGAACCTATCGTTATTATATGCATAGCAGGAAAAACCCTTTTTTAAAAGATACAAGTTGGTTTTATCCTTTCACATTGCAATATGATTTGTTACATGAAGCGGCGGCCATTGTTTTGGAGCAATCTAATTTTATTGCTTTTTCTAAAAAAAACAGTCAGGTTAATAATTACCATTGTACTATTCAAAATTCATTTTGGGAAATAAATGATAATGACACACTTGTTTATTGTATTACTGCTAATCGGTTTTTACGTGGTATGGTTAGAGCGCTAGTATCAACTATGCTTCAAGTTGGCAGGGGTGCCATTTCGCTTGAAGATTTTCGTGCTTTATTTGATTCTACACAAATAGCCAGCGCCAATTTTAATAGTCCCGCTCACGGGTTGTTTTTAGAGGCCGTGCATTACCCAATGCCCTTAGTGCCCTTTATTTTTGAAGCATTGTAATTTTTATGGCAACATTTTTTTGAAAATGTTTGGTACTTTAAAAAAGCCCTGTATCTTTGCCGCCCGTTATTGCAAAACGGTAGTTCTTAGAAAGTCTTCAGCCCATATTTTTAATAAATTTTCCTAGATTTTTAAAAAAGATTTTGAGGTTGTTTTTTACCGGCTTATCTTTGCACTCCGTTTTAAAAAAGCAGAAGTTCTTTCACTTATTTTTTCCTTATTTTTTTTGAAAAAATAGTTCAAAAAAAGTTTGGTTAGGAAGGAGTAGGTTATTACTTTTGCAACCCCAATTAC
>NZ_JBMFQT010000024.1:0-23885 GCF_049968455.1 Hydrotalea sp. | reverse complement strand
GAAAAACAATTAAAACTATTATAGGTATAATTCAAATAAGAATTTAAATATCTACTACAATTACAATATATAAAAAATGTATAAAAAGTTTGAAGAGGTACTATATATAGGACCAGAGAAAGACTACGGGGGTATGGGCTCTGTACTTGATATGTATGCTAACTATATACCGAACTTTAAATTTATAGCTAGCTATCCATCTTTTGAATCAGGAAAGAAAGGATGGGAAAACAAAATTTATGCATCATTATTTTTCTTTCAGTGCCTGTTCCACTATACTTATATTCTAATATTTGATAAAAAAATTAAGATTATTCATATACACAGTGCTTCAAATGGAAGTTTTATTCGAAAATCAATTTTAACACACATAGGTAAAATATTAAACAAAAAAGTTTTGCTTCACATCCATTCCGGAAATTTCAAAAATTATTACAACAATGCCGGTTTGCTGCAGAAATACATATTATATACCCTAAAGAAAAGTGATAAAGTAATTTGTCTTTCTAATGAATGGTTAGAATTCTATAGCGCGGAGCTAGGTTTAAAAAATGCAATAGTTCTACCAAATCCTGTAGAATCACATCAAAAATCATTACCAAATTATAAAAAAGAAAAGATCAACTTATTATTCTTAGGGAAAGTATGCAAGGAGAAAGGAATATTTGATTTGATTGAATTCTTGGAAAATAATAGTTGGTTTCAAAAGAAATATATTCAATTAAAAATTGCAGGTAATGGTGAAACAGAAAAATTGCAACACTTAATTAATAAGCAAAATTTATCAGAAGGAATTGAATATATAGGTTGGATAAAAGCGGAACAAAAAAATAAAGTAATAATGGATGCGGATATCTATATCTTACCATCCTATTTTGAAGGTGTTCCAATTTCAATTCTAGAATGCATGTCAGCAGGGAAACCAATTATTGCTACCAATGTAGGTGGAGTCCCATCATTAGTGGAAGCAAATGAAAATGGGTGGTTATTTGAACCAGGGAAATTTGATCAATTAAATGAAATTTTCAATGAAATATTTACCTCTAAAAACTTGATAACAAAATATGGAGAAAATTCATGGAAAAAAGCACAACAATATAAACCTGAAGTAATCATTCAAAAATTGCTCAGTATATATTCCGAAATGGCCCCCCTACAAACCAGTGTAAAGGAAGAAATCAAAAATTACTTTTTGTAAAATTTACTAAAATTATTTTCAATTTAAATAATATGCTATTCAATTATTTGATAGGTCAAATAAGATTATTAATAATAGATATTGCAAGAGGAACAAATATCAGGAAACAGCTTTCATATTTGCGACGAGAACAATATTTTAGTAGTACCGAAATAAAAAATATTCAAAAAAATAAAATAAAAAAAATATTTTCCTTAGCCCAAAAAAATACCGATTACTATAAATATTTTAAGACTTATGAAGAGCTACCCATTTTAACTAAAGACTTAGTACGAAAAAATGAAGAAGGATTAAAAAATAAATTATTTAAAAGAAAATTATTTAAAAAAGGAACAAGTGGCTCTACCGGAACACCTTTGGTATATTACACAACTCAGCTGGCACAATCATTTATGTGGGCAGGCATTTTACTTTCATGGGAAGTAACAAAATTTGTAATTGGTGAAAGAGTAGCATTTATTTCAGGCTCAGCAATAATAAAATCAAGTACGCAACATAATATTTTCTACAAATTATTAAACATAAAATGTTATTCAACCTTTACATTAAACGATGAAAATATAGAACACTATATAGATGATATTAAAAGAAGAAAAACAAAGCTAATATATGGCTATGCAACCGCATTAGATAAAATGGCAACTTATATTAATAATAAAATTCCAGAAACTAAATTCCCCCATCTTAAGGGAATTGTAAGTTCTGCAGAAGTATTAACTGAAGAAAATAGGAAAAATATTGAAACCGCATTTAAAACAAACGTTTATAATCAATATGGCTGTAACGAAGCAGGCATTTCTGCCTTTGAGTGTGAATATAAGAAAATGCATTTAATTTCAACAAGAAGCTGGTATGAAACAGATGAAGAAAATAATTTAATTAGCACAGATTTAGCCAATGAAGGCTTCATTATGATGCGATATTTCACTGGTGATAAGGTACTATTTTCCAAAGAAAATACTTGCAAGTGTAAAAGAAATTATCCTATTATAGATAATGTAATTGGCAGAAGTTATGACTTTGTAGTTGATATGAATAAGAAGATTTTACATGCCGCTTTCTTTAATATTTTATTTCGAAATGACCCAACTGTAAAACAGTTTCAGGTAAAATTTAATAAAAATTCTATCAAAATATGTTTAAATGTAGATAATACAAAGAGTTTGTGTGAATACGATATTTACTTAAATGCAATAAAAAAGCATTTACATTTTGAACATTATGAAATGATATTCAATACCCCATTCCTAACTGCCGAAAATGCAAAACATCGATATGTAATTGATGAAACCAATGTAGTTTGTTAAAAATTGGGTATGGAAAAAAACAAAATTATACATTATGAAAATATGGTTTGATCTTTCAAATTCTCCTCATGTTAATATGTTTTATCAACTTATCAGGGAATTAGAAGTTGATGGGCATGTTGTAATTATTACATCACGACCCTTAGCCAATACCATTGCATTATTGAACCAGAAAGGTTTAACCCACACACAAATTGGCGAACACTATGGAAAAAACATTGTAAAAAAAATATTTGGATATCCCATACGCGTTTATCAACTATACAAATTTTTAAAAGATAAAAAAATTGATGTAGCTGTATCTCAAAGTTCATTTCATTCCCCCGTAGTAGCTAAGTTGCTTGGCATTCCCTCTATTTATACTAATGATAATGAACATGCTATTGGCAATAAAGCAGGATTTTATTGCGCTACCAAAGTTTTTATTCCTGAAACACTAGCCATTAATAAAATAGCAAAAAATGGTATCTCCTCTAGTAAGATTGAGCAATATCCTGGTGTAAAAGAAGGTATTTATTTATGGCAAAAAGGAATAGCTATTCAAAATGAACGAAAAAAAAATAATGATACTCAAATTAATATTTACATACGTCCTGAGCCACAAACAGCTCAATATTATAATGGTAAAAAGAATTTTTTAGACGATACAATTATTGCATTGCAGAATAAATATAACATTATTATACTTCCACGAGACAAAGCACAATCAGAGCATTACCATCAAACCAAATTTTCTAACATAGTAGTTGCCGACAAACCAATTGGTTTTGATGAAATAGCAAAAAAATGTACCCTTTTTATTGGTGCCGGTGGTTCCATGACAAGAGAATTAGCCATTTTAGGAATACCTACTATTTCTGTGTACCAAGACGAATTGTTAGATGTTGATAGATATATCATTCAAAAAAATTTAATGCTACACGAAAAAGCATTAACACCGGATAAAGTAGAAGCATTTCTTCATTCATTAAATAATAAGCAGCCCGATTTAGAACTAATGCATAAAGGAGAAGAAGCTTATAAATTATTAAAAGCAGAAATTTTAAAATTACAATACGCATGATAAAAGTAGCATTAATAGGCGCCGGGAAAATGGGCATATCACATTTGGCAATTTTAGGTGCACATAGTGATGTTAAAGTAGTAGGAGTAACAGACACTTCTAAATTAGTAACCGATGTTTTATCAAAATATGGTTCATTTAACTGCTATAGTGATTATAAAAAAATGTTAGACACAGAAAAACCTGAAGCAGTATTTGTGGCTGCACCAACAAAATATCATACTGAAATTGTAAGTGAATTACTTAAAAGAAATATCCATGTATTTGTCGAAAAACCATTCTCCTTAAACATTCAAGAAGGAAAAGAATTGGTTCATTTAGCAAAAGAAAAAAAACTAGTTAATCAAGTTGGCTATCATAATAAATTTATAGGAACATTTGAGGAAGCTAAACACTTGATATCAGAAGGTTTTTTAGGAACAATTCAACACTTTACCGGAGAAGCTTATGGCCCTGTGGTTGTAAAACCTAAACAAGATACATGGCGTTCAAAACCTACAGAGGGAGGTGGGTGCCTAATGGATTATGCATCACATGTAATTGATTTGATCAACTACCTAATAGCCCCAGTTGAAAATGTGCATGGCACTTTACTGAAATCATTCTATTCAGATACAGTTGAAGATGCTGTATATGCATTATTAGAAACTAATTCAAAAATTTCCGGAGTACTATCTGTTAATTGGAGTGATGAAACTTACAGAAAAATGTCAACATCACTTACAATTATTGGTACAAAAGGAAAGATAATTGTAGATGCTACTGAATTAAAAGTATTTTTCAAAGATAATCAATGCCCAACTAATTATAACAAAGGCTGGAATACAAGACATATCAATGAATTAACACAACCGGTTGATTTTTATTTAAGAGGAGAAGAATACTCATTACAAGTTGATTATTTTATTAAAGCCGTTCAAGGTAAGGCACCAAACATAATTAACACCTTTGAAAGTGCGTTACTGACAGATATGGTGATTGAAGAAATTAAGAATTTTAAAAATAATTAAAATGGAAAGAATATTATTTGGAGACAATCAGTTTTTCGGCGTTAATCATATATCTGATGAAAAATCTAGAGCCCAAGCAATTAAGTTTAAAGAAGATGCAGCCATATTAAAAGTGTTAGACCAGTCAAGAGATTGTGGTATCAATACTTTTATGTGTACAACCCACGAAAGAATAGCTAATATATGCGACGCAATTAGAAATAATCAGGAAAAATATAAAGGCTATAAAATTTATCCTTGTATGCCATATGCACACAAATATGCAAATGCCGTAACTGAACTTGGTATTATGGGAGCAATGAAACAGTATGTACCCGGAAATTTTTTTGGAAGTTTATTAAAGGGAGGTGTAGCATTTGTATCGAAGGATTATATATCAATAATGGAATTAATGATTGATGCAGAAATGAAAATGTTTAAGGGAATTGATACACCGGTTATATTTCTTCAAAATGTAATTACAGACCTTTTAATTGGGTTAGGCATGAAAGATATTTTGAAAGCCTACAACGACTACATTATTAAAAAATACAATGCTGAACCCGGATATATTACCATGAACTTACCCAAACTGGTTGATATGTTGGAAAGTGTAGGAATTGAAAATCCAATAATTTGTGCTTCTATTAATAAGGATGGATTTAGAATGTCTGGTGGGAAAGCTTTATATGAACAAACATTACAGACAAAAAAAGTTAGAGTAATTGCCATGCAGGTTTTAGCAGGCGGAGCCATTTCACCAAAAGAAGCTGTTGATTATGTTAATTCATTACCCAATATTTCCTCCATTTTATTCGGAGCCTCTAGCAAAAACAATATTAAAGAAATGGTAGTGTTAATAAATGACCACAAATTACAACCACAATTCAATAGTTTATAAACTAGTCTTATTCAATTGCTTCATCCCAAACCTTAATTTATGTTGATAACTTTAGTAGCAGGTGCACGACCCAATTTTATGAAAATTGCACCCATCATTCATGCTATAAAAAAAGCTCAAAATAACGGTATAGCCATTATGTATAGACTTGTACATACAGGCCAACATTATGATAAAAAAATGAGTAGCGATTTTTTTGAACAATTAAATATACCTGAACCTGATATAAATTTAGAATGTGGCGGTGGTACACAAGCTGAACAAACCGCTGCTATTATGGTAAAGTTTGAAAAGGAGCTCTTAAATAATAGACCTAATTTGGTAATAGTAGTTGGCGATGTAACCTCAACAATGACATGCACCATTACTGCAAAAAAATTATGTATTGATGTAGCGCATGTTGAAGCAGGTATAAGGTCGGGTGATATGACAATGCCGGAAGAAATAAACAGAATAGTTACCGATTCTATATGCGATCATTTTTATACAACCAGTAACTATGCCAATGAATTATTACGCAAACAACAAGTACCCGAAAGCAAAATACATTTTGTGGGAAATACGATGATTGATACACTGTATCACAATCTTCATAAAACTATTCAACCCGATTTCTGGAACCAATATCAATTGTCAAACAAAAATTACTTTTTAATTACGCTTCATCGCCCGTCAAATGTTGATAATCCCGAAAAACTAAATTCTTTATTAAAGGAGATAATGTTAGCCACATCAGATTACCCGGTAATTTTCCCTGTGCACCCACGAACCAAACACATTATTGATCAACTGGATATACAATATGAGCGATTAATAATGATTGACCCACAACCCTATCTACAATTTATATATTTAGTGCAACACTCCAAAGGAATTATTACTGATTCCGGTGGAATAACTGAGGAAGCAACTGTACTTCAAATTCCATGTATAACATTACGCAATTCAACCGAAAGACCTGAAACAATTACCATGGGCACCAATGAGTTAATTGGAGATGATATGGAGAAAATGCATCAATGTCTTCAGTTAATTCTTCAAAACAAATGGAAAAGTGGCACTGTACCTCCTTTGTGGGATGGTAAAACGGCAGAGCGTATTGTTGAAAATATTGCTAAAAACTATTTACAAAAAAAAGTAGCTATCACTGAAACTTTCTAATACCTGATTATAAATATTGAATTGTAATCAAGAATTTTCTCATATTTTATGAACAGGCAATTAAAGTATTATTTACAAGCCAGCTTAATTGGAATGGATTTATTCATTCTAAACCTAAGCTATTTTTTGTCCCGTATTTTTTTATACGAAATAATGAACGAAAACATTCCTGAAAGTTTTTATTCATCATACTTTTTATTTTGGCTTTTAATTAATGCAAGCTGGATAATCATTTCATTTTACTTTGGTATTTATAATGAAAAAAGCATTTTACATTTTGAAACCTTTACAAAAAGAAGTGCACAAGTTTATTTTTTATGGATTGTAATAATGCTGTTTTATTTGTTCTTTTCAAGAGAGTTTAAACTATCTCGCTTTTTTATTATTTCAACAATTACCATTTTTGGAACCGGGCTAATCATCAACAGATTTTTGTATTTAAGCATAAAAAAATATTTTCGAAAACAAAGTAATCTTCTTAGTAAAGTAATGATTATAGGTTATAATGATACAGCCAGAAAACTTGAAAATTATTTTGAAGAAGAAGGACTGAATATGCGTTTGGTAGGTTTTGTTGAAAATAGTGAAAATGTTTCTGAATTAACACATCATCCAATATTTCCCGACATTACTAAAACCATAAAAGTTGCAGAAGATTTAGATGTGCAGGAAATATTTTCAACCATTTCACCTGAACAAAACCATTACATCTATCAGTTGATGAAAGATGCAGAAATGAAATGCATTCGATTTAAAGTGGTACCCGATTTATCAGTATTTTTTACTAAACCTGTACTTATTGATTATATAAGAGACCTCCCGGTTTTATCATTCAGAAGTGAACCTTTGGAGGATATTGGCAACCGAGTAAAGAAACGCATTTTAGATATTGTTGTAAGTGCATTGGTGGTTATTTTTATTTTATCGTGGCTATTCCCATTACTAGGGTTATTAATTTATTTAGAATCGCCCGGCCCAATTTTATTTAAACAAATAAGAACAGGAAAAAATAATAAACCTTTTTATTGTTATAAGTTTAGAAGCATGCGTATAAATAAAGATGCCGATTCAAAGCAAGCTACAAAAAACGATAGCAGAGTTACGCGTATAGGACGCTTTATACGTAAAACAAGTTTAGATGAATTTCCTCAATTTTTAAATGTATTAAAAGGTGAAATGAGTTTGGTTGGTCCTAGACCACATATGGTAAAACATACCAAAGATTTTTCTAAAATGGTAGATCATTATATGATTCGTCAGTTTCTAAAACCAGGCATTACCGGTTGGGCACAAGTAAATGGATATAGAGGAGAAATTTTTAATGATGAGCAAATCATTATGCGTGTTAGAAATGATTTATGGTATCTAGAAAATTGGACAATTTGGCTAGACATTAGAATACTTTTTTTAACCGTATACAATGTGATGAAAGGTGAAAAAAATGCTTATTAAATAAAATGAGGTCCGAATTTAGGACGTCATTTTTTGTTTTGTTTAGGAGAGCTTATGTATGCTTACAATTTCATAATTTTTAAAGTTTGTACAGCAGTACCTTGTTGTACCTGTACATAAAACATACCAGTAGAAAAATTACTTCCGAAATTATAGTCATTATTTGGAGCTCCATCTAGTACACTATAAACAAGTTGACCATTTGAATTATAAACATAAATGGATATACGTTGACTACTCCCCGATTTTATCCTCAATTTGAATTGATTGTGCGTAGGATTAGGAAATGCTTTAATCTCTAATTTAAAACTATCAATTACAGTAGTTGAAGGAGCAATAGTAAATGATTGTTGCGCACTACAAGCATTGGCATCTTTAACAATTGCTATATGTGTACCCGCAATTACATTATAAAACAAATTATTACTTTGGAAACTGTTATCATCTAAACTATAAGAAAATGCACCAGTACCTCCTGAAGCATACATTGCAACAGTAGTAGTTGTATTGTATGGCGCAATTGTAGGAATTGGAACAGAAATAGTTAATGCAGGTGGCTCAGTAACAGTAATAGTAATTACACCATAATTACCTTTTGAATCAGTTACTTTATAAGTATATGTACCGGCACCCACAGTAAAAGTACCTGCACCGGTATAAGGTGGTGTACCGCCGGTTGCACTTACAGTAACAGTAGTTTTATCTCCATTACATTTTATACTTCCTGCAACAGCAGTTGCTCTTACCGTATCCGTTCCAGATGGTTGTGTTAAGGTAAAATTTTTAGCTGCAGATGAGCAACCATTACCATCTTTAACAACAATGGTATGTGCACCAGCCATAACATTAGAAAAACTTCCGGATGGTTGAAAACTTCCACCATCTAAACTATAATTATAACTGCCGGCTCCCCCGCTTGCAGTAGCAGTAACCCAAGTATTTCCATTATATACGGTAATAGTACCTGTATTAATACTAACATTAATGGCAGTAGGTTCTGTAATAGTTATTGAAGTTGAAGCGGTAGCTCCTGTTGCATCTTTAACTGTATATGTATATGTTCCTGCCTTTACCGTAAAACTTCCGGTACCTGTATAAGGAGAAGTTCCCCCACTAGCAGTAACAGTAACAGACGTTGTACCACCATTACATGAAATATTACTTGCTGTTGTACTTGCTTTTAAAGTTGTAGTAGAACTAGCAGATTGAATAATTGTAAAACTTTTTGACCCACTACATCCATTTGCATCGTTCACTACCACTGTGTGATTTCCTAATCCAATACTTGAAAAAGTAGAAGAGGTTTGAAAACTTCCACCATCAATACTGTAAGTATACCCCCCTGCTCCACCTGAAGCTGATGCAGTAACTGATGTAGTACCAGTAGAAGTAGTAATGTTACCTGTTACTACACTTACTGTTATGGGAGTAGGTTGTGTAATAGTTACAGTGGTGCTAGCTGTATCGCCTTTGGCATCGGTTACCTTATAAGTATAAGTACCTGCACCTACAGTAAAATTTCCTGTACCTGTATAGGGAGTTGTACCACCTGTTGCAGTAACAGCAACTGTTGTAGTACTGCCATTACAAGTAATTTTTCCTGGAACTGCACTTACAGATAATGGGTTAGTTGCTGCAACATTACTAGTATGCTGCAACATGCCAATATCGGGTTTAGATGACGGAACTGAATTGCCGGCATAATCGGTAGATAAACCAACACTTTGACCGGTAGCAATTGCAGGACCAGGATTTAATAATGTATAATTCCATTGTGAAGCATCAGAATTTGAGGTATTAGTAAATACTGCAGTTGTATTACCTAACAAAGTTTCTGTTGGATCTAAATTAAAATTTGTTTTCCCACCATTAATAATATGGTACAAATTGTTTTGATGTACCATTTGCCCATTGGTGAATTTGCTTGCACTGCCAGAGCTAATAACACTAATTCCAGTATTCAACCAAAAAACATTATTTTTTAAAATAATTATATTTTGAATAGAAGAAGTAGCCTGCATTCCCAACATGTAAGTTGGTAGTGTTAATTGGTTTACTGTTTCTACAATATTATTGTTATAAAATTGAAGGTTATTAATTGTTATAGCAAAAGCACCGCTATTTTGCAAATAGGCTAATGAACCATTATTAATTAGTAAGTTATAAGCTACTACCATATTGTTACATGTACCACCTGCATTACTACCAATTTCAGTAAAACCATTATTGTTAATGGAGGCATTATACATAAATGTATTATTGTTAATGGCAGAACCAAACATTTCTACAGCACCCCCATCCCATCCATAATCATAGCTCATTGCCCAACAATCCTGAAATAAATTGTGGGTAACAATATTATTGCTTCCACCAACCACAATACCATTTGCACCATAATCATCATTATTATTTACACTGGTAGGTGTGTTTCTTACCATACGTAAATTATATACCTTACAGCTATCCATTAAATTATTACTGCTCCCGTCCCAGGAAACCCCAACTCCAACCAATGAAATATCTAAATTTCTAAGTTTCACATAATTACATTGATCCATTGAAACACCATATCCTACATTTGAAGTTATGGTATGGTCATTAGGATTCATAGTTGTATCTGTAATCTTAATACCATTTATTTCAATATAGCTTTGCTGGTACATATAAATGGCATTACGAGCCGCATTAGATTTACTATCGGGTAATGCATATTGAAAAACTGGAGGAGCAGTTGCGCTACCATAAGTAGTAAAAACTATTGGTTTTCCTGCACTACCGGATACAGTAATATTTAAATTACCGACAAAAGTTTGTCCACGCTTAAAAAAAATGGTATCACCTGCTTTAAAGGAGTACATATTGCTATTAACCGAAGAAAGTGACTTCCAAGGAGTATTAAATGCTCCATTTTGAGTAGAAGCGGTAGAGGAAGGATCAACGTAATAATTAGTAGCTTTTAATTGACTTACTATTGTTAAAAAAATAAACAATAGCAATCCAGGCATTACATAGGATGGCTTAATCATAAATATTGAATTTTTTTTGACACTGCATTTCCATTTTTTTAGGATGGAAATTTGCAATTATCAAGCCAAATGTAGTGTGTATGGGAATATCAAAAGCATATTTTTGTGGATTTTTTTAAGTATTTTTTACTTTTTTCCACATTTCATTTAAAAAAAAACACTTACACATAAACATATTTTTTTACGTAAGCGTTAATTTTTTGGAAAAAAAGTAAATTTTAACACTTTTTAACTTCTGTTTGGCACGACCAATACCAAATAAACACAAAAAAAAGATCACTATTGGTGCAATCCTTTTTAAAATCAATAGGATAAATTTATTGAATGGTGGTTACGTAAATCTTATGGTGTTTTCTATCGAAGTCTATCTACACTCTTCACCAATTGTTCATCTTTATAAATACCTCTCATAGCTAAAATTAATAAAATGGGCATAGCAATATAAATAAGAATAGAAATAGCCCAAGTACCTTGCACAAAAGAACCTGTTTGAAAATATAACAACACAATTTGCAATATTGTAAGCAAAAACAATAAAAAGGTTAACCACAACTGCCGCTTTCTATTCTTAAATAAAAAGATAAATACAATTGCAAACACGCCTATTATTACTGTAATAATGTTTATTAGTAATGAACTGCTAGCAGTTAGGTTTTTAAATACTGTGGTTTGGTTTTCCATTACATTACCGGTATAAAAAGGTAACTTTAATGATATAAATGCACAGGTTGCAGTTATTAACAGCCAAAGCGTTTGTATGCGTTGTATCATATTAACCAATTTAATAATTAAAAAATATTACCCTAGCTCAGGATACAAAGGGAACTGCAGCATCCAATCATTAACACTTTTCTTAGTTTGCTCGATGATTGCTTGATTATCGGCATTCATTAATACTTTATCAATAGCGTCCACAATAAAGCTCATATGCTCCTCTTTGCAGCCGCGAGTTGTAACCGCAGCAACTCCAAAACGAATACCGGAAGTAACAAAAGCACTTTTATCATCAAAGGGAACCATATTTTTATTGGCTGTAATATCAGCTAGGCCTAAAACTTGTTCTGCTTTCTTACCACTAATATTTTTATTACGTAAGTCAATCAGCATTAAGTGATTGTCAGTTCCGCCACTAATAATTTGATAATTTTTTGCAATGAATGCTTTCGCCATTGCTTGTGCATTTAACTGAACTTGTTTTGCGTATTGGGTAAACTCATCGGTTAAAATTTCTCCAAAAGCTACTGCTTTAGCTGCAATTACATGCTCCAAAGGACCACCTTGAGTGCCGGGAAACACAGCCATGTCAATTAAATTACTCATCATCCGCAAATTTCCTTTCACATCTTTCAAACCGAATGGATTTTCAAAATCTTTCGCCATCATAATAACTCCTCCACGGGGACCACGCAAAGTTTTATGGGTAGTAGACGTTACAAAATGGCAATGTTCAAACGGATTGCCTAATAGCCCTTTGGCAATTAAACCGGCCGGATGTGCAATATCTGCCATTACGAAAGCCCCTACTTCATCTGCCACTTTTCTAATTCGGGCATAATCAATATCACGGCTATAAGCGCTGGCACCACAAATAATTAATTTAGGTTTCACTTTACGGGCCTGAGCTTCCAGCATACTATAATCAATTAAACCTTCTTCTTTTGTAACACCGTAAAAATGGGGTTGATACAATTTTCCACTAAAATTTACAGCAGCACCATGCGTTAAATGGCCGCCCATACTTAAATCTAATCCTAAAATGGCATCACCGGGTTGCAAAATCGCCAGCATTAAGGCAGCGTTTGCTTGTGCACCACTATGTGGTTGAACGTTAGCGTATTCTATATTAAATATTTGCTTTAACCGATCAATGGCTAATTGTTCTGTTTGGTCAACAATTTCACATCCACCATAATATCTTCTACCCGGGTATCCCTCTGCATATTTATTCGTCATCACATTTCCCATAGCCTGCATTACCTGTAAACTGGTAAAATTTTCAGATGCAATTAATTCAATGCCTCTTCTCTGACGCTCTAACTCCTGACGAATAAGATTAAAAACAAGGGTATCTTTTTGCATAGAAATTCTTTTGAAAATTGTTTGTAATTGAATATTTGCAAAAGTAAATGTTCAATCTTAGCCTGCCATAACTTTTAAAAACTATTGCCGAAAAAACTTGATTTAGCTATAAAAAAAAGTTTTGCCTATTTTCACACCCCCAAAAATGCACGCAATGATGAATAAACTGATTTGAAAACGGGAAATTATTCACCCAAACTTATTTTTTGATACTAAAGAAAAAACATAGTTTTAAAATCATTTTAGGTTATAAACCGAACCCAAAAACTACCCTCTAATAATGAAAGCAATTATTCCGGTTGCTGGTGCCGGCACCAAATTAAGACCACATACTTATACTCAACCTAAAGCTTTAATTCCTATTGCAGGTAAAACTATTTTAAGTTTTATTGTAGATCAGTTACATGAAGCCGGTATTCAGGAATTCATTTTTATAGTTGGTTACTTAGGTGAAAAAATTCAGGAATATGTTCACCAAACTTACCCAAACTTAACTACTCATTTTGTTTATCAAAATGAACGCCAAGGAACCGGCCATGCTATAGAACTAACCAAAAATATAGTTGGCAATGATGAGGTTTTTGTTACCCTAGGTGATACCATTTGCGAATTTGATGTAAAAGAAGTTTTAGAAAGTCCTTATAGTATGTTAGGGGTTAAGAAAGTAGATGACCCCAGAAACTTTGGTGTAGCATCAATTGATGATGATGGGTTTATTGAACAAGTAGTTGAAAAACCCGCCATTCCAAAAAGCAATATGGCATTGGTTGGTTTGTATAAAATAAAGGAAACTAATTTTTTATATGATTGCCTGCACCACATTTTTACCCAAAACATAAAAACACTAGGCGAATATAATTTAACCGACGCTTTGGAGTGTATGATTGCTAGGGGTGCAAAGTTCCAATCATTTAAAGTAAAAAACTGGTTTGATTGTGGCAAAAAAGAAACCCTTTTAGAAAGTAATGCTACTTTATTAAAAAAGTTTGGTGGGAAGATAGACCCCTCCGCTAAGCTGGAAAATACCATTATTATTCCCCCTGTTAGTATTGGTGTAGGCTGCACTTTAAAAAATGCGATTATTGGTCCACATGTTTCAATTGGTGCCAATACAAACATTCAATTTTCTATAGTCCGCGATAGTATTATCGGTTCCTATACGCATTTATATGAAGTTGTGCTTGACAATTCTTTAATTGGAAGTGACGCTTCTGTTAAAGGATTGAGCCGCAGTTTAAATATTGGCGACAATACCGAAATTGATTTTGGATAAATAACTTATCTAACAAAAATGTACACTGCTATGTTTTCAAATAGCATTACAAAGCTTTTTAAAATAGAATACCCCATTATACAAGCCGGTATGGTATGGGCAAGTGGTTGGAAACTAGCATCGGCAGTTAGCAATGCAGGCGGATTGGGCATTATAGGGGCAGGAAGTATGTATCCACCTGTGTTACGTGAACACATTACTAAATGCAAGCAAGCTACCGATAAACCATTTGCAGTTAATTTACCATTAATGTATCCCGACATTGATAACCATATTGAAACAATTATAGACTTAAATGTTCCTATTGTTTTTACCAGTGCCGGCAACCCAAAAACGTACACAAGTTTTTTAAAAAGCAAAGGCATTACCGTTGTACATGTGGTTAGCAGTAGTTTGTTTGCTCAAAAAGCTGAAGCAGCCGGCGTTGATGCTGTTGTTGCCGAAGGATTTGAAGCTGGCGGACATAATGGGCGAGAAGAAACTACCACTTTTGTCTTGATACCTTTGGTTAAACAGGCAGTGAAAATACCGATAATTGCTGCCGGCGGTATTGCAACAGGAAGACAAATGTTGGCAGCTATGGTATTGGGTTCAGATGGTGTACAAATTGGAAGTAGATTTGTTTGTACACCCGAGGCTTCATCACATATTAACTTCAAAGAAAAAGTAATAGCAGCAAAAGAAGGTGATACCTTATTAAGTATGAAAAAACATGTGCCTGTTCGTTTATTGAAAAATAAGTTTTTTGAAGAAGTACATTCAGCAGAATTAAATGGTGCTGATATTAATACATTACAACAGTTATTAGGTAAAGGCCGTGCCAAAAAAGGAATGTTTGAAGGCGACTTAGAAGAAGGGGAATTAGAAATTGGCCAGGTAAGTGCGTTAATTAATGAAATAAAACCCGCCGCAGAAATAGTTAATGAAATATGGCAAGATTTTTCGGCAGCATTACAAAAGCCTATTGAAAGCATGTAAATAAAAAAGGATGGTAATTTAACCATCCTTTTTTATAATATTAATTTTTTAAAAAAGCCCATTTCCACATTTCTTTCCATGTAGGTTTCTTACCATACATTAAAATACCTACTCTATAAATTTTAGCTGCAAGCCATGTTGTAGCTAAAAAGCCGCCAATTAACAATGCCATACTAACCAACAACTGCCACAAGGGTACACCGTTAGGAATACCATGTGCAATACGTGCCATCATAACAATTGGGGAAGTTAACGGAAACATACTTCCAAAAACGGCAATAGAACTATTTGGATCATTAACCGCCTTTGTCATAATAACCATGGCAAAAATAATAGGCATGGTTATAGGCAATAATAAACTTTGTGCATCCTGTGGATCTTCATTTACAGCACTACCAACCGCTGCAAATAAAGAAGCATATAATAAATAACCACCCAAAAAATAAAAAATAAATGTTCCAATTAACAAAGGAAAATTAATATTGCTTAAAGCAGACATAATACCCTGTAACTCTCCACTATTTTTTACGGATTCTGCTGCTTGCATAGCACCGGGTTGCATAGGTAAATTATTGGTTTGTTGAGCCAGTTGAGGAAAAAACAGAGGCAACAACATGGTTAATATCAACACCAAAACAATCCAGATAATGAATTGTACTAATCCTACGGCACCAATTCCGGTAATTTTTCCCATCATTAATTTAAAAGGTTTTACACTACTAATAATTACCTCAGCAATTCTATTCATTTTTTCTTCCATAACACCACGCATTACCATGGTTCCATAAATGAACAATATTATATATATCAAAAAGCCGCTAAAATAACCAACACCATAACTTATTCCTGCTCTGGCATTGGAATCTTTTGCTCCTTGCAAGCTGGTAAATTGCAAAGTATTAGTATTTTGAATACTATCAATTTGTTTTTTATTCAAATTCAAAGCCATTAAACGTTTTTCTTCTAACAATTCTGAAAATTTCTTTTGAATTTTATCCCGGGTAAGTAAACCAATTGATTTATCAGACTTTAGAGAAAGGGTATCAAAACCCATTATATTATAATTTTCAGGAATTACTATATATCCGGTAATCTGTTTCTTTTGAATTAAATTATCTAACTCTGATGTAGTAACGTTTTGCACAACATTGAAATGTATATCACCATTCTGTTTATCGCTAATATTCGTCATTAGCTTAGCATTATCAACAATAGCAATTTGAATATGATCATCGGTTTTTACAGAAAAATAAATAATGAGCGCATAAAACCCAAAAATGAGTAGCGGTAACAATATGGTGGTTAATAAAAAAGTTTTCTTTTGAACTCGTGTTAAAAATTCACGGCGAGCTATTAAAAAAGTTTTACTCATATTAAAATGTTTACATGGTAATAGTGAAAGTTTGCGGCAATTGCATTTATTGTATGGCTTGAAATTTTCGGGAAACAGCCCCTTGACTGTCTTCCACTAATTGTATAAAAATATCATTTAAAGAAGGCAGTATTTCGTTGAACTGTTTAATGTGAACTTTTTGATCAATAAAGAATTGCAACACATCATTAGTAGAATACCCTTCCTGAATTGTAACCACCAAATTATTATTATATTGCGTAACTACATTAAATGCAGAGCTCATTATAGCGGATGGCTGCTCAGTAAATGAAATATTAAATTTATTTTCTTTAAACTGCTGTTTAATATCACCTACATTTCCATCTAATATTTTTTTCCCGAGATTGACCAATACAATATGGTCACAAATTTCTTCTACCTGCTCCATACGGTGTGTACTAAAAATAACGGTAGCACCCTGCTGTGCTAAACGAAAAATTTCTTCTTTAATAAGATTAGCATTCACAGGATCTAACCCGCTAAATGGTTCATCTAAAATTATAAGTTTAGGTTCGTGTAACACGGTTGTAACAAATTGCAATTTTTGGCTCATCCCCTTACTCAGGTCTTCTACTTTTTTATTCCACCAACTTTCCATTTCCAGCTTTTTAAACCAAAAACGAATTTTGCTTAATGCTTCTGCCCTACTTAACCCTTTTAATTGAGCTAAATACAAAGCCTGTTCACCAATTTTCATTTTTTTGTATAACCCTCTTTCTTCAGGCATGTAACCAATTTTGGCAGCATCATTCATTGGATTAAATGGCGTACCATCAAACAATATAGCTCCATCATCGGGATATATAATGCCGGTTATCATACGCAACAATGTAGTTTTACCGGCACCATTTGGTCCTAACAAACCAAATATGCTACCATTGGCTATTTCAAAACTAATATCATGAACAGCTTTTTGTGTTGCATAAAATTTTTTTAAATGCTGTAATTGCAATAAAGCATTATTCATAAAGGTTAACATTTACAGGTTTACCAAACCACTTTTAAACAAGTGTCAGCAAGATAAATATTTATTATTAAAAAATATTCTATCACTAAAATTTAATGATGAGTGGAAATCTTTAACAAACCGGCTGTAATTTATTGATGCAAAGTTGCTGCTATGGTGGCTGCAATTAATTCCCCATCCATTGCTGCACTAACAATACCTCCTGCATAACCTGCACCTTCACCACAGGGATATAAATATTTTACTTGTGGATGCTGTAAATTTTCAGTTTTGCGTGGTATACGTACAGGTGAAGAAGTTCTACTTTCCGTAGCCACTACTAAGGCTTCATTGGTATAATACCCGTGCATTTTTTTCCCAAACTGATAAAAACCTTTTTGTAATGATTGATGAATAAAATCTGGCAATACAGTTTCTAAGGAAGCTGATTGTACGCCTGGTATATAACTACACTCAGGTAGTTGGGTAGATATTTTATTGTTTACAAAATCAACCATTCTTTGTGCAGGTGCTACAAATTTACCACCTCCGGCTGTATAGGCTTGTTGCTCTACCCACTGTTGGAAAAAAAGCAGTAATAAAGGATGTTGCAAATGATTATCTTTTTTTGCATATATTTTTTCCTGCATTTGTAATTGCAACCATTGTTTATGCTGTTGCAACCATTGCCAAGCATCTGTTTCATTTACTTGCACAACCATTCCACTATTCGCAAAAGGATTATTTCGTTTAGATGGACTCCATCCATTTACTACCAATTCATTAGGCGAGGTAGCTGCAGGCGCAATAATTCCACCAGGACACATACAAAAACTAAATACTCCTCTATCATTTACCTGTTCTACTAAACTGTAAGCAGCAGGAGGCAAATGGGCATTACGTTCACTATGTGCAGGAAATGCTGTTGGTAATGGACAATGGTATTGTATGGCATCAATTAAAGCCTGCGGATGTTCAACCCTTACGCCCAATGCAAATGGTTTTGCCTCTATGGTTAAATGCTTTCTAAAAAATAGGTGAAAAATATCACGTGCAGAATGACCGGTTGCCAATATAACTGCATTGGCATTCCATTGTTGACCATTGGCTGTTATTACCCCTTTAATTTCATTATTCTCAATAAGAAAATCAGTTACCCGCTCCTCAAAAAAACATAACCCGCCTGCAGCAATAATTTGTTGCCGCATTGCAGCAATAATATGCGGCAATTTATTGGTTCCTATGTGAGGATGCGATTGGTATAAAATTTTTTCGTCGGCACCAAACTGCACAAAACGCTGCAAAATACTATCTATGCTTCCCCGTTTATTGCTGCGGGTATATAATTTCCCATCACTATAAGTACCTGCACCACCTTCTCCAAAGCAATAGTTACTATCTTCATTTACAATACCTTCTTTATTTAGTTTGGCCAAATCTCTTCTTCTTTCTCTAACAGATTTACCGCGTTCTAAAATAATGGGCTGTATGCCTTGCTCAATCAACTTTAGTGCAGCAAACAATCCCGCAGGTCCGGCACCTATTATTATTACTTTATATTTGGCATTGTAAACAGAGGAATATTCAATATGTTGAATGGAACGATTGACAAATGGTTCATCAATAAATACACGTAAGGTTCTATTAATCCAAATTTGCTTTTTACTTCTTGCATCAATAGATTCTTTTTCTATAAAATAACCATAAATATGGTTTGGCTGAATGCCTAATTGTTGTACCAAATGGCTTTCAATCGCTTTTTCGTTCGCCGCTTCATTGGGCGTTAAACGCAATACTATTTTTTTTTGCATGTTGATAGGTTTTTATCCTATAAAATCATGAATAATTAAAATGGTAAATCATCGGCAGGCATATCATTGGCAGTAACATCCGGAACAAAATCGGGAGTATTACCTTGCATATCGTTTAGTTTAGCCGATTCCATACGCCAAGCATCTAAATTGGTAATATAATTTTCTTTACCATCTTTTGTCCATTTAGTACCTTTTATGTTAAATAAAACTTTTACCGTTTCGCCAATTGAAAATCGGTCGGGCATAGAGGTTTTATCTTGCACACACTGAAATTTTACATAATTGGTAATCGTTCTTCCACCTATATCTTCCGATTTTTCAATAACAAATTCACGTGTTTTAAAAGTTTCGGTACGTTGAACAATATCGTATTTTGCTACCAACTTACCTGTAATTTCATAACTCATATATCAAATATTTATTGCGGCAAATGTAGCAGTTTAAAAAGGGAATACCACTCTTAAATTTTAATATTTTCTGTACATTTTTTTTGTACCTTACTGCATAAACACCAACTATCTATGTTAAAGGCCATTCCTATTATTAGCTTTACCTGCTTATGTATTGCATGTATTGGCCATACTCAAACTGCTTCAACTGTTCAGTTTCAATATCATAGCATATCATCTACTATTCAGGCTGATAGTGTTACACAACAATGGCTTAAACCCTACAACGATAGTATTGAAAAATATTTAAATACAACAATCGGCTTTTCATTAGAAAATGTATATAAAAATAAAGGAGGTGGGGCTTTGGGTAATTTAGTTACCCAGGCAATGTTACAACAAGCACAAACAAAGGCCGGAACAGCTTTACATGCGGCAATTCTTCATCCATCAGCCATTAAAGGTTATTTGGCACAAGGCAATATTACTATTGGTTCTCTAATTCAACTTCTACCTTACAACAATCAACTGGTAATTGTTCCCATTAGCGGGTTACATTTAACCCAACTTATTCAACAAATGGCTGCCGATGGTGGTTGGCCTATTTCGGGAATAAAGTATAGCATAACACCACAGGGAAATGCTAAAAACATTTATATAAACAATGAACCTATTATTCCCGGCAATACATACCACATTGTAGTTACCGATTATATGAAAAATGGTAATTACAAATGTGAAATTTTAAAATTATTACCACAGGTTTCATTAAATACCAACTTAAGGGAAAGTTGCAAATTGTATATTGAATCGTTCACAAATAAACATGAGCCGCTTGCCATTAATAAAGTGTCACCCATAAACTATGTTTATGAATAGAAGAGATTTTATAACAAGCACGGCTAAAGCAGGATTATTATTTAGCTTGCCTTTTATTTCTAACAAATCTGTTAGGATAGATGATAGCACTATTACATTTACATTATTACATACCAATAATTTACAAAGCAACTTATTCCCAATAAAAAATGAATATGATACCGGACGCCGTACAGGTGGAATTGGAGCATACAAAAAGGTGATTGATGCCATAGTAAAAAATAATCCTTATACTTTATTGGTTGATGCCGGTGATTTTTGTGGAGATGGCCCTGTTTTTGATACATTTAAAGGAAAGGCTGAATTAGATGCTTTGAAATATTTAGGATATAATGCTTTTACATTGGGAGAAAAAGATTTTATGGCAGGAATAGACCATTTAGCGAATAACTTAACATTAACCGGTATGAAGCCTGTAGTTAGCAATTATGATTTCACGCATACAGCTTTACAAAATTGTTATGAACCATACAAAATAATAGAATGGCCAAACTTAAAAATTGGTATAATGGGTATATTACTGCCACTGCATGACAAAATTACTATTCCTAATAAAGAAAAAATAGTTTACCTTGATGCGGTGGAACAAGCCAATACAACAGCTAACTATTTAAAGCAAAAAAATTGCAATATGATTATTTGTTTATCGCACTTAGGCGACCGTTATTCAGATGGCAACTTAAGTGATGAAATACTTGCTAAAAACACTTATGATATTGATGTAATTGTTAGCGGCCACACACAACGTTTTTTTAAGCAGCCTCGAATTTATCAAAATAAAAGCAGTGGCTACACCATTGTAAACCAAGCCGGATGGGGAGGTATTCACTTAGCCCAACTAGATTTTGAAATAGACACTAAAATGAAAAAAAATTTGCTGCAAACGAAAAACTTTTTGCTAAAGGAAAAAAAGAATGAATAAAAATTTTTTTTTCAACATAAAGTCTACATATTCGCAGTCCGTCTAAAAATTTTTTGTGCAGTTTGATGCTGAGGACTTATATGGGGCATTCAAAAAATTATTCTAAAACTTATTGATAAATTGTTGCAAATAGTATGGTAAAAACTGCTGAATCAATCTGGAACAATTGCCTTAAAATTATTAAAGATATTGTGGAGTGGCAACATTTTAAAACATGGTTTGAACCTATAAAACCTATTGAATTAAAAAATAATGTATTATTAATACAAGTACCCAGCCAATTTTTTTACGAATATCTGGAAGAGCACTATGTAAACTTATTAGCCAAAACCTTAAAGCGTGAATTAGGAAAAGATGCGCGTTTGGAATATAGAATAATGGTTGATAGCGGTAATGGAAGAAATGGTAGTATGGACTTGCCCGGCAGTAGTATGAAAATTTATGCCAACAATGAAATGAATTTTCCGCTGGTAATAGATAATCCTGTAAAAAATCCTTTCATTATTCCCGGGTTAAAGAAAATGCAAATAGACCCTCAGTTGAATGCATCTTATATTTTCGATTCATTTATTGAAGGCGATTGTAATCGTGTTGCACGCAGGGCCGGAAAAACCGTAGCTGAAAAACCAGGCGCCAATTCATTCAACCCCTTAGTTATATATGGTGGCGTTGGGTTAGGAAAAACACATTTAGCTCAAGCTATTGGCAATGAAGTAAAAAGATTGCATCCCGGCAAAGTGGTTTTATATGTAAGCAGTGAAAAATTTATTAATCAGTTTCAGGACCATAGCCGCAATAATGCTATCAACGACTTTATACATTTCTACCAGTTAATTGATGTATTGATTATTGATGATGTACAATTTTTCAATCGTGCCGAAAAATCGCAGGATGCTTTTTTTGCCATATTCAATCACTTACACCAAAGCGGCAAACAATTGGTATTAACGTCTGATAAAGCCCCTAAGGATTTAGATGGTATGCAAGAACGTTTATTAAGCCGCTTCCGCTGGGGTTTAAGCACCGATTTACAATTACCGGATTATGATACCCGCATTGAAATTTTAGAACATAAAATGAAGAATGACGGGTTAGACATGAGTAAAGATGTAGTGAAATATGTGGCTTATAACATTAATACCAATGTTAGGGAATTAGAAGGCGCATTAATTTCATTATTAGCTCAATCATCATTAAACAAAAAAGAAATTGATATAGAGTTAGCCAAAAAAGTATTGCGCAACTTTGTTAAAACAACCAGCAAAGAAATTACCATTGAAGCCATACAAAAAATGGTTTGCGAATATTTTGATGTACCGTATGAACGTTTATTACATAAAACCAGAAAACGTGAAATTGTTCAGGCTCGTCAAATTACAATGTACTTAGCCAAAGCTTTTACAAAAAATTCATTAAAAACTATAGGCGAGCATTTTGGAGGAAGAGACCATACTACAGTTATCCATTCTTGCCAAACTGTAAAAGATTTAATGGATACAGATACTATTTTTAGAGAAAATGTAATGGAATTAACACAAAAGGTGCAATTAGCTGCCATGTAATGAATCATTTCTTCGGCCAAAAAAATATTTTAAAAATTACCAAAGCCGATTTTAGGATTTTACAAACAGCATCCCTATTTTTGCAACCCCAAATAAAATTTGGGAATGGTGAGGTGGGTGAGTGGCTCAAACCAGTAGTTTGCTAAACTGCCGTACGGGTTAAACTGTACCGAGGGTTCGAATCCCTCCCTCACCGCAAAACACACGCACAAACAAAGTGCGTTTTTTTATCCATAGGGCTTCGGGAGGTAGTTCAGCCCGGTAGAATACCTGGTTTGGGACCAGGGGGTCGCAGGTTCGAATCCTGTCCTCCCGACAGAAGCTTCAAAAAGGCAATCTTGAAAAAAGGTTGCTTTTTTATTAGGTGCTGTAATGCTTTGCTGTATATTGGCAGTGAATAACCACCTTTTTTCATTAATTGAATTCACTTTGCCTCAAGCTGCCTTTTTTACTTTCAAAATGCAATGCATTATAGCATAAATATGACCATCTGCAAAGCATAAATTGCTAAACCAGTTCTACTGTGTACTTGCAATTTTTTAAATAAGTCTTC
>NZ_JBMFQT010000023.1:0-24668 GCF_049968455.1 Hydrotalea sp. | reverse complement strand
TGAAACAAATTGCCTCAGAAATACAACAACAGGGTTTATTGTTTTTGTGTGAAATGGGGTTAGACCCTGGCATTGACCATATGAGTGCCATGAAAATGATTGCTGAAATAACTGAAGTTGGTGGAACAATTACAGCATTTTATTCTCATTGCGGAGGCTTAGTGGCCCCTGAAAGCGATAATAATGCCTGGCATTATAAAATAAGTTGGAATCCCAGAAATGTTGTTATGGCCGGTAGTGCAGGTGCTGTTTATAAAGAAAATAATAAAATAGTTGAAATTGATTATAAAAACATATTTTCTAATTGCGCATCTTTAAATTCAGCAACGTTACCGGGTTTGTGTTACTACCCCAATCGCGACTCACTGCAATATATGCAGCAGTATGGGTTAAGTAATGTAGAAACATTTAAACGTACAACCATTCGATATACAGATTATTGTAATGGATGGCAATGGTTGGTACAAGCTAACTTAACCAGTGAAGCTTTACAATATGATACAGATGGTTTATCGTTTGCAGCATTTTATGAAACGCATTTTTCTAAAACCAATCAACAACAACTTTATCTACACTTAACTCATTTACCTGAAATGCAGAGAATGTTGACTGATATAGGATGGTTTGATACAAAAACATTGATTAATAAAGGTGTGTGCAGTGCAGCCGTTGCACTACAGTTTATTTTAGAAAATAAATGGGCTATGCAACCCAATGACAAGGACATGGTATTGATGATACATGAAATTGAGTATTTATTAAATGGTAAAAAAAAGTTGCATAAAGCTGAATTAAAAGTTATTGGCCAAAATGCCATGCATACTGCCATGGCCAAAACGGTTGGTTTGCCTTTAGGTATTGCAGCTACTCTTTTGCTTAAAGGTGAATTGTTATTAACCGGTTTGCATATTCCAACACATCCACATATTTATGATTTAGTTTTACCCTTACTTGAAAAAGAAGGTGTATGTTTTAATACATCTACACAATCGGTTTAAATTTTATGAATCATTCTACTAAAGCAGAACTTACTGCATTTTATGAAACACAAATAAAGGCACATAATATTGGCATACAAAAGCTAAAAAAAATCATTAATTGGCTCGCAATTTTGCGGGCTCTTGTTTTTATAGCTGCAGTGTTATCTCTCTATCAATATTTTAATAGCAATAATCATTTGTTTATTTTCCTGTTTATATTTTTTGCTATATTTTTTTTCGGATTAGTGACATGGCATATTCAAAAAAAGCAAAACAAGCAGTTGCTGGAAAATAAGTTGCGATTAGCCCAAAACGAATGGAATGTTATTAATGGAAAAGAAAATGGATTTGACGATGGAAGTGAGTTTTTGCAAATGTCATCATATGCTGCTGATTTAGATATTTTTGGAAGAAACTCTTTGTTTCATGCTTTAAATAGAACTGTAACCTTTGCAGGCAAATTGCAATTAGCACAACACTTCAGTAATATAATCTTAGATAAGAAAACTATTAAAGCTTATCAGGAAGCACTAAAAACTTATAGCACGCAATATACTTTTATTGAAAACTGGATAGCCACCGCCTTGTTACATAAAAAAGAACATCACCAATCAGATTTACTTTTGAAGCAATGGATAGTGGACTTAAAAAAAATGAAGCATGTTAAATATTACAATGTTGTCCGTTGGGTATTGCCTGCCTATACATTAGCAGCATTGTACATTGCATTAAATAGCGGTCAATATTTTTTACTTTCTATTGGTATTGTATTAAACTGGATTCATGTAATACGAGTAAAAAATCTGAATATTCAAGCTTTTCATTTTCTTAGTAAAAACGAAGAAATTATAGCGCAATACCATCGGTTAGTAGAAACATTTCAACACGTGCAACCCGGTAACAGCGATATTTTACAAGAACTAAAAAATAATTGTAAACAGGCTAATAAAAGTTTTCAAGAACTGGCATTTATTACTAACCTAATACATCAGCAGCACAATTTGTTAGCTTCTACCCTTTTAAATAGTTTGTTGATGATTGACGTTCACAGTGCATTATCATTAAATAAATGGCATAATAAATATTCATTAAATTTCTCTAAATGGATAGACTCAATTGCTGATATTGATTATTTAAATACAATGGCCATATATGCCCATAACCATAGTGCATTTGTGTATGCACAATTGAATGAAGGCGAGCTTTTCATGAGCGCAAAGAATATGTCACATCCTTTACTTCCCGAAGATATTCGTGTTCCTAACTCATTCGCTTTTAATAACAAGGGAGTTAGAATTATTACGGGGTCAAATATGAGTGGAAAGAGTACTTTTTTACGAACTGTAGGTGTAAATGTTTTGTTGGCACAAATGGGTGCACCCGTTTGTGCGGATGAATTTTTATTAAGCCCAATGTATATTTTTTCTTGTATTAGAATTACAGATTCATTGCAGGAAAATCATTCATATTTCATGGCAGAGTTGCAACGATTATATGAGATTAAAACCTCACTGTGTAATCATTATCCGGCATTAGTTTTAATGGATGAAATTTTAAGAGGCACTAATTCTGCCGATAAGTTTGAAGGTTCTAGGCAATTTCTTGCGCAAATGATGCAATTGCCCTGTATTGTTTTATTTGCAACACACGATTTAAAATTAAGCACTTTAGAAAAAGATTATCCAGGAAGTATCTCTAATTTTTGTTTTGAAAGTACAATTTCAGATACCGACATTCATTTTGACTATATCTTACGTGAAGGAGTTGCACAAAACAAAAATGCCACATTTTTAATGAAAAAAATGGGCATTATTTAAGCAAATTTGAAGTTATATTTAACTGAGTTTTCTTATCCAAATATTTCTAAAGCTTATTGGTTTGCTTTTATCTCCATGCGCTTGTAATTTAATGGGTTCAGGGCCATGTGCTTTATAAAAAGGTTGACCAATATATAGTGTTTGTCCTTTTAATATGGTATTATTTTGAATGAGTACTCCGTTTTGAAATGCAGTAACCCTTGCCGGTGATTGTAAAGTGCCATCATCATTAAAGCGAGGAGCTGTCCAAATAACATCATACGATTGCCATTCTCCGGGTTTGCGGCAAGCATTCACTAATGGAGGAAATTGTTTGTAAATACTACCAGCTTGTCCATTCACATAAGTGGTGTTTTTATAATTATCCAAAATTTGTAATTCATATCCTGCATCGCCGGGGCCTGTAGATGCTAAAAATAAGCCACTATTTCCTCTTGCCTGGCCTTCTCCTTCAATATCGGCGGGTATGCGCCATTCAATATGCAATTGGTAGTCTGTAAACTTTTCTTTAGTTTGAATATTACCTGCTTTTTTGTTCACTGTTAGAATATCATTTTTAACATCCCACATTGCAGGTTGTCCGGGGTTATTGGCATTTTCCCAAGCATTTAAATTCTTACCATCAAACAAAATAATAGCATCCGAAGGAGGGTTGATAAAAGCAGAAATTCCCGGAGTTACAATAGGCGGTACGGGCGACCATTGTTCAGTGGCCTCCGGATTGTTTTGGGAAAATGCTCCTATAGAGCCTGTGAGAACCATTAGTAATAGTAAAGTTTTTTTGAGTAACATGGTTGGTTGGTTTAAATGTAGATGAAAAAATTATTTTCTTTTCTTTTTTCTGTTTGGTGCATTTTTGGTGTTGCTTTTTTTCTTGTCTGAGTTGGCGGTGGGTACCCATTCATAGTCTAATTGTCTTTTTTCCAAATTGGCAGCAACCACTTTAATCATTACTTTATCTCCCATTCTAAATTGTCGGCCGCTGCGTCTACCCACTAAAGCATATTCCGATTCGATGAGTTTGAATTCGTCATAATCGTTTAAATCAACAATACTGATAAGGCCTTCGCATTTATGCTCTACTGTTTCAACCCAAAAACCAAAGGAAGCTACACCGCTAACTACTCCTTCAAAAATTTCTCCTAATCTATCCTTCATAAATTCTACTTGTTTATATTTATTGCCGGCTCTTTCACATTCCATTGCAGCTCTTTCCCGTTCACTGCAGTGTTTACATTTTTCTTCCATTTTTTTGTCAACAATTGGTTTATCTTTCAAAATTGATGCTACTATCCTATGCACTAATATATCCGGGTAGCGGCGAATGGGAGAAGTGAAATGACAATAATACACAAATCCAAGTCCGTAATGGCCAATGTTTTTCTCAGTGTAAATGGCTTTCGACATAGTTCTGATACCCAGTTGCTCCAATACATGTTGTTCGGGTAATCCTTGAACTGCTTGCAACATTTC
Source organism: Hydrotalea sp. (assembly GCF_049968455.1). Taxonomy (NCBI): domain Bacteria; kingdom Pseudomonadati; phylum Bacteroidota; class Chitinophagia; order Chitinophagales; family Chitinophagaceae; genus Hydrotalea; species Hydrotalea sp. The sequence continues at coordinate 20,398 of NZ_JBMFQT010000023.1, read as the reverse complement.
ATTAAAACTAGCAGCAATTTTCTCCGGTGTATCAATATTAAACTGATGTCCATATTTTCTTGCAAAAGCAATAAAAGGAGTTAGTTTATCTTCATTCGGTTTATCATGAACCCTGTATGGAAAAGGAATTTCTTTACCATCTTTTGTTTTATGATTAGCTACAAATTCGGCAATTGATTTATTAGCTAATAACATACATTCTTCAATTAACTGATGTGCTTCTTTACTTTCTTTAATGGTAATACCAATTGGTTTTCCTTTATCGTTTAAAACAAATCTTACTTCTTGCGATGAAAAATTAATAGCACCTTTTTGGAAACGCTGTTTACGCCACTTTTGTGTAATGTTGTTTAATAACAAAATTTGTTCTGTATAAATACCTTCTTCTGATTCAATAATTGCTTGTACATCTTCATAAGTAAAACGATGATCAGAATGAATGACTGTTCGACCAATCCATTGTTTTTTAATTTCTCCTGAAGTCGTTATTTCAAATATGGCAGAGAAAGTGAATTTATCTTCATGAGGGCGCAAAGAGCATAATTCATTCGAAATTTTTTCAGGTAACATAGGGTTCACCCTATCAGGCAAATAAACAGATGTAGCTCTACTATAGGCTTCATCATCTAATGCAGTATTGGGTTCAACATAATAACTTACATCAGCTATATGTATTCCTAACTCATACAAATTATTTTTAATTTTTTTTATTGAGATGGCATCATCAAAATCTTTAGCATCAACCGGATCTATTGTAAACGTTAAAACATCTCTGTAGTCACGACGTTTTTCAATTTCTTTTTGATTTAACTCGGTAGGAAGTTGTGCTGTTTCAGCTAATACATTTTTTTCAAACGATAAAGGGAAGCCTGCTTGTGCTAGTATTTCCTTCATGGCGGCATCATTTTCGTCTTCAGAAGAAAGAATTCCAATTATTTCTCCTTCCGGTTTTTTGTCGCCTTTGTCCCATTTAATAAGGCGAGCAATTACTTTTTCTTTGTTTTTTGCACCATTTAATTTATCAAGCGGGATAAAAATGTCAGGCATTGGCCTTTCTGTATCGGGTATGAAGAAAGCAAAATTGGTAGATAGCTGTAAGTGCCCAACGAATTCGGTTTGACGACGAGCTATTACATCAACAATTCTTCCTTCCTTTTTTTTAGTTGTAGCACTTTCTTTGATAATTTTAACAGAAACTGTATCACCATGTAATGCAGTGTTGAAGTTGCCTTGTCGAACCAATACATCACCATTGCCATTATTTACAACTACATAACCTAATCCACTTCGTGTAATTTCTAAAACACCGGTAACTACAAAAGATTTTTGCATGTTTTTAGAAGTGCTATGTTTTTTATTTTTTTGCTTGCTCATGTGTTTTATTAAAATTTACAATGTATTGCTCAACTGCTGATTCAAACAATGGTGCTTCATCAAATAAAAACCGATGCTTTATAGGTAAAACATATAATGGTAAATCTACCAATTCCTGCTTAAATTTGGTTAGTCGAACTGCATCTTTCTCCGTAGTAAGAATCATTTTTTGAGGTACATCAATTGCTTTAAAGCGTTCAATAATTTCTTTTAAATCATCAATGGTAAAAATATGGTGATCGTTATAGTTTTTTTGATAGTACGTAGCTGCTTGTTGGTGCAAATAATCTTTTAATGGTTTAGGGTTGGCAATGCCGCATACTAAAAGTACTTCATCATTTTCAGTAATAGGTTTAGGCTCATGTGTTATAATATGATAAGGGGTGTCATATTCAATTGTAGTAAAATATACTAATTGGCTATTCAATGGATGTAAATTTCGCAATATTTTTTGTTTTTTATCGAAAGTTAAATCAGGAGGGCATTTAGTAACAATAATTATGTCTGCTCGTCTTACCGATCTGCGCTCATCACGCAAATCACCGGTAGGTAAAAAGAAATCATAAATGTATAAATTGTTATAATCGGTTAAAACAATATTTAATCCGGCTTTAACTGCACGGTGTTGAAAAGCATCATCCAAAATGATAACTTGTAAATCGGGTACATCGTGTAATAATTGTGGAATTGCCACTAATCGTTCCTCACCTACAGCAACGGGCACATTAGGGAATTTAAGATGAAACTGCATGGGCTCATCGCCAATTTCTAAGGCAGTAGTGTTTTCATTGGCTAACGCATAGCCCTTTGTTTTTCGCTTATACCCTCTGCTTAATGTGGCTACTTTGTAATTAGGATGTAAAAAATTTAATAAATATTCTACCATGGGCGATTTGCCTGTTCCTCCTACCGCCACATTACCAATGCATATTAAAGGGAAATTAAAGGTTGTTTCATGTAATAAAAAACTCTTGTCGTATAATTTGTTTCGAATGAATATAATAATGCCATATGCAATTGCAAACGGTAATAATAAAACCCTAAATGATTTCAAAAAAAAAGCATTAAAATTCATAGCGCTTATTCGGGGTAATACAATAGGTTAAAGGTACATCAAAAGGTTGGGTATCGCTTATTTTTACTACGGGCTCAAAGTAGGAAAATCCGATTGTGATAATGTTTTTATTACATTGAATTAAATATTTGTCATAAAATCCTTTTCCATACCCTACTCTATACCCTTTCAAGTCAAAAATTAATAAGGGTACTAAAACTAAATCAATCATCTTTGGTGGAAGTAAATCCCCTTCCGTTGGTTCAGCTATTCCCCATTGGTTAATAGAAAATATAGTATCATCATTTGTAAGCCTGGCCTGCATAGTGTTATTTTGTGTATCTGTTACAGGATAGGCTATTTGTAATTCGGGATAAAAATATTTTAAATACCGTGTAAATAATTGTGTATTGGGTTCATTGTGTTGTAAAAGCGGCCAATAGCTTAATACATAATGAAGGTCATTAAAATTCAAATCTTGTAGTTGTAATAACATTAAATCATCAGCAATCAGTTTATCTTTTTCAGACAATTGCTTTCGCTTTTCTAAATAAATTTTTCTTAATTCATTTTTAGTCATAGCAATTCTAATAATCGCGCTTTTATTTTAGCTGCTTGCTTTTGTACAAACCAATGGTTAGGATTTTCGGTAAATGGAATATTGCCAATGTAAGGAATGCATGACCAATTCACTATTTCTTGTTCGTATTGCAGGTAGTGGTCATTGAAAATCCAGCCAAGCACTTTAATATTTAAATCCTTACAAACTTTAGCTGTTAATAATGAATGGTTAATACTTCCCAAATAATTTCTGCTAACAAGTATCACCGGAGTTTTTAAAGTTGTAATAATATCAGCAATGAATTGCTTTTCATTAATGGGCACCAATAATCCACCGGCACCTTCAATTATTAAGTAAGGGTTATTACTTTTAGGAATAGATTGCTGAATTTTATTGATATCAATAGTAATATTTTCCGCTGCAGCAGCAATATGAGGTGATGCCGGCATTTTTAGCCGATAGGCTTCCGGATGTATTTGAGTAACTTCATTACTAATTAAGCTCTTTACTGTACCGGCATCAGTACCTTCATCAAGCCCTGCTTGTATTGGTTTCCAATAATCGGCTTGCAGTGCTTCTGTAACAATGGCACTAATTAATGATTTTCCTACCCCTGTTCCAATTCCTGTAATAAAAATGCTTTGCTGACTCATAGAAATCTTTACTTCTTTTTTATGATGCTATTTCAAATTTTAATTATCTAAACTAAAAAAAGAAAACACAGTAGTGCCATAGTTTCTCTCAAACTGATAGCTTTTAAAGTTTTGATAATTGTTTCTCGGCGTGTGTTCTAAAACAAAATAACCACCGGGAGCAATCATTTGTTGTTCAACAATAATTGTAGGAATATCATCAATATTTCCTAATGCATAAGGCGGTCCTGCAAAAATAAAATCGAATTTACCTTTACAACTACTTAAAAAGTTAAAAACATCTTGCCGGTATATTTGAAATTGATTGGGTAATGCTCCTAAATGTGTTAAGTTATTTTGTATGAAGGAAGCCATTGTATTGTCTTTTTCAACAATAGTTAAATAAGCAGCACCTCTACTGGCTAACTCATAACTAATGGCACCTGTGCCTCCAAATAAATCTAATGTTCGAATATTATGGAAGCTGATTCTGTTTTGTAAAATATTGAATAAACCTTCTTTGGCAATGTCGGTAGTGGGGCGTGTAAAAGGCATTTTGGCCGGTGGTTTAATTTTTCTCCCCCCCCATTTACCGGAAATGATCCTCATAAAACAACATTAAAAAAGGGTTGCAAATAATGTTCCGGATAATAATTCTTTTCAATTAAAACTTGTTCACTTCTAAAACTAGGTTGCCACTGCACATCGGGTATTAACTTTTTTATGGCGGTGTACATTTCATCGGATTCATGTATTATACCACTAACTTGAACTTTTAAAGGCAAAGTTTGAATATTATAGGTGTTTAAAATGCTAACTAATCGAAAAATAATATCTTCTACACAAGTATAGCAATAACTTTCAGCTAAATGCAATTGCTGTTGTTGAACACTAACTAAGGAAAAGCATCCTGGATAAAATTGTATATGCCAATAGTTTTGTAATTCGCTTCCTAATTTTAATGCAGTTTCAATTTGTTTGCGTAAACTATTATAAACGGGTATATCTGAAAAACTAACATGAAACATTTGCTGTAAATCTGTCGGTAATTGGCTTGCAATATATACTTGCTGATTTTGAATATAGATACTATCATAATTCAAATCACTATTTTTCCAACCGTATAAAATTTGTAGAAAATTGTTGGTTTCTTCAGCTTTATAAAATTTTTCGGGGATGATGGATTGTTGAAATCCATTAATAAAAATTTGTTTTGATGCGTAGTTTACATCAAACAAAATGGATTGCAGACGTACTTCCTGAAATATTTGGTACCAGTTATGTTCTAATTTTTCAAAAGTAAATAGTTCAACTGCAGTGATTGATTCGGATGCAGGAACAAATTCAATAATGGCAATATAGTGTAAACCCACTTCAATAGTTAATTGCTTTTCTATTGCAGCAAGTTCCTCCCTATCAAGGCTATATTGACTAATTTCTTTTTCAACCATTTTCCAAATATACAATTACTGTTTAAAAAAAGAATAGTGAAGTTTTTAATATTGCCCGTGTTTATTGTAGTAGTTTTGTTGCAACTATGAATAGCGTAACCCAAGCTAACACCGACTATAGAGTATCAGTTTCAAACCAACAAATTTTAAAAATTGCGTTGCCAATTGCTGCTGCAACGCTGGTTCCACAATTGAATTTTATTATTAATAATGTTTTTTTGGGTCATTTAGGTGAAGAGCAATTAGCTGTTGCCGGAATAACAGGTGTTTATTATTTAATTTTTGCCGTTATAGGTTTAGGGCTAAATAATGGTATGCAAGCCATAATTGCACGCCGAGCAGGTGAAAACAAAATTGAAGCCATTGGTAATTTATTTGCGCAAGGGGTTCGTATTTCTTTTGCATTGGCTACACTGGGTATACTTTTAACTTGGATAGTAGTTCCCTTTATTTTGAAACATACTTTACACAATGCATTGCATGTTGAAATGGCAGTAAAGTTTTTACGCATTCGTATTTTTGGAATTGTATTTTTATTTTTATATCAATTACGCAATGCGGTTTTGGTTGGTACAAACCAAAGCAAATATTTAATTATTGGAACGGCTGCAGAATCAATTGCTAATGTTTTTTTTGATTATACTTTAATTTTTGGAAAATTAGGTTTACCCAACCTGGGGTTTAATGGAGCTGCTTACTCATCAATAATTGCTGAATTTACGGGACTGATGGCGATTTATTTTGTAATTAGAAAAAAGGGAATTGATAAGCAATTACATTTATTTCAATCTTGGAAGTACGATAAACAAAATACCCTACTCATATTTCGAATTTCTTCACCCTTAATTGCACAATTTTGCTTAAGCATTGTAAGTTGGGAGTTTTTTTATATTTTGATTGAACATCATGGGTCAATGGATTTGGCCATTTCAAATATCATGCGCAACATTTTTGGATTTTTTGGTTGCTTTACATGGGCCTTTGCTGCAGCTACTAATACTATGGTTAGTAATATTATTGGGCAACAAATGCATGATAAAGTAATACCATTAATTAAAAAAATAATGCTTTTATCCCTGCTATTTGCAGGTTGTGTTTTTTTATTGATAAATATTTTCCCGGTTGTGTTTTTATCATTTTACGGACAAGGCAACACTTTTATTCAACATGGAATTCCTGTATTAAGGATTGTTTCAACTGCATTGTTGTTAATGTCGGTTTCAACCATTTGGTTAAATGCTGTAACAGGTACGGGAAGCACGCAAGTAAATTTAGTTATTGAATTTGGCGCTATTGTAATGTATTGTATTTATAGTTATTTAACATTAGAGAAATGGCATTTACCAATAACCATTGGTTGGGGAAGTGAATGGGTTTATTGGATAACGTTATTTATTCCGTCTTTTTGGTACATTAAAAGTGGCAAATGGCGGAAAAAAGCTTTTTAAACAAGAATAATTACATTAAAGAATCTAATAATTTCTGTCCCTCTGCTTTTAATGCGGCATCATCGGGGGTTCGAATAGGTAATTTTACAAGTTGTTGTAATACTTCAATTGATTTTGAAGGATTATTATTGGCCTTATAGCTTTTTGCCAAAATAAGATAATTTAAAACATAGTAAGGTTCTGTTTTCCGGCATTTTTCCAAATATACAATGGCAGAATCGTAGCTGGTTGCAGGTACACCGCCCGGATACATAGTTTTTAGTGCTAACTTTTTAGCCCAGTTTAATTCGTTCATTTCATAATGCCAGCGCCCTTCTACAAAATTAGCCATACCCAAATTAGGGTTAATACTGAGTGCTTTATCGGCATTGGTTTTTATATCTTTTACATATTGAACCAGCTGCTTTTTATTACTTTCAACTTCTGTCATTTTAGCCGAAGCCAATGCTAAAGCATAGTAACTTTCGGCTGCTTCGGGATGAGCCGCTACTGCCCTCTGTGCATAAGCCAGTGCCGATTGAAAAGTTATACGTTTGTCATTAGCAATGGGTAACCTTTCACCGGTTGAACAACTTAATTCTGTTGCTTTAACTAAGGCTTTTAAATTATAAGGGTCGGTTACTAAAATCTGTTTATATAAATCAAGTGCCTGTTGTTCATTCAAAGCAATTTCTGCATTGCTGGCTTGTTTAAACAATACATTGTTATCCTGTGCAAAAGTTTTTTGAATGTTCAATTCAATTAAAAATAGCATTGAAAGGCTGTAAAGCATTAATTTCTTAGTGACCATAGGCTATTCATTTAATGAATGATAACTAGTCAAATTTAGTTTTGAAAATTCTAATTTCTATCTAGTTCAAAACTAACACTTACGGAGCCTTTAAAATCAGCAATTGGGGGATTTAACTTTTTTATTGAAATTACAACCTTTTGTGCCATTTTGAAATGAGTGAATATTTCATTGGCAATATCAAGTGCAATTGATTCTAATAATGGCGTAGGTTTTTCCATTCTATGTTGCACTAATTTGAATAGTGCAACATAGTTAATGGTATCATTTATGCTTTGAAATGTATGTGGAATGGGAGGAGTATAATCAACGCGCAAATTTACTTCGAATTCATTACCTGTTATTTTTTCCTCCTTATATAATCCATGGTATGCCCAAAAAATTACATTATTTAAGTATACTGATAACATAGTAGCAATTAAAAATGCCCTTTGGCGCTTAAATAACGTTCGGCATCTAAAGCAGCCATACATCCTGAACCTGCTGCTGTAACGGCCTGCCTGTAGTTTTTGTCCTGAACATCGCCGGCAGCGAAAACACCTTCAATATTGGTTTTTGTGGTTCCTGGAGTGGTTATAATGTAACCTGCTTCATCCATTTCTATCCATGGTTTAAAAATTTCACTATTAGGTTGGTGACCAATGGCAACAAAAAATCCACTAATGGGAATGGTTTGTTTAGTATTAGTTTTATTATTCTTAATGATAACTCCTTCAACTTTTTTATCACCTAAAATTTCTTCTGTTTCGCTATTCCAATAAACCTTAATGTTTGGAGCATTTAAAACTCTTTCTTGCATTATTTTGCTGGCACGCATTTGATCGCGACGAACAATCATGTGCACTACAGTACATAATTTTGAAAGGTAAAGTGCTTCTTCGGCAGCAGTATCACCGGCGCCTACAATTGCAACTTCTTTTCCTTTAAAGAAAAAGCCATCACAAACTGCACAAGCACTTACCCCATAACCATTTAAACGTTGTTCACTTTCTAAGCCTAACCATTTTGCGGAAGCGCCTGTTGAAATGATAATTGCATCTGCTTCAATTAATTTTTCATCATCAATCCATACTTTATAAGGTTGTTTGCTAAAATCAACTTTTGTTGCAATACCATACCGAATATCGGCTCCCATTCTTGCAGCTTGTTTTTCAAAATCAATCATCATATCAGGACCTTGAACACCATTTGGGTAACCGGGGTAATTTTCTACTTCAGTTGTAATGGTTAATTGACCACCGGGTTGAATACCTTGATATAAAACGGGTTTCATATTAGCCCGAGCAGCATAAATAGCTGCAGTGTAACCTGCCGGACCGGAACCTATAATTAAAATATGCACTTTTTCTGTTGTTATATTATCCATGCTAATAAATTTTTGGCAAAGGTAAGGAATGCTGTATTTGAATTTTGTGTGGAAAGTAACAGAGTGTAGAAACAAAAACCCCCTGTTTTAACAACAGGGGGGAACTTAATTTTTTAATTAACCCAAATAAGCTTTTAATGCATTGCTGTATCTGGCTTTTTGTAAACGTTTTATGGCTCTTTCTTTAATTTGACGGATACGCTCTTTGGTTAAGTCATACTTTTGACCAATTTGTTCAATGGTTACACCATTTTCTCCATCTAAGCCAAAGTAAGCATTTACAATTTCAGCTTCGCGAGGGCTAAGTGATTTTAATACTCTTTTGATTTCTTCGCGTAATGAGTCTTTCATTACATCGTCGTCAGTATCATCACTGCCTTCTAATAAATCGCCCATTGCTACATCCTCAGCCTCATGTACCGGAGCATCTAATGAAGTGTGGCGAGTATTGCTTTGGAAAATGTTGTTAATTTCTGTTTCACTCATTTCCAAAATTTCGCTCAATTCTTCAGTAGAAGGTTCACGTTCATGCTCTTGTTCAAAAGCCATGTAAGCCTTGTTGGCTTTGTTATAAGTGCCAATTTTGTTTTGAGGCAGGCGGACTAATCTTCCCTGCTCTGCCAATGCCTGTAGTATCGATTGGCGAATCCACCACACAGCATAAGAAATAAATTTGAAACCTTTGGTTTCATCAAAGCGTTGTGCCGCTTTTATTAAGCCGAGGTTACCCTCGTTAATCAAATCGCTAAGTGAAAGGCCTTGGTGCTGATACTGCTTAGCTACAGATACCACGAAACGTAAGTTGGCCTGCACCAATTTGTCGAGCGCTCTCTGATTACCCATTTTAATTTTCTGAGCCAGTGTTGTTTCCTCTTCGGGAGTGATCATCGGAATTTTAGAAATTTCCTGCAGATACTTTTCTACGGCTTGAGAATCTCTGTTGGTAATCTGGGTTGCAATTTTGAGCTGCCTCATAGTATATAGTTACAATTTATTTACAACAACAACATATAGACGCTAAAACATGCCATTTGGTTGCAAGCATAGCGTTAAAATTATTCCCATAAATTTCAAAAGTGTGCAAATCTACATTAAATACTCTGATTAAACGAATGTTTTTGTAAAAAAGTGCCTTTTTAAAAAAAATTAAATCTGCTTACTACCTGTCAAAAATTATAAGAACGCATTTATCTTCGCAAACCTATGCCTTTAATTATCGATTATCGTTCCGATACAGTTACCCGTCCAACACCAGCCATGTTAGAAGCTATGTTTACAGCTAAAGTTGGTGACGATGTTTTGGGGGAAGATCCTTCTGTTCAGCTATTAGAACAAAAAGCGGCAGCTATTTTTGGGATGGAAGCCGGTTTATTTTGCCCCAGTGGTACCATGACCAACCAAATTGCCATAAAAGTGCATACTCAACCCGGTGATGAGGTAATTTGTGATGCATTATCGCATATTTACTTATATGAGGGTGGCGGTATAGCATTTAATAGCGGGGCCTCAGTTAGATTACTGCAAGGAAATAATGGCAGAATTACTGCACAACAAGTGGCAGGCGCAATTAACCCCAATGATGTGCATAAACCCCAAACTACATTGGTAAGTCTTGAAAATACAAGTAATCGTGGTGGGGGCAGTTGTTATTCGTTAGATGATTTGCAAGCTATTCATGAAATATGCCACCAAAACCAGTTAAAATTACACTTAGATGGTGCCCGATTATTTAATGCTTTAGTTGCAACTGGGCAACAAGCAGAAACCTATGGAAAGATTTTTCACTCTATTTCCATTTGCTTAAGTAAAGGATTAGGTACACCTGTTGGCAGTGTTTTATTAGGAACTGAAAGCTTTATTGCTCGGTCACGCCGTATAAGAAAAGTATTGGGCGGAGGTATGCGACAAGCAGGTTATTTAGCAGCAGCCGGTATTTATGCGCTTGATCACCATGTTAAAAGATTAGCACTGGACCATGAACATGCCAAAACCATTGCTGCCGCTTTACAAAAGAAGGATTTTGTAGGAGAAATGATGCCAGTTGAAACCAACATCATCATTTTTGAAGTGAAGGGCAGGTTCACACCTAAAACTTTAGCTGCTAAATTGGAAGAAAAACACATTAAAGTGATGCCGATTTCACCCACGCAGGTGAGAATGGTATTGCATATAGATATACACACTACCATGGTAGACTATACATTAGAAACATTAGAGGAATTATAAAACTACAGCTATTATTTTTGATTAAAATTGAACGATTATGCTACCGAAAATAAATCCCACCAATACACAAGCCTGGTTTTTACTAAAAAAACACCACGATGAAGAAATGAATCGTCGACATATGCGCGATTTGTTTGCGGCAGATAAAGAACGATTTGAAAAATTTTCTATTCAGTTTGAAGAAATTGTATTTGATTATTCAAAAAATATTATTAATCAAAAAACCTTGCAACTATTATTGCAATTGGCCGATGAATGCCATTTGAAAGAGGGTATTCATGCTATGTTTGCAGGCATAAAAATTAATGAAACCGAGCATAGATCGGTTTTACACACGGCATTGCGTAATTTTTCCGACACTCCTATTTTAGTTGATGGTAAAGATGTTATGCCATTGGTTAGAAAAGTGCTTAACCACATGAAAACATTTTGCCGTCAAATACATGAAGGTGAATGGAAGGGATACACCGGAAAAAAAATTAAACACATTGTAAACATAGGTATAGGTGGTAGTGATTTAGGACCGGTAATGGTAACGGAAGCATTAAAGCCTTATTGGATAAAAGGTATGCATGCGCATTTTGTTAGCAACGTTGATGCTACTCAATTGGTTGAAATATTAAAAGAAGTAAATGCTGAAGAAACTCTTTTTCTAATTGCTTCTAAAACTTTCACCACTCAGGAAACCATGACCAATGCCCACTCAGCAAGAGATTGGTTTTTGAAACAGGCTAAAGATGAGGCCCATATTGCTAAGCATTTTGTTGCATTAAGTACCAATGAAAAGGAAGTGACAAAATTTGGTATTGATAAAGCAAATATGTTTGAGTTTTGGGATTGGGTAGGCGGACGTTATTCCTTATGGAGTGCAATTGGTTTATCTATTGCACTTACAATTGGTTATGATAACTTTGAACAGTTATTGAAAGGTGCCTTTGCCGTTGATGAACATTTTAAAACCGAACGTTTTGAGAAAAATATACCGGTCATCATGGCACTTGTAGGTATTTGGTATATTAATTTTTTTGGAGCACAAAGCGAAGCCATTCTTCCTTACGATCAATATATGCATCGATTTCCGGCCTATTTTCAACAAGGCAACATGGAAAGCAATGGAAAAAGTGTTGACAGAATGGGCAATCCGGTTAATTATTCAACAGGCCCGGTTATTTGGGGCGAACCCGGTACTAATGGTCAACATGCATTTTATCAATTAATTCATCAGGGTACACCTTTAATTCCTTGTGATTTTATTGCTCCGGCTAAAAGTCACAACCCCTTGGGTGACCATCATACCAAATTACTTTCAAACTTTTTTGCACAAACAGAAGCTTTAATGAATGGTAAAACGGAAGCTGAAGTGAAAGAGGAATTAATGAAATTAATGTCTAATGAAGAGGAAGTAAAAAAATTAGTGCCATTTAAAGTTTTTGCTGGTAATAAACCCACCAATTCATTTTTATTAAAAGAAATAACCCCCTACTCTCTAGGTAGCTTAATTGCGCTTTATGAACATAAAATATTTGTTCAAGGTTTAATTTGGAATATTTTCAGTTTTGACCAGTGGGGCGTTGAATTAGGAAAACAATTGGCAGGCAAAATTCTAACTGAATTAAGTGATGATAAAACTGTAACATCACATGATTCATCAACCAATGCATTAATCAACCATTACAAAAAAATGCGAAAATAGAACATGGAGTTGTGTAATATTAGGCCTATTGAACCAAAAGATAATGCTGCTTTAGCTATAATAATACGAACAGCATTAGAGGAATTTAATGCGAATAAGCCCGGCACCGTTTATTTTGATGCAACTACGGATGATTTGTATAACTTATTTCAAAACCACGAAAAGGCTCAATATTTTGTAGCTGAATATAATGGTGAAATTTTAGGTGGTGCCGGTATTTATCCTACAGAAGGTTTACCTGAAGGTATGTGTGAGCTGGTAAAAATGTACTTGAAAAAAAGTGCTCGTGGTAAAGGATTAGGTAAGTTTTTAATTGATAAATGTTTGCAAACGGCAAAAGAAGAAGGATTTAGCCAGGTTTATATTGAAACCATGCCCGAATTAAGTAAAGCTGTTTCAGTTTATGAAAAATTTGGTTTTACCTATTTAACAGGGCCAAAAGGCAATTCAGGGCATTCAGGTTGCACCATTTGGATGCTGAAAAATTTAGCGTAATTGAAAAAATTATTTGGGTTGATTTTTTTCAGTTTCTTCCTGTTTCTCTACTGCTACCAAATCGCTTATTTCAATATTCATAGGAAGTAAACCAACCTGAACAATAGCTCTTTTACCTCTTATTTCCTTTACTGTACCTACTTGGTAATTTTTCTTCAATTTCACTAACATACCTTCTTTAATGGAGCTGTTTAATTCTTTATATTGATGGTTGATTTTTTTAACTTGTTTGGGTTGAACAATTTCATTTTTTTGAAAAAGTAGGTTTTTCAAATTTTTCATTACCTCGTTTTTATCTTCCGTTTTTTTATAATCAAGAATAATTTGTTTTAGCTTACGCTCCATATTTTTCAAATAAGCTAATTTTTCTTCTGACAATTTATTTTGATGTTTTAATAATTCAATTTGTTGTTTGTGTTTTTCCTTTTTTAGTGTTGCTTCCAGTTCTCTTTTTAAATCTGCATTTTCTTTCATTAATTTTTTTAATTCAATTTTTTCAGAATGCAACTGCTGCAAATGTTGTTCCGTATTGTTCAATAATTTATCTAATTTAAAATGCTGTTCATCTACTAACTTTCTGGCACGATTAATTAATGCTATAGGAAGCCCTATTCTTTCGGCAATGGCAAAAGTGTAAGAACTGCCCGGCTTACCAATCATTAATTGATACAGGGGTTCTAACTTTTTCTCATCAAATGCCATAGCACCATTCACTATACCCGGTGTTTTATTACCCATAATTTTTAAATTCAAATAATGGGTTGTTACAATACCAATGGAATGTTTGCGACACAATTCTTCCATTATAACTTCAGCAAATGCACCGCCCAAGTTGGGGTCACTACCGCTACCCAATTCATCAATAAAAAATAAGGTTCTACCATTCGCCATTTCAATGAAATGCTTTAAATGCAATAAATGCGAAGAATAGGTGCTTAACTCAAATTCAATACTTTGGGTATCACCCATTAAAATAAATAGTTGCTTAAAAATACCTATTTGCGAGTGCGGATGAACAGGAACTAATAAACCACTTTGTACCATTAACTGAATTAGCCCAACAGTTTTCATGGATACTGTTTTGCCACCGGCATTAGGGCCACTAATAATTAAAATTCGCTTTTCATCATTCAATTCAATGTTTACCGGAATAGTAGGTTTATTGTTTTTTTGATTATTTAAAAATAAAATAGGATGATAAGCTCGTTGCAAATGCAACATTGATTTATCAATAATGTCGGGTTTTTCGGCGTGCATATCAATAGCCAATAAGGCTTTGGCCTTTATAAAATCAAACAAACCAATAATATTAAGATAGTTAAGAAGTAATGGTGCATAACCACTTAAATTGGCAGTTAATTGTTTTAATATGCGTTTTACTTCCGCACGTTCCTCGTTTTCTAAAGCATAAACTTCATTGTTCAAGTCAATGGTTTCTTCTGGTTCAATAAATGCTGTTTTTCTACTGTCACTTTCTCCATGAAAAATACCCTTTACTTGCCGCTTATGTTCCGAAAAAACAGCCACTAACCTTCTGCCACTACTAAAACTTTCTTCAATATCGGCGGTATAACCGGCTTTACTTAATCTTTGTAATACTTTTTCAAAAACGCGTTTTAATTCATTTCTTTTTTTCCATAAACGAATTCGAATGTTTTGTAAATCAGCACTGGCATTGTCTTTTACATTACCGGTATCATCAATAACTTCTTCAATATAAGTTATGATGTTTTTTTCAAAATAACTATTTTCAATTACTTTGGTTAATGCCGGGTAGGCTAATCGTCTTTCAGTATCGAACCAACGAAAAATAGCCTGTATATTATATGCCAATGATCTTATTTCTAAAAAATCTTCTCCTAATAGTGTGGCACCATTAATACTTAATAGCTGAATTTCTTTTTGTAGATGGGTTGTACAATCAATTGGAAAATATTGCCCTTGTTGAAGTAATAATTTAAATTCATATGCTTGCTGCAATTCTAGTTCAATAAAATTAATTTTTGTATGCAACCGTAATGAGGCTGCTTTTTCAGCGGCAATAATTGTTTTACAATATTGTCCTAATAATTGTTGTACAGTATTAAATTCTAATAAAACCGGAGCTAGGTTAGGATATAAACGCATAATGTAAAGTGCAATTAGTACAAAGTTAGTTTGTATACTCCATAGATTGGATGGGTAATTTTATACAATATTGTTGAATCGTTAAATATTAAACAAATAACTGTGGTTGCTTGTTTTAATACATAACTTTATTGCTATGCTTTTAAAATTTTATTTCACAGGTTTGTGCTTTGTAAGCACTTTTTGTTTATCCTGTGCTCAACCGGCAAAAAATAAGGAAACAAAAGAAATAACACATAATATGGACAATAAAACAATTCCAGCAGGGATAAAAACAGATACAGCCTATTTTGGTGAAGGTTGTTTTTGGTGCACAGAAGCTTTTTTTCAACGATTAAATGGTGTTTATGAAGTAAATAGTGGCTATGGTGGCGGCCATGTGGCTAACCCAACATACGAACAAGTATGCGATAAAAATACCGGACATGTTGAATTAGCACAAATCATCTACGATCCTAAAGTGGTTTCATTTGATGAACTGCTGGAAGTATTTTGGAAAACACATGATCCCACTACGCTAAACCAGCAAGGTGCTGATGTGGGGCCTCAATACAGAAGTGTAATTTTTTACACCAATGAAGAGCAACACCAAAAAGCAGAAGCATATAAACTTGAATTAGATAAGAGTGGTGCATTTAACAAACCAATCGTTACTGCCATTGAACCATTCAAAAACTTTTATCCGGCTGAAAACTATCATCAAAATTACTACAACAATAATGGAGACGCTGCTTATTGCCGTTTTGTAATTAGGCCTAAATTAGAAAAGTTTGAAAAAGTGTTCAAAAACAAATTGAAACCGGGCATAGATAAATAAGCTTCTCTTTAAATTTTATTGCCTATTCATCTGTGTTAATTTAGTGTACCTCAACTCCAATAAATTCAAGGCATTAGGCACAAATCCTTGTACGTTGTTTTGTACAAGATGTATAACCATGTCATAAAATAAAGGCACAACGGGTGCATCATTCATTACTAATTGATCCATTTGGCGGTACAGTGCATACCTGATGGAATCATTGTCTGTTGCTATTGCTTTGGTATATAAATTATCGAAGGTTATATTCTTGTATCGTGTATAATTTGGTGGTGCAGGATTCTTACTAAAAAAAACTGCCATGTAATTTTCTGCATCAGGATAATCGGCCATCCAGCTACCTCTAAAAAATAATGCCTTTGATTGCGCAGTTTGTTCTAGCAAAACACTTTTTTGAACCACTTCCACTTGTACCGGAATGCCAACATCTTCGCATTGTTTAGCAACAAAACTGGCTAAGTTGGCATAAGTGGGAATGGTTAACAAATGAATGGGTATCATATTTTGAGAGGTTATGCCAGATTCTAAAAGTAATTGCCTCGCTTTATTAGGATTGTAGCTATAACCTTTTACATAAGCTGTATTATTTGAGGGTAAACCCATTGAACAAAAACCTGCATTGGCCGCATATCCTATTGAATTTCGCAAGTACAGCATCATTTGTTCTTTATTAATGGCATAATTAATAGCCTGTCGAATTTTTTTATATTGAAGCGGCGACTGTTTAACAATTGCCAAAGACGTGTCCATTAAAATACCTAAATATTCTGTATTTAAATAGGGATGCTTTTGTAACTGCATTTTGCCTACCCAAGCTTTTTGTAATGATCCATATTTGGTTAATACCTCATCTTTAAAAACAGGATCTATGTCGTTGATGAATGAAAGTTCACCCTGCCTAAATCGTAAAAACTCTGTTGCTTTATTTTGGTAAAAGCTAATTTTAATGGCATCTAAATACGGCAATGAAGTACCGTTATTATCTTTTTCCCAGTAATGTTTGTTTTTATGTAAAACCAAGGCCACTCCTTCCTCCCAAAAAAATAATTGAAAAGGGCCGGTACCACAGGGCTTTCTTCCAAAATTTTTTCCTTCCTTTATTACTACTTCTTTCGGAACAATGCTGCAATATTGCATAGTTAATATTTCTAAAATAGGATGGAAGGGATGTTGTAATTTTAATTGAAAAGTAGTGTCGTTTAAAGCTGTAAAAGGATTATCATTTACCACATGGCCATTAAAAATCCACGCTCCACTACTAGCGGTATTTTTATCAATAATTCTGTTTAAACTAAATACAACGTCATTAGCCGTACATAATCTTCCTTTTCCATTTACGAATGCGGGATTGTCTTGGAAATAAATATCATTCCTCAAATGAAAAGTATAGATTAATCCGTCATTACTAACACTCCAACTTTTGGCTACGGATGGTTTAATTTGCAAGTTATTATCCAATTCAACCAAAGTATTATATAATTGATGGACAGCCCAAATTACAGATTGATTTTTGGCAAAAGCAGGATCTAATGTGGCAATACCCGTACTTTCATTGTATGCAAATAGTTGTTTATGTATTTCTTGTTTTGAATGACAACTCAAAAAACCACTTATAAAAGTTATTAAAATAATCTGTAAGCCATTTTGGCAAAATAACTTTTGAAACATTTTCGTTAGCTTCATATTTTCATTTCAAATTATTAATTTATAGTCATGTACAATAAATTTTTATGTGTTATTTTCCTTTTTGCCTTTCCTTTTTTTGTTTCAGCACAACTTCTACAAAATAAAACAGTTTTTACACATTCCGATACTTTAAGGGGAAGTGATAATGCACAACGTAACTGGTGGAATGTACTACATTATAGCATTACAGTAAATCCTGATTTTGAATCTAAAACCATAAAAGGTAAAACAACTATACAATATGCCGTTGTTAAACCAGTAACTACTATGCAAATTGATTTGCAGCAACCTTTAATTGTAGATAGTATTTTCTTTCACAATAAAAATTGTGTATTTAAACGAGAAGATAATGTAATTTATTTAGAAAAATTGCCGGCAGCTAAAATTGGAAGCCATGATTCGGTAACCATTTTTTATCATGGGAAACCACGAGAAGCAGTAAGACCACCATGGGATGGCGGATGGATATGGAAAAAAGATTCTTTAAACAGACCTTGGATGACTGTAGCTTGTCAAGGTTTGGGTGCCAGTGTTTGGTATCCTTGTAAAGATTATCAGGGTGATGAACCGGACAACGGAGCCACCTTGTCGATTATTACACCCGATACCCTTATGGCAGTGGGTAATGGTAGATTAAAACAAGTAGTGAATACAGATAATCAAAAGAAAATATATACCTGGCAAGTTGTAAATCCAATTAACAATTATGATATTATCCCATACATTGGAAAATATATCAATAAAAAAGATACCTTGTTAGGAGCAAAGGGACTATTAAACTTACAGTTTTGGGTTTTAGATTATGATACCACAATTGCATGGCAACAATTTCAGCAAGTGAAACCAATGTTACGGGCTTTTGAATATTGGTTCGGCCCCTATCCTTTTTATGAAGATGGTTATCAGTTAATACAAGCGCCACATTTAGGTATGGAACATCAAAGTGCAGTAGCTTATGGCAATCATTTTAAAAATGGATATTTAGGTAGAGACTTAAGTGGAACGGGATGGGGTTTGCGTTGGGATTTTATCATTGTACATGAAAGCGGACATGAATGGTTTGGCAATAACATTACTACTAAAGATGTTGCAGATATGTGGGTTCATGAAGGCTTTACCAATTATAGTGAAACTTTATTTACAGAATATTTTTATGGTAAAGAAGCCGGAACAGATTATAATGTGGGTAGCCGAAAAAATATATTAAATGATAAACCCATTATAGGCCCTTACGGTGTAAATAAAGAAGGCAGTAGCGATATGTATTATAAAGGTGGAGCTCTGCTGCATAGTATTCGCCATTCAATGCATAATGATGTGTTATTTAGAAAAATTCTGCACGGATTGAATAAGGAGTTCTATCATAAAACTGTAACAACAGCTAATATTGAAAATTACATTAATCAACATGCCGGATTTAATTTTCAATATGTGTTTAATCAATACTTAAGAACCACACAAGTACCCGTATTTGAATATGCAATAGATTCTGCAGAACATAAGATTCGTTTTAGATGGATAAACTGTATTCCAAAATTTAATTTACCTATAAGTTTATGGGATGATGCAGGCGCAAGTATTAAAATATACCCTACAACAAAATGGAAATTAATGCCAATAAGTTTAAAGCAAATGCAATTATTTAATGATGCTTTAATTCAGCGTTTGTATTATGTAAAAACAAGAAAAGATTGATTTTATTGCATCAGCAATTAACATTGGGTGAACAAAGCTTACTGTGCTTTCTTCCGTAAAAGAAATATAAGCACAAACCTAATCCCATCCATATAAAAAACCACATCCAACTTACAGCAGGTATTTCTATCATTAAATACAAACAAAACAATGCACCAAGAACGGGTATTACGGAATAGCTTTTTAAATAACTTAAAATAGATACAACAATTAAAATACCTACAAAAACAATAAATAAAATTTCCTGATAGCTTTCTTTATTCATTTGCTCAAAAGCAAGTGATAGCCGTTGGTGAAATCCAATTATAAAAATAATAGCAAGAATGGGTATAATAAACTTACCATTAATGTAAGGTAATTTAAAACGACCTTGTTTTGTATTTTGCATTTTAGGTAAAACCAGCACGCCAAAACATACTAATACAAATGCAAATAAAGTTCCTATACTGGTTAAATCGGTCATTAAACTACTAGGCATTATTAAAGCAGGAATGGCTACCAAAAAACCGGTAATAATTGTTGCAAATGCAGGTGTATGAAATTTTGGATGTATTTGTGCAAATTTCTTTGGCAATAATCCATCACGACTCATACTCATCCAAATGCGAGGTTGCCCTAATTGAAACACCAACATTACGCTTGTTGTTGCTACCACTGCACTTATTGATATAATGTAGCTTACCCATTGCAAATTAATTTTGCTAAATACAAATGCTAGTGGGTCATTTACTTTTAATTCGGAATAGTGTACCATTCCGGTTAATACCAATGCAATTAAGATGTATAATACAGTGCAAATAATTAAAGAATAAATCATGCCCCTTGGTAAATCGCGTTGAGGATTTTTACATTCTTCGGCAGTAGTAGAAATTGCATCGAAACCTATATAAGCATAAAATACAGCAGAGACACCTGCTAAAACACCTCCAAAGCCATTAGGCAGAAATGGTGACCAATTTGCGGGTTTTACGTAAAAAAAGCC
>NZ_JBMFQT010000022.1:0-26520 GCF_049968455.1 Hydrotalea sp. | reverse complement strand
GTTTTCATCAAAAAAATTTTCAATCAACTCATTTCCCTGACCTGATAATTCATCTTGCCATGCCACCTCAGGCATTTTAAAAAATTTACGATAATGGTTAGCAATTTTAAACCTAAGAATACTGAATAACCAAGTTTTAGGTTGGCTTTTGCCCTGAAATGTATGGAAAGATTCAATGGCTGTTAAAAAAGTATCTTGCACCAAATCTTCTGCCAATTTTTTATCAGACGTTTTATGCCAAGCCCACTTAAAAAGTACCTCAGTGTATTCAGTTACCCAACTTTGAATAATGGCCAATTTATTTTGCAGGTACTTATTATTCTCCATGTAATAAATGTAAAACATTTAGTTTGACACAACCATTAAATTATATTTAAACCATGTGTTAAGATATGATTTAAGTAATTAATTGAAAAACCAGTACTGCTAGCAAAGCTCCCATAATAGGCCCAAGAATGGGTATCCAACAATAGGCCCAATCACTGGTACCTTTACCATTCATGGGTAAAATAGCGTGCATAATACGAGGTCCTAAATCGCGGGCAGGGTTAATGGCATAACCAGTTACACCCCCTAAACTTAAACCAATAGACAATACTACCAATGCAACAGGTAAGGCATCTAATGTACCTAGGCTTTGTGCAGGGTTTTGCATTTCAAATACACTAAACACTAACACAAACGTACCCACAAGTTCTGTTACCATATTCCAAAAATAATTGCGAATAGCAGGTTCAGTACAAAAGGTAGCCTTAATTACAGGTGCATCATTAGGCAGTGCATAATGTTTATAAAAAGTAATCCAAACCAACAATGCTCCTGCCATGGCGCCGGTAATTTGTGCAATAATATATCCCGGTACTAATGCCCAATTAAACTTACCCATGGCAGCAAATGCAATGGTAACAGCGGGATTTAAATGTCCACCACTTAATTTAGCCGATATAAACACTCCAATAAAAACAGCCATTGCCCAACCAAACGTAATAACTATCCACCCACCCCCATGTGCATAAGTGCTTTTTAAGTTCACATTGGCTACTACGCCGTTTCCTAATAAAATAAGTATGGCTGTGCCTAAAAATTCACCTAAATATTGTTGCCACATTGTAGTTGTATTTAAATTTCAAAATTATTCAATAGGTTATAATATATATTGTTGTGCCAGTTGTTTAAAGTTGTTGATTTCAGTTTCCCGCCAATCATCAGTTTCCTGCAATTCTTTTTGCATTAACGTTGCTACCAACGGGGCAGCTTCAACGGCTGCATGTGCATCTAACAATAATAAACGAATTCTTCGGGCCAACACATCTTCAACCTTCACTGCCATTTCATTGCGTACAAACCAAATTACTTCCGCTTGTGTATAGGGATAGTTGGGATGTATACGTTGCTCCCATGCTACATTTTCTTGTATCAGTTGTTGAATATTAAATGCATGGGTACCATACACATGCCAATGGGTATCATAAGGAATGGGCCAATTCCATTGCCCTATGGGTAAGGTAGCAGTAATACCCTTTTTTTTGGGTAATTTTCCTAATTGAATTGCATGATTTAAAACATCGTCGGCCATTCGGCGATAGGTAGTCCATTTCCCTCCTGTTATGGTAATTAGCCCCGATGAAGCAACAAGTATAAAATGATCGCGTGATATGACCGATGTACTTTTACCTGATCCCTTTTTTTTCACCAAGGGTCGAAGCCCGGCATACACACTTTCTACATCTTTCATTGAAATAGGGTTGAAAGCATAAATATTATAATTATCAATAATAAATTGGATTTCTTCTTCCAAAGCTTTGGGCTCGAAACTAATTTGTTCAATAGGCGTATCGGTAGTACCTACTATTACTTTATGATGCCAGGGCACGGCAAATAATACCCGTCCATCAGTAGTTTTGGGCACCATTAAGGCTTGCTTTGATTGAAACTTAGATTGATCAATTACCAAATGTACTCCCTGCGATGGAGCAATAATGTCGGGCATAGCAGCATTGTCCATTGCCATTATAGAATGTGCAAAAACACCGGTTGCATTAATTACTACATCTGCGGAAACGGTGTAATGTTCATCATTTAACTGATCGTGAATAATTAATCCTTCAATTTGATTGTCGGCATTTTTGGTAAATGCTTTTACGGCAGCATAATTTAACAAAGTAGCGCCATAACGGTGGGCTGTTGCTGCTAAATCAATACATAAGCGGCTATCATCAAATTGTCCATCGGTGTATTGAATACCGCCTTTTAAATTCCCTGTTTTAATAAACGGAAGTGCTGCAATGGTTTTCTTTTTCGATAGCCAGCGCGTTCTACCTAAACCCCAACCAATAGCCAACAAATCGTAAAACACCAAACCCAGGTAATAAAACCATTTACTCCAAAACGAATATACCGGCACCACAAATTGTTGAGTATGTGCCAGGTGTGGCGCATTGCGTAATAAGCGGCCACGTTCTTTTAAAGCGTGTATTACTAATTTTAAATTGCCCTGAGCCAAATAACGAACACCACCATGCACCAATTTTGTAGAACGGCTGGAAGTTCCTTTTGCAAAATCAAATTGTTCAACCAGCAATGTACGGTACCCCCTTGTTGCTGCATCTAATGCAGTACCTAATCCGGTGGCCCCACCTCCAATCACTACCACCTCCCAATGTGGCGTATTTAAGATATTTTCAAGCATTTTAGCACGTTGCATCATAAGTGGTATTAAGTTAAAAGAAAAACTTTCTAGGAATGATTAGCCCAATAAATGGTTGCATTGACGGCTCTTTGCCACCCTGCCATTAACTGTTGCATTTCATGAGTGGATGAATGTGGATGAAAGGTTTGTGCCATTTGCCACAAAGCCGCTATTTCGTTTCGGCTAGTATAAAAACCCACTCCTAACCCTGCTAAATAGGCAGCGCCTAATGCAGTGGTTTCAGTAACGGCAGGCTTTACAACATTACAACCCAGTATGTTACTTTGAAATTGCATTAGCAATCGGTTGGCAGTAGCTCCACCATCAACCCGCAATTCATGAATAGCAATACCGCTATCGGCTTCCATAGCTTTTAACACATCGACGGTTTGGTAAGCAATACTTTCAATAACGGCACGGGCTATATGTGCAGCTGTAGTTCCCCGTGTTAAGCCGGTAAGCATACCTTTAGCTTCGGGATTCCAATACGGGGCACCTAAACCGGCAAATGCCGGCACAACATATACGCCATCGGTATTATTTACCTGCTGTGCTAATGCTTCAATATCGGCCGAATGTTTAATAATGCCCAATCCATCGCGCAGCCATTGCACAGTAGCACCTGCCATAAACACACTTCCTTCTAATGCATATTCTGTAATGCCATTTATTTGCCAGGCAATGGTGGTTAACAAATGGTGTTGCGAGTGCACAATTTTTTCGCCTGTTTGCATTAACATAAAACATCCGGTGCCATAAGTGTTTTTAACCATACCCGGCTGTGTGCACATTTGCCCAAACAAAGCTGCTTGCTGATCTCCGGCTATACCTGCTACAGGAATGGCAGCCGGTGTTACTACGGCATGTGTTTCGCCATACACTTCACTACTGCTTTTTACCTGCGGTAATATTTGCGGTGGAATATTCATTAATTGCAACAAATCGGCATCCCATTGTAAGGTATGTATATTAAATAATAAGGTACGCGAAGCATTGGTTACATCGGTAGCAAATACCTTACCGTTGGTTAACTTCCACAATAACCAACAATCAATAGTACCAAAGCATAGTTGCCCCTTTTCGGCTTTTGCTCTTGCACCGGGCACCTCATCTAAAATCCATTTTAATTTGGTGGCAGAGAAATATGCATCAATGACCAATCCTGTTTTTTGTTGAATAGTGGGTGCCATGCCCTCCTTTTGCAGTTGATGACAATAGGCTGCCGTACGGCGATCTTGCCAAACAATGGCCTTATAAATAGGTTCGCCTGTACGTTTGTCCCACACTACTGTTGTTTCGCGTTGATTGGTAATACCAATGGCCGCAATTTGCTGCATGGAAATTTTAGCTTTAATAACTGCTTCAGCAGCCACACTTATTTGTGTACTCCAAATTTCATTGGCATCATGTTCTACCCAACCGGGTTGTGGAAAATGTTGTGTAAATTCTTTTTGTGCTACTGCAACAATATTCCCTTTTTTATTGAAAATGATGGCTCTGCTGCTGGTAGTACCTGCATCAAAAGCCAGAATAAATTTTTCCATAACGGCATCGTTTGATTGGAAGGTAATAAATTATGGGCAAAATGAAATACAAAAACATCCGGCCAATATATCCCATACCGTTGTTTAAGTTAAAAAACAAGGCATTACAATAATGGGATTAATAATTTAAACAGGTGTAAGCAATATTCTAAAATTTAAATAAAAAAGCAAATAGATTACAACAGGTAAATATTATGAAATGGTTTATATTGAAAATAATTTCAAAATTATATTCTTAATGTAACAGCTTGTAGATGACATTTAGGCATATTCGATACAAATTTGGTTTTCAACGCTGTTGAGTCGAATCAGTCTCGAAGCAGTCTCGAAGCAGTCCCCACTCAAAATGGAATATTCTTAACCAAAAAACTGCAATAATGGCAGAAAAAAGTTATTATGAAACTGAATATAGGGAATTACCAGCTCTGGAAAAAGCCCGGTTAGTAGCTAAAGCAAAAAATTTATATTGAGAAAATAGGTGATTTCACTACGTAGAAATACGTTATTTTAAATGAAATTTTTCGTATATTTTTAATGCATAACATTTTTGCTGTTATGCTTAACCTGTTTACCAATATACCTGCCATACCACGCAGCCCGCCATTGCTGCACTCCTTTGTTTAAATAACAACGAATCACCATTTCATTTTTTCACCAAAATCATTACTTTTTATGAAACTTTTTTTCAGCTTTTTATTACTACTCTGTTGCACCCTAACCGCACATGCCCAATTAGAGCAGGGCACCTGGCTGGTGGGGGGAAGTGGGAGTTATAGTCACTCTAAAAACGACAATAATACATTATTTACTACTATACATGCCAACCCGAGGATTGGTTATTTTATTGCAGACAAATTATCAACAGGTGTACAAGCCATGTATACCTATCAAGCAAATGATAATGGTTATAATGGAGGAGGCATTAATAGCCATAGCTTATTGATGGGCGTTTTTGCAAGATATTATATATTAAGAACAGAAAAAATATTTAATGTATTAACTGAAGTAAGCTATAACTACGGTTATGCCGGCATTGATGGCTATTACACTATTATGAGTAGTGGTAAACATGGCTATGCATCCATAGCTGCTGGCCCTACATTATTTGTAAACAGTGCCATAGGTTTGGAAAGTACAATTTCCTATTTGTATAGCAATTCACAAAACCAAAATTGGCAATTTAATTTGGGCATTAATGTTTATTTATTTAAATAATTTTAAATTATTACAATATGAAACAGTCAAAATTTTTATTGATAACAGTTTGTGTTTGTTTTATGTTGAGCAATGCAAAATCACAAACAAATACATTTAGCATTAATTATCAGAATATCAATATTTTAAGTACCTCTGTGTGCAATGCTTTAAATAATAGCACTCCACCTAAAATTGGAGGTTTTTATCACTACCCCATTAGTGGCGGTGTGAACTATGATGGTACCGAGTTAATTTTAAATACGCAATACAGCTTTACTTCAAGTGATAATTTGGGTACCGCTTATGCCATTCAATTCCCTTTTAAAGCCGGTTATTTGTATCAGTTTTCTATCAATGCAAAAGGGGTAGATGGTAATAATTCCAATAACTATCCAACCGTTTTTACAACACTTTACGATATACTACCAGACCCTAATACATCCAATCCCACAGCCTGCAATGCAGTGCCACAAACCAATTGGGGTTTTTTATTGAGCTACCCGGTTTTGTATTCTTTCCAAACAATTAATGCATTCACTACCTATAACAGCCCGGGTACCTATACTGCACCTGCTACCAAAACACCTAAATATTTGTTTATTTTAGCATATGGGGGGGCAGTTCACCCAATCAGGTTCAAATTAAAAGTGTAACCATTACTGAAACGCCTGCTACCGCTTTTAACTTAACTGCCTCCAGCACTTCCATTCCTTGCGGCAATACACAACCCATTACCTTTACTATTTCAGGAACCGGTGTTCCACAAGGGGCTTCCTTAAGTTATCAATTTAATATAGGCACGGGTAACAATGGCTGGTTATATAATGGTGCCGCTGCTCCAGCTAACATTACTTCTTCTGCTAATGCTATTTCTTTAACACCTGTTTGTGGCAGCGCATTGAGTAGTATCAATGCCACGGTTTCATTAAACGGCACAAATTATAACACCAATTCAGTAAATGTTTCCATCACACAACCCAATTTATCCATTAATGGGCTTAGCAGTTTTTGTAGTGGTAGTAATAATTATTTTATCAATAATTTACCCTGTAATGTAACGGTGAGTTGGTCTGCAGCTCCTTACGGCATTGCAAACCTTTCTACCAATGGTAATACAGCAACACTTACTCAAACAGGCAATGGAGATGTTACTTTGCAGGCTGCTGTAAATAATGTTTGTGGGCAAAACTATCCTTCCATTACCCAAACCATTCATATTGGAACGCCCAACCCACCTACTATAACCAATTTAAATTATGATAATACCTGCGGCACGTTTGTGGAAGCTTATAGCGATGTTCCGGCTAATACCACCGGCTTTATCTGGAATTTTAATTATGGTCAGGTGATACAAAATAATCCTGGCACATCCGGCAACTATTTTTTATTAAAACCTTTAGGACAAAATAAAGTTGGTTTTACCTACTATGATTATTTAAGTGTACAGGCCACCAATAATTGTGGGATATCAGCACCCAGTGCTACTTCCGCTTTTACTGTTGGGCCTATTGCTTCCAACTGCGGCAGCGGTGGTGGAAAAGGCTTTCTAAGTACCGGCCCTATTATTGGTCAACCGCTTGCAGAAAGCAAGGCTTCCACCAACAAAAATGTGCGAGTGTTTCCTAATCCTGTTAGGGCTTCACTCACTATTCAACTGCCCGATAGTATTCACTTAACGAACACCTTTATTACCATTACCAATATGGATGGCAGGCGCATAGTTTCTCTGCATCCCAATAGCCTTAACCCGGTTATTACCACTACACTCTGGGCGGCCGGTATGTACCTTGTTACCATTTATGAAGGCACTAAAAAAATAGCTGTACAACAAGTACTGAAATATGAATAAATGAATGTAGCAGATGTACTATTCTATTCAATAAAATATAGAACTGATTCAACAGAAAAGAGGCCACATGTAAAAACATTGGCCTCTTTTTTATGTAGCGAGGATGGGAATTGAACCCATCACCTCAGGGTTATGAATCCTGCGCTCTAACCAACTGAGCTACCTCGCCATTTCGGGCTGCAAATATAGTATATAGAATGGTTTGGCAAAGTTTAGTAAGCTAAAAGTTTCTCTATTCGTTTTTCTATTTCTGTAATGGCGGGTAACATAGCAGCTTCTAAGGCCAAATGAATGGGTACAGCAGGGGTATTTAACGCCCCCATTACTTCAACCGGCGCATCTAAAAACTGATAACAACAATGGGTAATTCTATAAGCCAATGCTTCCGCAAATGAATTATTTTGTTGTTCTTCCGTAAGTACAAATACTTTCCCATGGCGGGTAACAGTTTCTGCAATGCAAGTTTCATCTAATGGAAACAGGGTGCGCAAATCAACAATTTCAACCTGACCGGCAAATGCTTGTGCTGCCTGCTTAGCCCAATATACACCCATGCCGTAGGTAATAATGCAAATGGAAGTGCCTTGTTTAATATGCTGTGTGGAAGCTTCTAAAATTCGTGCAGCTTTACCCAATGGCAACATGTAATCGACAGCCGGCTCGGGCATTTTGGCACCATCCGTACCAGGTACTTTACTCCAATACAACCCTTTATGTTCTAACATAATTACGGGATTGGGGTCGTAAAATGCGGCTTTCATTAGCCCCTTCATATCGGCTGCATTAGAAGGATATACTACTTTTATTCCCTTGATAGACAATAGCGTACTTTCAATACTGCCGCTGTGGTAGGGGCCACCGCCACCGTAAGCGCCGGTAGGTATACGCAACACCATTTGTACAGGAAATTTACCATTACTGAGGTAGCATGATTTGGCAATTTCGGTAACCAACTGATTAAAGCCAGGATAAATATAATCGGCAAATTGCACCTCTACAATGGGCTTTAAACCGGCAGCCGACATGCCCGCTGTAGAACCCACAATATAAGCTTCCTGAATGGCAGTATTAAATACCCGATGGTCGCCAAACTTTTCGGCTAAAGTTGCAGCTTCCCTAAATACCCCGCCTAAACGACTGCCTACATCCTGCCCATATAATAGGGCTTCGGGGTGGGCAGCTAAAATTTCTTCAATGGCATGCAAGGCAGCATCAACCATTAAAACTTTTTCGGCATTTTTAGGGCTTCGTTCCCCCTTTTCTTCAGTAATGGGAGTAGGTGCAAAAATGTGTTCAGTTACAGTTGCGGGGTTGGGATCGGGTGCCTCAACCGCCATTTGAAAAGCGGTTGCAGCGGTTTGCCGAGCGGTTGCTTCTGTTTCTAATAAAACCGTTTCAACAATACCGGCTTGTAATAGGGTTTGCCGTAAATGCGGAATAGGATCGTTTAAACTATGTTGTTGTAAATCTTCCTTACTTCTATAAAACTCGCGCCGTACCCCACTGGTGTGGTGCCCTAACAACGGTACTGTGGCATGCACCAATACAGGCTTACGTTCGGTTCGGGCATAAGCAAAAGCCTGCTGTAGGGTTTGATAGCTTTCTTCAAAATGAGCGCCATTACATTGCAGTTTATACAACCCTTTAAATCCATCGGCATATTCAAACGCATTCATTACCCTTACTTCGGCGGTGGCGGCACTAATGCTCCATCCATTGTCTTGTACCAAATAAATAATGGGTAGTTGTTTTAAAATAGCAAATTGCCAGGCTTCACTTACTTCGCCTTCGGTAACACTACCATCTCCCAAAGAACATAACACTACCGGCAATGGGTTAAGACCGTTGGGTAATAAGCCTTGTTGTAATTGGTATTGAAGTGCTTGTGCAATTCCGGTGGCAGGAATGGCCTGCATACCGGTAGCACTGCTTTGGTGCATTATTTTAGGTTTATCGGCATCGCGGCTACTGGGATGGCAATAATAGGAACGGCCACCAGAAAAGGGGTCGGTAGCTTTAGCCAATAATTGTAACATTAATTGTTGGGGCTCAAAACCTGCTGCCATCATTAAACTGTCATCACGGTAATAAGGGCTAAACCAATCGTTGGGGGTTAGTTGTAAACCGGCAGCAATTTGAATAGCTTCATGACCGGCAGAAGTGGAATGAACGTATTTGGTAATGGTTCTATTGTCTTCATAAATGGCTGCCATTGAACGGGCAGTAACCATGATGCGATAGGCATGCAAAAGCAAATCAGTCGTTAGCATATATCATTTATCGTTACTGGGTACAACGATAACTATTTTATGGTTAATTCAAACATTTTTTCTTTACCCAAATAGCCGGTTAATTCATCGCCAACTACACATTCGCCCACACCGGCAGGTGTTCCGGTAAAAATCAGGTCGCCAATATTCAGTGAGAAATAATTGGAAATATGTGCAATTAAATAATCAACAGTATAAATCATTTGTGTGGTATTGCCCAACTGAACTTGTTCATTGTTTTTAAATAATGAAAATTCAATTGGTTTTTTCATCATATCTTTTTCAATGGGCAGCCATTTACCTACAACAGCCGATTGATCCCACCCTTTGGCTTTTTCCCAGGGAAGGCCTTTCTTTTTTAATTCGTTTTGAATGTCGCGGGCTGTAAAATCAATACCAACGGTAATTTTATTGTAAAAGTGCGGCGCATCTTTTTGTTTAATGTATTTACCGTTCTTACAAATTTGAAATACCAATTCGGCTTCATAATGTAATTCGTTGGTAAATTCAGGATAATAAAATGGAACATTGGTTTGCAACAATGCCGATTTCGGTTTCATGAAAATTACCGGTTCATCGGGAATAGCATTTCCTAATTCTTTAGCATGTTCAACATAATTTCTTCCAACACAAAAAATTTTCATATTCCAAGTTGTTTAGGGTAACTTACAATCAAACCCCTCGCCGCCTATCCTTTCTATATTGCGAATTTACTTCAATTGACCTTAAGTTTTTCATATTGGCATCAAAAATGATAAGATTAGGGGATAAACTTATAGCTGTTAGCCACATTCATGGTTTTTTCAATGCCTATACTGGCAAACTGTTCAATTATCTCAATACATTTTTGTATTTTCTGTTCCACAATTTTTTGTTCGGTAGGCAACCATTTGCTTAGTACAAATTGCGCCTGCATGCCTTTGGGGTAATTATTGCCAATGCCAAAACGCAATTTTGGGTATTCATTGGTACCTATGGTAAGTTCAATATCTTTCAATCCATTGTGTCCGGCCGGGCTTCCTGCGGGGCGCAGACGCAATACATCAATGGGCAATGCCAAGTCGTCAACAATGGTTAAGGTTTGTGTTAAGGGCACTTCCGTTTTATCTAGCCAGTATTTAAAGGCCTTACCGCTTAAATTCATAAACGTAGTGGGCTTTATGCAAATAAATAAATGTCCTTTCCATTTTACTTCAGCTTTGTAGGCCAAGCGGTCTTGCATAAAAAAACCGCCATGTTTTAATACAAAAGCATCCACTACATCAAATCCAATATTATGGCGGGTATGCATGTATTCATTACCAATATTACCCAGTCCGACAATTAAATATTTTTTCATATAGATAAATTATACCGATGCCAATGCTGCTATATTTATAAAGCCGCCAGTTAAGGCAAATAATGAATAATTGGTGTAAAGTTAATAGGACGCGGCAAAAAAAATCCCCCGGCAAAGACCGGAGGATATATTTGGGTTGAACTTGAACCTTATTTTTTGGCAGGAGCAGCAGCTGCTTCTTCCTGTTTTAATTGACGGGTCATCACTACAGAAGCAATAGGAATACGTGGTGAGTTTAAAATTTCCATATTCTCAGCTTTTACATCTTCAACACGAATGTTGCCGTTTAATTCCAAGTTGGTAATATCTACTTCAATGAATTCGCGTAAATATTTAGGATAGGTTTTAACTTTTAACGCTTTCATTTTAATAACTAATTTACCACCATTTTTAACACCGATAGAAGTTCCTGTAAAATGAAGAGGTAAAGTAGCAATTACTTTTTTATTGTCTTGAAGTTCCAGTAAATCAACATGGTCTAAAGTATCTTTTACGCGATCAAATTGCAGGTCTTTTAAAATGCAGCGATAGGATTTGCCATCAATTTTAACTTCAGCAATTTGGAATTCACCGGTGTAAACCAGGTTTTTAAAAGCTTTTACCGGTGCAGCAAAATTAATTTCTTTTTCGCCACCATAAATTACACCTGGCACCATTTCCTGAGAGCGAATTTGCCGGGTGGCTTTCTTGCCGGTTTCGGTCCTCAGTTGTCCTTCGATTGTAATTGTTTTCATTTGTTGTTTCAATTTAATTTCCTGCGTAAACAGGAATTGTTAATAAAAATTTTGGACGGCAAAGGTAAGGGAATAGCTTGATAAAAAAACCGGCCTCAAAATTTTTAAGGCCGGCATTACTATTTTGTATTTTCTAAGCCCGTTTAGGCTTTAGCATTCCTTAATTGCGAATGAATGAAAAGACTGGTAATGCTTTTATTTTCATAGGCATTCCGTATTGCAATAGCAAATAAATCGGCAACGGAAAGCACCTTAATTTTTTTAGAATCGGGCTTAGCTAAAGGAATGGTATCGCAAACCACTAACTCTTCTAATTCACTGTTTTCAATGTTTTGATAGGCATTGCCACTTAAAACAGGGTGTGTACACAAAGCTCTTACGCTGGTAGCACCTTTTTCTTTTAATAAAGCTGCAGCCTTGGTAAGTGTACTTGCCGTATCACAAATATCATCAATTAAAATAATGTCTTTCCCGGTAACATCGCCAATTACCACCATACTGGCAATTTCATTAGCACGTTTGCGGTGTTTATCGCAGATAACCATTTCACTATTAAAATAACTGGCTATTTCACGAACGCGGTTACTGCTACCAACATCGGGCGAAGCAAATGTTAAGTTGGGTAATTTTAATTGTTCAATATAAGGAATGAAAATAGCAGAGCTATCTAAATGGTCAACAGGAATTTCAAAGAAGGCTTGAATTTGCGGTGCATGTAAATCCATGGTAATAATACGGTTAGCACCGGCAGCTTCCAACAAACTGGCTACTAATTTGCTGCCTATAGCTACCCTGGGGCGGTCTTTTCTATCCTGGCGGGCATAGCCGTAATAAGGAATAACGGCAATTATTTTATAGGCGCTGGCACGTTTGGCAGCATCAATCATTAAAAGTAATTCCATCAAATTATCGGCAGGGGCAAAAGTGCTTTGCACTAAAAAAACATAATCACCCCGAATGCTTTCTAAAAAAACGGGCTGCATTTCGCCATCACTAAACTTTTGAATATTTACTTTTCCGAGGGGGGTGCCAAATCGTTGAGCAATTTTTTCGGCTAATTTTTGCGAGCCTGCACCGGCAAAAACTTTAACTGATGGATTCATAAATAGTAGAATGTGCTGCGAAGATAACTATTCGAATAAGAAATGAAAAAACCATTCACGGCAATTTGTGAATAATGTTTATTTTTATAATACATTACCTGCTTATTAACTAACGTGTATGGGATATAACACCATTAAACAATGGGCTATTGACGACCGCCCCCGTGAAAAACTTTTATTAAAAGGGAGTAACGCATTAAGCAATGCAGAATTACTGGCTATTTTAATTAATAATGGTACGACTAATACATCTGCATTGGCTTTAGCCCAACAATTATTGCAAGCTGTTGACAACCATTTAAGCCGCTTAGCCGGCATGAGTGTAGAAGAGATTAGGCAATTAGGCATAAAAGGATTAGGACCTGCAAAAGCAGTAACCATAGTGGCTGCATTAGAATTGGGGGTACGCACCCATAGTTACCAATTACAATCCCAAACAGTGGGCAGTAGTAAAGATGCTGCTCAATATTTAAAGGCACAATTACAACACAAAACTGTTGAACAGTTTGTAGCTATTTACTTAAATCGTGCCAATAAAATTATACGGCACGAAACCATTAGTACCGGCGGCATTACGGGCACCATAGCCGACCCTAAAATTATTTTGCGCAAAGGGTTGGAATGTAATGCATGTTCGCTCATTATATCGCACAATCACCCCAGTGGCAACTTAAATCCCAGCAATGCCGATAAAACTTTAACAGAAAAAATAAAGCAAGCCGCGGCATTGGTTGATATGGCTTTGCTGGACCATATAATTGTAAGCTACGAAGGTTATTTTAGTTTTGCCGATGAAGGATTACTTTAATCTTTAGCAGGTTTTAAAATGCTATGCTTGTGCCGTTGGGCCGCCAAATGGCATGGGTATTTCAACCTGCTCCATATCCTTAATAGGGCCATTAGCAGCTTCATAGCGCTGAATATTTTCGGTTAATGCCTTCATAAAACGTTTAGCATGCATGGGCGTTAACACTATCCGACTTTTCACTTTGCTTTTAGGAGTGCCGGGCATTACATTCACAAAATCTACCACAAATTCAGCATGGCTATGCGTAATGATTACCAAGTTGGCATAAACACCTTCGGCAACTTCTTCTGAAATTTCAATATTTAACTGATTATTGGGCTGTTGTTCCATTGTATAAATTTTGCCCGAAGATACAGCTGCACTGCCACACATAAAAAATAGGCGTGCACAAAAAAAGGCAACAGCTTTTGAAACTGTTGCCTTGTATAAAAAGATGTGTGATAAACACTATTGCATCCACCACAATTTAATGGTAACTGCATCACCACCCATTGCAGTTTTAGCAGCCTGGTAGCTAGGACCATTAGCGGTTGCTTCATTAGCAGGGTAAGTGTAACGCCAAGGGAATGGTGATTTAGGTGAACCGGGAACAGCCATTGCAGGATAGTATAATCTGCGAATAGAAGTCCAGGCATCAAAACCACGCATGTAGTAAGCAATGTATTGTTGTAAGCCAATTGCTTGCTTCCAGTGAGTAGTAGTGGTACTAGTTCCGGTACTACCAATAGCACCGGCACCTAAACCTGCAGGAGCAGTTGTATAAGCAACAGCAGGCTGTGCTAAATAAGTAGCAGCATCGGTAGCTGATCCACCCCACTCTTCAATAGAAGCTGTTACACCATTGTTATAAAATGTTTCGGCGTTGCCTGCAATAAAGTTTCTTTCAACTGCTTCTGCTTGTAAGAAAGATACTTCAGCATAATCTAACAAAATAGAAGGTGCTGCAGGATCAATAATAGTTCCGGTAATTGGGCTAAAATATGGATTTGAATAGTTGTTCCAAGTATTGGTAACACCAACGGTACCTCCTATATCACCACCACTGTATTGGTTAGTGTAGTATGCAGAACGACGAGGATCATTCAATGCAACCATTGGGTTTAATAAAGTTTTAGTAACAACATAATCTTTTCTGTTGCTTTGAACTAAGTTTACCCAAACCGGATTAGCATTGGGTGTAATGCCGGTATATTTGAAAACAGCATTATCCGCATTTGACTGAAATACACCACCGTTAATGGCTTCATTTACTTTTTTCTGAGCCGTAGTAGGGTCAGAATCAGCAATTAACATAG
Organism: Hydrotalea sp.; assembly: GCF_049968455.1. Classification (NCBI taxonomy): domain Bacteria; kingdom Pseudomonadati; phylum Bacteroidota; class Chitinophagia; order Chitinophagales; family Chitinophagaceae; genus Hydrotalea; species Hydrotalea sp. The sequence goes on along the minus strand of NZ_JBMFQT010000022.1, from coordinate 11,692 downwards.
CCATTTTCAATTTTAATGAGTTGGCAAATTTTATCCAACTATTCACGTTGCCACCGTATAATAAATCGGCTGAACCAAAGCTACCTGCAGAAGGATTTAATCCGTTGATACAAGTATCTAAGCGATTCAACATATCATAATAAACAGTTTTAGCATCATCGTAAGCCGGGAAAGGATATTTGTTAATGTTGTTGGCCTGAGAGTAAGGAATATTACCAAAAGTATTTACTAAATAGTAATAAGTATATACTTCCATGATGTCGGTCATTTCCAACTCGTTTTTAACAACTGCGGGGTCGGTAACATCATTAGGAATTAACAACTTAGCCTGTTGAAAATTGTTTAATGCACCAACATAAAGGTTATTCCAAAAGTTCTGAGGAATATTACGATTACCCAAGTTGTAGTTACTTTCATCAGTGTAAGTAGCTTCAGTCCAATACTGAGCAATTAACGTGAAAATATTGGAGTTAACATTAGGAGTGGTAATGTAATCAACCAAATTTTTCTGCGCATTACTAAACAGCGCATACGATGGCGCCGTAGAAGGATGTTTGGTATCAATATTCAGGTTGGTCATGTTTTTTTGACATGAGGCTAACGCAAATACCGATACAATACTATACAATATTATTTTTTTCATAATACCTAATTTTAAAATTTGAATTTAACATTGAAGCCGATATTGCGAACAGCAGGATAAGAACCACTTTGATAACCTTGTGCGTTACCTGCTCCTAAGCCATCTTCAGGATCAGCATAAGGTAAATTTTTGCTAATAATCCACAAGTTTCTTCCTACGATAGCAATGTCAATTCCTTTAATAGGCTTCATTCTTTCAATGGTTTTAGCCGGTAAAGAATAAGAGATATTTAATTCTCTCAATTTTACAAAGCTGGCATCGTAAACAAAAGCCCTGGCCGGGTTGTACAAATAACCATATAAACCATATCCCTGACCACTATTATCTACTCTAATAGTATTGGGTTTACCATCGGTAGTAACACCTTTTAGTATAATACCACCACCGTTAGCTAATGAGTTACGAGAAGGGTTACCTAAATCATTTAAACCGGCAGTTTCAGCATAAGTACCATCTGCTAATCCATAGTAAGTATCTAATGAGAATACATTACCGCCATGACGCATATCAATTAAGAAACTTAAAGTGAATGATTTATAATGGAAACTGTTGTTAATACCACCGGTCCATTTTGGAGTTGCATTACCAATAATATCAGTTGTTTTAGTATCCATTAAATAATAACCATCACTACCAACAGTTCTTTGTCCATTGGTATAAATAAAGTCGTTACCCTGAATAGTTCCAAAAGGCTGTCCAACAGTAGCATTAACAGAAACACCGCCTTGGTATGAAGCAAGAACTTGGTTTTGTTGATTGTTGAATAAGGACAACACTTTATTGTTGATTTTGCTCCAGTTCACGTTAATATCCCATGAAAAATTACGTGTTTTAATAGGAGTACCATTCAACGACAATTCAATACCGTTGTTTTGAATAGAACCGAAGTTAACATATTGACTTAAGTAACCGGTAGCACCAGAGGCGTTTACTTGTGTAATTAAGTCGAATGTTTTTGAAGTAAAGTAAGTGAAGTCAAATCCTACTCTATTTTTCAAGAAAGACATTTCTAAACCTGTTTCAAAACTTTTGGTTCTTTCAGGTTTTAAATTAGGATTGTTATTAGTGGAAGGTAAAGTTACCATAGCATTACCTGCAAATGGAGTATTAATATTGTAAGTATTTAAAATACTATGATAAGGAGCATCATTACCTACTTCCGCATAGTTAACGCGTACTTTACCAAATGATATCCAAGGAGCATTGTCTAACATTTTATAAAATGCCCAGCTACCAGATATCGCAGGATAAGTGTAAGCATTATTACCTGCAGGCAAAGTAGATGATTGGTCGCGACGTACAGTTCCATCTAAAGTTAACATGTCTTTATAAGTTAAAGTAGCGCCTGCAAACACACCCCCTACTTCTTTTTCTAACAAAGCTTCAGTTGGAGCATTGATAGGATTAACTGAGTTAGATAATGCATAGAAATTAGGTAGGTTTAAACCTCCATTGGTTGAAGCAAAAATGCTAGAATAGGTATCCTGACGTAAGTTAGCACCAACCAATGCTTTGAAGTTGAAATTCTTAGACAAATCTTTATTATAAGTTGCTAAGAAATCATAGTTCATTTCTTTATAGAAAATATTGTTTCTAGAGTAGAAAGGAACATTTACTGTACCAATAGCATCTCTTTCTTCCTGCAATGAGTTATAAGTATCCATTGACACCCTTCCTAACAAAGTAATGCTTTTAGAAGGAGTATAGTTTATATAAGCGTTACCAAATACACGTTGACGGCTATCATTTTCATAGTTTTGATAGCGAACAAAGTATACGTTATCCCAATAAATAGGGTTGGTATTTCCATTTACAGGATTTGTCATGTTCCATGTAATGTTTTTACCACCTGAATTAAAGTAGGCTTGCTTTTGTTGTTTAATGTCAACGTTCATTTCCCACCACTGGCGGAAGTTAGTCATAACGTTATTGGCATCATAACCGGTACCATATCTACCTAAACCTGTAATTTCAGAATAGTTAATAGTACCACCAACGGTTAAGTCTTTGCTTAAGTTGTGTGTTGCACCAAAGTTCAACATGTTTTTGGTGATATTACTATTGGGTAAAATACCATTATCGCTGGTACGTAAATAACCTAATTTAAAGGTTCCGTTTTCACCACCACCATCAATAAATACACTGGTATTGTAAGAAACAGGATTTACAAAGAAAGTAGAAGGATCATTTTTTGCAGCAACCCATGGTGTAGCTTTACCATAATTGGGGTTACCGGGATAGTTAGCAAATGCGTCCCACTGATAAACTAATAAATTGGGATCGAATTTTGCACCATAAGAAGCATCTTCAGTTGTAGGTACAATTAACTGAGGACTATTTTGACCAAACTGTGGTAAAGGAGCATACAAGAAATTACCATCGGGTGAACCATATCCATAAGGATAAGCACCGTTAATTTCTGGACCTGAACCATAGTTAGCACCATACTGATGTTGGTATTTTACAAAAGTGCTTTTATCGTATGAACCTACATTTACACCGGCATTTACAGTAACGCCTAAACCTCTTTTTGCCTTTTTAGTAGTAATTAAAATTACACCATTAGCAGCACGTGAACCATACAAGGCAGAAGCAGCTGCACCTTTTAATACGGAGATAGATTCAATATCATCAGGATTTAAGTCAGCAGCATTACTACCGTAATCATAACCACCGGTACCATTTCTTTGTCCACCTGAAGCAGTTGAAGTATTATCGAAAGGTACACCATCAACAACAAACAATGCTTGGTTAGATTGAGAGATAGATTTAATACCACGCAATACAACGTTAGTAGAAGCACCTAAAGCAGTAGGTTGTGTAATTTGTAAACCGGCCACTTTACCTGATAAACCATCAACAAAGTTTGAGTTACGGGTTTTACTAACCTCATCTCCACCTACTTCTTGTGCAGCATACGGAAGGGCATTTCTGCTACGTTTAATACCCATCGCTGTTACCACTACTTCATCTAATTGTGAACTTTGACGATTTAATGTAACCGCTAAATCAGTTGCAGTTCCTAATTTAACCTCTTTTGTAGCAAAGTTTACAGCTGAAAAAACTAATACATCGCCGGGCTTGGCTTCAATTTTGAAATTACCTTGTGCATCGGCTGCAGTAGCGGCAGTCCCTTTTTTCACTTGAACGGTAGCACCTTCAACAGGCTTTCCGTCACCATCAAGAATGCGTCCTTTTACCAAATGTGTCTGCGCAAATATTTGCGACACACCTAACAAAAGCACAATAGCTAAGGATAGCAATTTTCTCATGTGTTTTCGTTTTAATTTTCTAGAATTTGTTAATGAGCTGTTATACCTTATCAATTACCATTAAGCAATTGTTAAATTATAACAGTGGTCAAATATAAGGACATAATACATGAAAAAATGCTGCAAAGTGAAATTAGAATTTGATTAAAAAATAAAGAATAGTCCTAAAAATTTTATTATTCCACACCTGTAAAACACCTTAAAATACACATTCACAAAGCATTAACAAAGTTTTGTTTTAGCATTAAAATAAATTAAATTGTAAAAAAAATAATACAAACGGTTGTTGGGATGAATGCATTGCTCACACTTTTTTACTACAAATAACCCTTAAGCACTTATGCTCCAAAAATTACAATTAACTTTGCCTAATGATTTTGTTAGATGGTAAAGTTGCCGCCGAAGCGGTAAAAGAAAAATTAAAAGCACAAGTAGCTGAATTAACTGATAAAGGACACAGACCGCCAAAATTAGCCGCAATTTTAGTGGGGAACAATGGTGCTAGTGAAACTTATGTAGCCAGTAAAGTAAAAAACTGTGCAGAAACAGGTTTTGAATCTTTGTTAATTCGTTTAGATGAAAATGTGCCGGAAAGTACACTTCTGCAAACCATTGAACAGCTTAACAATGATGAAACTGTAGATGGTATTTTAGTACAACTACCCTTACCTAAACATATTAGCGAACAAAAAGTAATTGCCACCATTCATCCCGAAAAAGATGTGGATGGTTTTCACCCCATTAATGCAGGCAAGCTAGTGCAAGGTTTACCAACTTTTATTCCTGCAACGCCTTATGGCATTTTGCTATTATTAGAACATTACCATGTACAAACAAAAGGCAAGCATGCTGTAATTGTAGGTAGAAGTAATATTGTTGGCCGCCCTATGAGTATTTTATTGAGCAGTAATATTCCTATGGGCAATTGCACAGTTACCATTGCTCACTCACATACGCAAAACTTAACAGATATTTGTTTACAAGCCGATATTTTAGTTGCGGCTTTAGGTAAGCCTGAATTTGTAACAGCCAACATGGTAAAACAAGGGGCTATTGTTATTGATGTGGGTATTACAAGAGTTGAAGATGCCACTGCAAAAATAGGGTTTAGGATTAAGGGTGATGTAGCTTTTAACGAAGTGGCACCCAAAACTGCTGCCATTACACCCGTTCCCGGCGGCGTTGGCTTAATGACCATTGCCGGTTTATTAAGCAATACTTTACAAGCTTATTTAAATAATAAAAAAGCATAATTATTATACCAACATGCAACAGCTACCCGTAATGGAAAGTTTTTATACGCTGCAAGGCGAAGGTTATTACCAAGGCCATGCTGCTTACTTTATCCGTTTAGGTGGATGCGATGTAGGCTGTGTTTGGTGCGATGTAAAAGAAAGTTGGGATGCACAAAAACATCCATTATTTACTATTGAAGCCATTGTTCAAAAAGCTATAACAACAGTTACTGAAAAAGCAGGCAGCACAAAAAATGTATTATGCATAATTACCGGAGGTGAACCCTTATTGCATCCGCTGAATGAATTAACGGAAGCTTTACAAAAAGCGGACTTTTTAACTAATATTGAAACTTCCGGCTCATCGCCACTTAGTGGACATTGGAATTGGATTTGCCTTTCCCCTAAAAAATTTAAAGCCCCTTTACCAGAAATAGTTCCCTTAGCCAATGAATTAAAAGTGGTTATTTTTAATCAACACGATTTTAAATGGGCCGAACAATTTGCTAAACAAACCAACCCCAACTGTAAATTGTATTTGCAACCTGAGTGGGACAAAGCAGCAATTGTTACACCACTCATCATTGAATATATTGAACAAAATCCCCAATGGGAACTTAGCCTCCAAATACACAAATACATCAATGTACCTTAAATTTTTAACAGCGTTTATTCAAACAATATCCGAACTTAGATAGTACGCCATTACATTTTCTAATTCAAAATAAATTATTGTATTATTGATATATCATCCTAAAAACCATTCATCACACTAGTTATTTTAATGAAAAACACATTATTGCTCATTTTTCTTTTTGCACAATTATTGGCATCAGCTCAAAATGCCAAAAACACAACCAATAAAAATTTGCAACAGCAATACAACAAAGCCATGCAATATTTAAATGATGGTTTTGTAAAAGATGCTATACCGGTGTTACATAAAGTATTGAAACAAGATTCTACCTATTTAGATGCCTGGTTATCATTAGCAGGTATTTATGGTGAATTAAAAAATTATCCCTTAGCTATCCGTTATTATGAAAAAGTAAAAGCAATGGATAGTAGTTACTTTTTGCCATATAATTTACCCTACTCAATTAATCTGGCGGGCATGGGGCGTTTTAATGATGCAGAAAATGCTATTGAACAATTTTTAAACTTGCCTAATTTAAATGAGGTAAGCAAAAAAAGTGCCTTGTATCGGCAGCAGTGTTATCGCTTTGCTATACATTATGCTCAAACACATCCTCAAAATAACGTGGTTGCCTTTGCACCTAAAAATTTGGGCGATAGTGTTAACACACCTTTATCGGAATACTACCCTACTCTTACTATTGATGACAGCTTACTTATTTTTACCCGCCGCGAAGCAAATGCAACAGAAAACTTTTACCAAAGCATTATTCGAAAGCAAAAATTTTCTAAAGCTGAATTAATTAAAGGCGATATTAATTTGCAGCCCTATAAAGGCGCCATAACAGTTTCTGCCGATGGCGACTGGCTTATTTTTGCCGGCGATTTTAAAAATGGATTTGGCAATTTTGATTTGTATATTTCATATTGGACACCCGAAGGCTGGAGTGAACCTGAAAACCTGGGGCCAAACGTAAATTCAGGATACTGGGACAGCTCGCCTGCTTTAAGCCCCGACAATCATATTTTATACTTTAGTAGCAACAGGCCGGGTGGATATGGTGGCCGCGATTTGTATTATTGCATACGTCAACCCAATGGCCTTTGGGGATCTGCCATTAATATGGGTCCACTAGTAAATACACCGGGCGATGAAGCCTATCCATACATACATGCCGATAATCAAACGCTTTATTTTACTAGTGATGGGTTACCCGGATATGGCGGCACCGACTTGTTTATTATGCGTAAAGACAGTTTAGGAAAATGGAGTCAACCTGAAAATGTAGGCTACCCCATCAACACCATCGAAAATGAAGGAAGCATTACTATCAACTCTTTAGGAACAACCGGCTATTTTGCCAGCGATAGAAGCGACAGCCGTGGTGGATTAGATCTTTATTCTTTTATTATCCCACCCCACATTCAACCTTTGAAAACCTTGTTTGTACAAGGCACAGTACTCGATGCAAATACCCAAAAAGGTGTACCCTGTGCCATTGAATTAATTAACAACCAAACCGGTAAGCCAACGATGCAAATTAAGGTTGATGAAATAGGTAAATATTTTGTTCCCCTACCGGTGGGTACCAACTACACCTTTGTTATTAACAGAAAAGGCTATTTACCATACAGTGAATTATTTAATTTACAACAACACCATGCCGATAGTACCTATCAAAAAAACATTTATTTAACCCCTATCAGCAATAAAGCATCATTTACTTTTAAAAACATTCAATTCAATATTAACTCATACGAACTTCTACCACAAGATACTATTGAATTAAAGAAAGTAATAGAATTTATGTCCGAAAATCCCAGTGTTAAAATTGAAGTACAAGGTTATACTGACAACACAGGAAATCAGGAAGCCAATATACTGCTATCTACACAACGTGCACGTTCTGTTGCCAATTATTTAGCTTTAAACGGCATTGATTATAAACGATTAAGTTATAAAGGTTATGGACCGGCAAACCCCATTGCCGACAATAATACCGAAGCCGGACGTATTAAAAATAGAAGAACGGTGTTGGTAATTACAGAATTTTAATGTCAATAAAATAAAAATTACATATATTGACTTTAAAATCTTTGTTCACGCCTATGGAAGATTCCCTGCTTTATGATATTGCATTAACTCAGGTGCCGGGTATTGGCCCTGTTCAGGCAAAATTTTTATTAGAACATTTTCATTCGGCACAAGCAGTTTTTAAAGCCGGCAAAAAAGAATTATCATTTATTGAAGGCATTGGAGAAGTGCGAGCCAAGGCCATTAAATCGTTTCAAGATTTTGATGCAGCATTATCAGAGATAACATTTTGCGAAAAGCATCAAATTCAAATACTCACTACTAACAATCCGCAATACCCACAACGCTTATTGCATTGTTACGATGCCCCAACAGTATTATACTATCGCGGTAATGCCGCATTAAACAATAGCAAAACCATTAGTATTATTGGTACTCGTTTACATACCGATTACGGCAAACAAATTACCGAACAAATTATTGAAGCTTTGGTTCCTTACAATATCCTTGTAATAAGTGGTTTAGCCTTTGGCATTGATAGTATAGCACATAAAGCAGCCATTAAACAGCAATTACCTACCGTTGGTGTGTTAGCACATGGCTTAAGTACATTATATCCGCCACAACACAAACAATTAGCCAAAGAAATGCTGTTAAATGGCGGTTTGTTAACTGAATTTGGACATAATATAAGTCCGGAAAAACACAATTTCCCCAAACGCAACCGCATAGTAGCCGGCATGAGTGATGCTACCATTGTTATTGAAACAGCTACCAAAGGCGGCAGCATGATTACCGCAGAATTAGCCATTAACTATAATCGCGATTTATTTGCCGTACCCGGCAGATTAACCGATGCAAAAAGTAGTGGCTGCTTAAAATTAATTCAACAAAACAAGGCCATTGTTTTTACAAATACCCAACAATTATTAGAAGAGTTGGGATGGTTGCATAAACCCGTAAAAGCACCTGCCCAACGCAGTTTATTTATTGACTTAACAGAAGATGAAAAAATACTTGTGCAACTATTGCAACAACAGGAAACCCTACCTATTGACACCCTGTATTTACAAAGTGGATTAAGTAGCAGCAATGTAGCCGCAGCTATTTTAAATTTAGAATTACAAAATTTAATAACGGCCTTACCCGGAAAAATGTATCGGTTGAACTAAAACAATATGGGTAAAATACACAAATTTGTATTGTAATGTTTTAGTGCCCTATCTTTGCACATGGCAACACAAAAAAATTCCGGCAAAACCACACCAACATCGCGCCTTTTTGGAGAGGGGCTTACGTTTGATGACGTATTATTAATGCCTGCTTACAGTCAGGTTTTACCCCGCGAAGTAGATATTTCCAGTTACTTAACCAAAGAAATAAAATTGAATGTACCCATGCTGTCTGCAGCTATGGATACAGTTACCGAAGCCAATTTGGCTATTGCACTTGCCCGAGAAGGCGGTTTAGGAATTTTACATAAAAACATGAGCATTGAAAAACAAGCTGAACAGGTTCGTAAAGTGAAGCGAAGTGAAAGCGGAATGATTATTGACCCCGTTACCTTGTTAGTTGATGCCACCATTGGTGATGCCTTGAAGCTAATGAAGGAAAACAAAATTGGCGGCATACCTATTGTAAACGACGAACAAAAACTGGTAGGCATATTAACCAATCGCGACCTTCGTTTTGAAAACAACAAGAACAAAAAAGTGGCTGAGGTAATGACCAAAGAAAATTTAATTACCGCACCCGAAGGAACAGATTTAAAAAAAGCTGCCAGCATTTTAAGAAATTATAAAATTGAAAAGCTACCTGTTGTAAACAAGCAAGGCAAATTAGTTGGCCTTATTACCTATCGCGATATTTTACAATTAACAAACAATCCCAATGCAGTTAAAGATGGCTATGGCCGTTTACTAGTTGGTGCTGCATTAGGCATTACAAAAGATTTATTAGACCGTGCCGATGCTTTAATACAGGTAGGCGTTGACGTAGTAACATTAGATAGTGCGCATGGGCATAGTAAAGGTGTAATAGATGCATTAAAAACATTACGCAAAAATTTTAAAAACCTACAAATTATTGCCGGAAACATTGGTACTGCAGCCGGTGCAAAAGCTTTGGCCGAAGCCGGTGCCAATTGTGTAAAAGTAGGAATAGGACCCGGCTCTATATGTACCACACGTATTGTAGCAGGTGCAGGTGTTCCACAATTAACTGCTATAATGGAAGTTAGCCAGGCATTAAAAGCAAAGGGCATACCGTGCATAGCCGATGGTGGCATTCGGTATACCGGCGATATGGTAAAAGCATTAGCCGCAGGTGCCAATACTGTTATGATGGGTAGCGTATTTGCAGGTGTTGAAGAAAGCCCCGGCGATACCATTATTTATGAAGGACGTAAATTTAAAGAATACCGTGGAATGGGCAGTTTAGGTGCTATGAGTCAAGGCAGTGGCGACCGTTATTTTCAGGATGTGGAAGATGATATTAAAAAATTTGTTCCTGAAGGTATTGAAGGAAGAGTGGCCTACAAAGGATATTTAAGCGAAGTAGTGTATCAATTTGTTGGAGGTTTACGAGCAGGTATGGGGTACTGTGGTGCTGCCAACATTAAAGCATTACAAAATGCAACTTTTATAAAAATTACCAATGCAGGCATGAAAGAAAGCCATGCCCACGATATTGATATTACTAAAGAAGCCCCCAACTATAGCCGAAAATAATATTTTGGTAACTGGCTAGCGGTACACCTATTATGCTTTTGTTGCGTCGCACACTTGTACCGCAACAATACTATTCAGCAAAGCCTCATAGCTAAATGGGGCTTTTTTTTTGAAACATATCATCACCATTTCAATAATTCTTTACAATTGATATAAATCATCCATCACTTTAGCAACAACTGATTATAATCATTTTTTTGCCTGGTTCCCACCCATACTTTTGCCCTAAAAAAATGGAAAATCTTTTACAAACACCGCTTCATGTTATTGTAGAAAAATGCCCGGCAGTATTAGCAGTGTTAGAAAAGCACCATATCAGTTACTGCCACTTCAGTAAAAAAAACATTGAGGAGATTAGTCATCTGCACAACCTTCCATCCCTGAAACTTGCGTACGATATTCAACAAATTGTCAATCAGCAAAAAAGGGATAAGGATTCATTAAGTAATCAATCGTTCAGTGAATTAATCAATTATATTACTCAGCATTACCATACATATTTAAAAATACAGTTGCCAATAGTTTTAGCACAGCTAGAAAAAATAGCACAAAAACATGGTGACCAACTGCCAATTTTATCGGATGTACTGTTTTATTTTGAAATGTGGAAAGATGAAATTACAGCACATTTAATTTATGAAGAATCAAAACTATTTCCAATTATACTAACACTACAACAAACCAACCATTTACCTAAAGAGCTTTCAAAAAATTATATTGATAACCTAATTAATTTAATTGAAAAAGAACATGACCATTCATCCGATTTAATTGAAAAAATTAAAAGTGTTACGCAAAACTTTACTCCGCCACCCCAAGCTTGCAAAGGCATACAGCTTTGTTTCAAAATGTTAAGTGCTATGTATAACAATCTTTCCGAACATACACTAATTGAAAATACTATTCTAATACCTAAAGCACTGCAGCAGTTGAACAAGTTATATCAATTAGAAAAAAAGAATTGATAACAATAACCTTTTCAATACTTTCAAAAAATTACCGAACTTTCGAGCAAATTTTTTTGCTTGAAAAGAAGTCATTTATTTTTACTTAGTATCGTTAGTGGATTATTGTTTGTAATTGCCTGGCCTACATTTCCGTTTACTTTCTGCATTTTCTTTGCGTGGGTTCCCTTATTGCAC
>NZ_JBMFQT010000021.1:0-33323 GCF_049968455.1 Hydrotalea sp. | reverse complement strand
ATAAGAGAATTGCAAATAGCGAATGTGCAGCAGCTAAAAATTATTGGGAGCATAACAAAGCATATTGGCTAAAAGTTCAAACCGTTTGGACAGCATATATGAACACACATGATACCATTAAACTTAAAGCAAAAGTTGATGGCAAATTCTTATATCAGTACCTCTTTACTCTGTTGGACGATTATAACTCAAAAAAAGTAAGTGATGCAGAGATTGACAGTAGGATAAAGACAGAGATTATTAAATTTATAGAGTAGAAAATACAAAGGAATAAGCCTAATGTCTTGTCCTAAAATAGGTTGACGAATAATCGTCACTTAAATTTGGACAAAATATGCCAACAAAAGACATTAACAAAGAGGCTTTTTATGGTCGGAGGATATCAATTTTGTTTGTTAAGCTATAACCTGCTTAGAAGCATTTTTATGCAATCCTACTTTCTAATTTACAAAGGAAACGCCTACATTTGTGGCCCTCTTTACCTGTAAAAGTCAATGGTCTCATAGTTCAATGGATAGAATAGGAGTTTCCTAAACTCTAGATCCAAGTTCGATTCTTGGTGAGACCACATTCAGCCATCTTTTTTATTAATACGAGCAGCTATTCAAGCTGCTTTTTTTGCGTTCATTTTGTAAAACAGCATTATCAGAATATAGATTTTTAAAAATACTAGCTTTTTAATGATTCTTTAATGCAATGCTATCTTTTTGGGTTAAACCCTCTAAAATGCCTATCTGCCTGCATTTGTAGCATATACTCAGTTTAAAAAAGATTACAAATTAAAAAAATAAATTTTATAATACGTAGAAATACGTTTTTTTCTATATATCGCTAGGGTTATTTTTGAATAATATTTTTTGCTTATGAAAGAGAGAAAAGCAATGCCGGCATTGGCAATAATGGTTGCCGGCCTGTTATTTTTGGTTGGCTGCAAAAAAACGGTTACACAAATAGTGCAGTCCACTACCAGTAATATCAATAATAGCTGGCAATCTTTAGATGCAGTAAATCTTATTGGTGCCAATTTTTACAATAGTGGTTGTTTTAATGATAGCTTATTGGTGGTGGCCAACGGCACGTTCTACTATACGGTAAACGTTGGCAAAAATGGTTTCAGTAATGGAATGTTTACGAATCTATTGAATGTTAATGATAATTTACAAGCCACTTCTGCCATAAATTTTTATAATAATTACTGCATCTATTACGCTACCAATAATACCATCAATATTTTGCATATACCTTATAATAATCAGTTTTCTCAGTTTATTTATGTGCCCAATTATACGCCGGGTTTAAATAGTATATTTAGCCAACTTTACGCTTCGCCTGACCAATGCTATCCGGTAGGATCATACCCCTTGAATAGCGGCCATTATATGCTGTCGCCGGTAGAAACGGCTGATTATAAAACCGTTCGTTTTGATTTAGTAAATTTAGATACAAGTTTTATTGGTCCGCCCGGCATACCCACACATCCCAATATGTCTTCTGTAAAAATGGTTAGTTTATCGCCGGCAGCCGGAACATTAACCGCAACCTCTTATTATTATTGTGCAACATTCTTCAACAAATTTTTTGTTTATTTCAATAGCCAGTTATATAGAATTGATACATTGGGTAATGTAAAGGCATTTGGGTATAATCCGGTTAGCCCAACGGTAGGGAATAATTTCCAATTTTATAATATGTTTACAATCGGTAATAATTTATTCATTAATTCCTACGGCAATATTTTTTACTCAACCGATAAGGGCGAAACATGGCAACAATTCAATACTATTGCCAACAACCCCAATGGCTCAGGTTATGTATTCAGAATAATTGATGATAAACTTTATGCTACCATTATGGGTTCCAATAAACTTTTTATTGTGGGCATGAATGGGAATAATTTTTATTTGAATGAACTGAACAATACCGGCATTCCGAACAATTCAAGAATAACTTCCCTGACAAGAGCAGGAAAATACCTTTTTGTTACTACTTATAACGGAGTGTATTACCGTGATACTGCTTATGTAAATCAATTAAAAAAACCCATTCATTAAATTATAGATTGTATGAAATATGTATTATTCATGGTATTGGCGGTATTCATTGCAATTGGTTGTAAGAAAAAGGATAGTGTGAACTATACTGCTGCTATTGTAGGTAATTGGCGTTATCAAAACAGCCAAATTGATACCCTGAATTTGGCGGGTAAATTATATAATTCCCGCACTGTTTATGATACTGCATTTGTTGCCAATTTTGCTGACTCGTTGCAGTTTAAAGCCAACGATACGGCATATTATATTTTAGGTGGAAGAACTACTTATACTACCTATAAAGTAACCAATAATCAATTAAGCTTAATGGGAAGTACCGATACTGCCCGTTTATTAATTACGCAATTAAATACGGTTAGCCTGCAACTGAAGATAAATACCAATAACCTATCCATTAATTATTATGCCAATTTTGTAAAATATTAAATTTCTTTTATAAAAAACCTTTTCGTTATTTTTTTGCTCTGTTTATGTAGTTCCTGTGCCATGCATGTAGTTCCTTTAAAAGGTACTTATCATAAAGCCGGTTATACTTTTTCAACCGAATTGAGCAAAGCAGCAGCATGGGATGCATTAATTAATTTTTTATGAGAGAAGGAATTGGATTAAAAACATTGGATAAAGCGGATGGCGTTCTTATAACCGATAAGGTTTCATTTTTAAAACATTACACATAGGAAAATGCCAATGATGCACCCACCGATAGTTTAGCCTATTTGGTATGTTCAAAATACCGCGATTGGACAATGGTACAACCTACTATTCGTCCTTCCATTTTAAATGGTGCATGGATGATGCATTTGTACGAACAAAACAACCACACTTATTTACAAATAAACTTAGCCTATACCGATGCCCGCATTGCAGGTTTTGGCCAAACCGCCAATGCTACCAACAACACTACTACCACTGATAATTTATGGTATAATATTGTTTTAGAAGTATGCAGTACCGGAATATTTGAAAATAAAGTGCGAAGCGCAATTGATGGGAAATGAAAGTGTAGCTATTTAATTTTTTAAACTGCTTTTTGCTTATACTAACTTCATTGCCATACTTGTAGTTGGCACCTTGAAAACGATGTAGTAAAACCCCTAAAATCGGCTTTTTCCAATTTGTGGGGGTAAATTTGTCTAAATTTAAAAGTATATTCTTTACTTTTTAGAATTGGAATTGCCCATTCAAATTCTTTAAAGCAAACTTATCTTATGACAACCATTAGTTTTCATTACAACGGCAAAAGCAATGTTGCAAAGGTTACAGAACTAATATCGTACCCCAACACGGTGTATAAGGTAGAGGTGCATGAAGACGATATAGTAAAAGAGTTTGGCAGTACTTTTTATTTTCCTAAAACCGCTTTACAAAAAATTCAAATTCCGCCTTGCACCAAAAAAGAGTTAGAACTATACACAGCTATGGTGCGTGAAATTTTTGAAGAAGTATTAAAAAATTAATGCTCAAATAAACAACTTACTGATGCCCTAAAACGGGGTGCGGTTCATATAAACTTTCTAAACTGTTTATTTCTTCTGGTGAAAGCTGAACTTCCAAAGCTGCTACGGCATCTTCTAATTGCCCGGGTTTACTGGCCCCCACAATAGGTGCTGTAATGTAGGGTTTACTAAGTACCCAGGCTAATGCTATTTGAGCTGGCGGTAAACCACGTTTTTCTGCTAAAGCATTTACTGCATTCACAATGGCAAAATCACTTTCTTTTTGGTATAATTTTTTACCGTATTCATCTGTTTGAGCACGCAATGTTTCATTGCGGGCAGCAGTGCGTTTTCCGGTTAATAAACCACGAGCTAATGGTGACCATGGTATAATAGCAATTTTTTGGTCCATACAAAGGGGTATCATTTCTCTTTCTTCTTCTCTATATATTAAATTATAATGCGGCTGCATAGATACAAAACGGGTCCACCCATGTACATCTGCAGTATACAAAGCTTTGGCAAATTGCCAAGCAAACATAGAGGAAGCGCCAATATAACGGGCCTTACCGGCTTTTACCACATCGTGCAGGGCTTCCATGGTTTCTTCAATAGGTGTTTGGTAATCCCAGCGATGAATTTGATATAAATCCACATAATCGGTTTGTAATCTTTTTAAACTGGCATCAATAGAGTGCATAATGTGCTTTCGCGACAAGCCCCCATCGTTAGGATTAGCACTCATGGGGTTAAATACTTTGGTAGCAATCACCACTTCGTGGCGGCTGGTGTATTTTTTTAAAGCATTACCCAATACTGTTTCACTGGCGCCATAGGAATAAATATCGGCTGTATCAAAAAAATTAATACCTAAGTCTAAAGCTTTTTTAATAAAGGGGATACTGTCGGCTTCGTTTAAAGCCCATGGCCAACGTTCTGTAGGGCGGCCATAAGTCATAGTGCCCAAACAAATTTTAGAAACTTTTAAACCGGTATTGCCAAAACGAACATATTCCATGGTGCCTGTTTTTTATGATTAAATGATAGGTAAATTTCGCACAGTAAATGATACAATTAGTAATCTTGGTGTTAAACTTACAGTAATCATTTTATCTTGCAGATTGTTACTTCTCTCCGCCAATTACAAGGGCTGATGCATCAATAGATACATTTACTTTGCCAAAATGCTGTTCTATTGTTTGTATAGCTTCCTTTTTAATGGTGGCAGCTGTGTTTGCATCGGCTTTACTAAGGGCACTAACAAATGGGGCAGCAATTTCAGTCATCATATTCCAATACATTTCTGCAGTGCCACTGTGCAGTTGGCTGTTTACTTCCTGTTCAAATACATTTTTTAATTGCTCCTGTTCAAAAATATTTTTTAGTAATCCTTTTTTAGCACAACGAAACATGCCCGGTGCTTCAGGAGGAGGTACAGGTAATTGCAGATGTTGTTGAATGGAGTTAGCAATGGCTGTAACCCAAATATTTTTTTCGGGTACACCCCAAACGGCCGTAACCAATTTGCCGCCGGGTTTTAATACCCGTATCATTTCCCGTGCCGCCAGGTGCATATCGGGAAAAAACATAAACCCGAAGCGGCAGGTAACAGCATCAAAGGTATTGTTGGCAAAGGGTAATTCGCATACATCGCACACCACAGTATCTACATTGAGAATACCTTTTTTTGTAGCCTTTTCTCGTGCTACATCCAACATTTTATCCGACAAGTCTGTCATAACTACCTTGCCTTTGTGCAACCTTTCTGCAATGGTTAAGGCGGGCTCTCCGGTGCCGGAGGCAATATCTAAAACCATTAACTGGTGCTTGGGGTTAATGAAAGTAATCATGCTATTGCCTATGGGTTGTAAAAAATCCATTGTAAGCATGTCCCATTTTTTCCAGCCGGACGAAAATTTATTCCACGAAGCTTTTTGTTTGTTGCGTATTTCTTCCAATGGTTGTTCCATAACAAAATAATTTTGGTTAGTAAAAGCAAGGTAAAAGAAAATTAGTCATTTGGTTTTTAAACAGGAATTAGTAAAGGGCTTTAATCAACAAAAAAATGCTTTAGTTGTTATTAGTAACAGATATTTGTCAAACAAAATAAAAATTGCATTTGATAATGTTAAGTAAATGCAGGTTTATTTTATTAAAAACTACATAATTTTTAAAGATGATTACAGATAGTAAGGATCATTTTAATACGATAGCCAAAGATTGGGATAAAGATAAAATCCATCAAGAACGGTCGATGGCCATTGCTGCTGCTTTACAACAAATGATACCGCTACAAAACAATTGGAAAGCATTGGAATATGGTGCCGGGACGGGCTTACTAAGTTTTATTTTAAAAGATGCTTTTAAAGCAATTGTATTAATGGATAATTCGGCTGAGATGCTGAAAGTGTGTGAAGAAAAAATAGCTTATTATCAAACACCACATATTCGTACTGTAGCACTCGATTTAGAAAATGGGACTTATAATGAAAAGTTTGACATTATTTATACACAAATGGTGTTACACCATATTATGGATGTGCCGGCTATATTTCAAACTTTTCATGAATTGTTAAATACTGACGGTTACTTAGCTATTGCCGACTTATATTCAGAAGATGGTAGTTTTCATGAGCCCGGCATGCAGGTGCATAAAGGGTTTAATCCGGATGAACTGGGGCAGCAACTAAACAACCTTGGATTCAATCAAGTGCAACATCAAACTTGCTTTACTATTGAAAGAAATAATGGGAAAAAATATCCGGTATTTTTATTAACGGCACAAAAAAACCAATAACCTAACGGTATTGGCTTTTGTAAAAAGGATGAATTGAATGTTTAAGGAGTTGTGAATCCATATTTCCGATAAATAGCTTTAGCGGTATCTGTTTTTAGGAATTGCAAAAAATCTTTACCGGCTTGTGCGTGAGGTGCTTTTTTCAATAATCCGGCCATATAAATGGCATTCACATTTTGAGATTCGGGAAGTGTAACCATTTGAAGCGGATGGCCAATGCTTTGTTGGTAAAATGCTTCAGAATACCAAACGGGTCCTGCGTCGCTTTCACCATACATAATGCGCATGGGTGTTTGACGGTGGTGTATTTGTGTAAGATAAGCAGAGCCGTTTTGAACTTTCTGCACCATAATTCTTTTCTTCAATGCATCGCCGCCGGCTTTAATGTAAGCTTCTTCAATACGTTTGGCAATGCCTTCCCATTCAGGGTTAGGCATACTAACTCTTACGCCGGCCTTACCCAAATCGTTTAGGTTGTGAATATGTTTCGGGTTGCCTTTTGCCACCATAATAGCCAATTTATTAAAGGCATAAGTAGCAGTATCAGTTACATAGGGAAGCATTTGTAACATACGGCTTTTACCGGCAGTATATACATCCGCCTGTAAAGTGATGCGTAAGTTGCCAATGGTAATGGATCCACCTTCAATTTGTTGCGCTAAAATGCCGGGAGGTAATGTTTCGGCAAATACGCGTTGGTATTGCGGGTATTTTCTTTTAAAAGCCTCAATTAAATCGCCCACACACATGTATTGATTGCCGGCAAAGAAGATGACTAATTGTGCATTATTGATATCGCCATATAAATCGGGTACATTGTCTACACCCGGAATTGTGAAGTTTAAGGCACTTTTAGGAGGAGTGTTCCAAGGTGGGTCATATCGATGTGCCTGTGCAAAAGGCTGCAGTGGGGTAGAAGCCATCAACAGCATTAGGATAAACATCAAAACAAATTTCATACAAAAGGATTTATGGAAATGAGTAAATATGTTGCAAAGTTGCAGTAACAAAGTATTGAAGCCTTATCATATTCGGTAATGCTCAATAATAAACGGTTATGAAGAAGTATTTTGCATCAATCATTCATTCACAGCATTTATAATGATCCACCTTTAATGAGTGAGCAAGGAACAGTTAATTCTGTAGAAGTTCTGTCGCCATTAATGCAATCCATCATTTTATGGAATGATAATTTGCCCAGTTGGTAACCACTGGTTTCAATATAGGTGATATTGGGGTAATAGAGTTGCGGAAAAAAACCATTACTCAATGCAATTATTTTTATTTGCTTGGGTATATGTATGCCTAATTCTAAAATAGCCTTCATAGTACCTGTTAATATTTCATCACTCATACAAAAAACAGCTTCAGGAATAGATTTATGGCTGCAATGTGTTTTGGTTAATGTATAAGCTTCGTTAAAGCTATGGGCATATAAAAGGTTACAAGATTTTGGAAACTGAATAGTGTTGGTAAAGGCCTGCATCCGTTTTTTAGTGATAGACATAGCGGGATTACCAAATATAGCCAGTACTTTTTTTATACCTGCTTCATTTAAAGCTTCAGCAGCCATACTTGCTGCTTCAGCATCGGCAATGGAAATGCGGATAGAATTGGCATAATCGGGTACTTTATCGAAAAATACCACCGGAATTTGCATAGCCGTTATTTTTTCAAAAGGTTGCATTTGCGTTGTAGAAGGGGTAATGCAAGCAAATACGCCACATACACGGTTCTGCCGCAGCAGTTTTAGGTTATTGGCTTCCACTTCAGGGTTATCGCCCGATTGAAGAATTATAACGGAATAGCCTTTTTGTCGTGCTTCTTCCTCAATAGCTGCAATAAATGCATCGTAAAAAAAATTAGAAATACTGGGTACCACAATACCTAAAAGCCGATTGTTATTGGTACGTAAGTGAATAGCATTAGCATTGGGTTCGTAATCTAGTGTTTGAGCCAGTTCAATTACTTTGGCTTTGGTTTTTTCAGAAATATCGGGGTGGTTTTTCAATGCCCTTGAAGCCGTTGAAATACTAATGCCTAATACTTCTGAAATTTTTTTTAGAGTAGTGTTATTCATGCCGGGATGCTTAAATGTGAATTAAATGTGAAGGAAGTTTTCCCCTGCAAACATTTTCGCAAACGTTTGCAGTCGGTTTATTTTGAATAAAGTATGAACACATGCAACAATTCGAATAATTTAGATGTCTAATTAACACATTGTTTTAAGAAAATTAACAAAAAGTTTTCTTAAACGGATAAAAGGTGTAAATTTAACACATTAATCTAACTAAACGCTAGCTTTATGAACTTAAAAACGCTTGCCAAAGGTATGCTCTACCTATTTTTGGCTTTGTTCTCCACCGCAGCATTTGCCCAAACAAAAGTAATTACCGGAAAGGTAACCGATTCGAAAGACGGTAGCCCTGTTGCCGGAGCTTCTGTTGTGGTAAAGGGTACCCAATATGGTACTCAAACTGGTGCTGACGGTACTTTTAAATTGAATGCCCCTGCAGATTCAAAAACATTGGTAATTAGTTCCTTGAACTTTGTTACCCAGGAAATTGCCGTTACCGGTTCACCCATTAATATTTCATTAGTGCCTTCTGCCGATCAGTTGGGCGATGTGGTAGTAATTGGTTATGGTACTGCTCGTAAAAATGATTATTCAGGTGCTTTGACTTCTGTAAAAGCGAAAGACTTTAACCAAGGTATCATCAGTTCACCCGACCAATTGTTGCAAAATAAAGTAGCGGGTTTGCAAATTGTATCGAATGGTGGTCAGCCAGGTACTGCTACTACCGTTAAATTAAGAGGTAACAGTTCATTAATTGCCGGGCAACAACCTTTGTATGTAATTGATGGAGTGCCTTTGGATGGTAGAACTGCCCGTCCTTCCGTTACCTTAAATGCGGGTGGTTTTGGAACTACACCTGATGATAACCCTTTGTTATTCATTAATATGAATGATATTGCTCAAGTAGACGTATTAAAAGATGCTTCTGCAACTGCTATTTACGGTTCTCGTGGTGCTAATGGCGTAATTGTAATTACTACCAAAAAAGCTACCGGCGGACCATTAAAAGTTGAAGCTGGTGTTTCCTATGGTGTGAATGCCGGATACATGAAAAGATATGACATATTAAATGCTGCACAATTTAGACAAGCGCTTACCAAGTATAACCTACCCAGTAGTTTAGATGGGGGTGTAAGTGTAGACCCTTTTAAAGCTATTGAGCAAAATACTATTGCTCAAAACTATAATTTAGCTTTTAGTGGCGGTAATGAAAACGGACGATTCAGGGCTTCTTTCTTAGCTTCAAATCAACCCGGTATTATTAAAAATACAGATCTTGCCAAGTATATTGCTTCTTTTAACGGCGAATATAAAATGTTAGATAAGCGGTTGACTATTGGCTTTAATATGATTGCCGGTCATGTATCTTATCAGTTACCTAACGTATCCAATACCGCCGGTTCTCAAGGTAACTTAATTAGTTCTGCTTTAAGTTGGAACCCAACTCAGCCTTTCAACAATAGCAATGGTCTTTTTAATTATCCAACCAATGGTTCTGGTAACCCAATGTCTTTATTGGCAGCCTATTCAGACAATTCAAATCTGAATACATTTTTAGGAAATATCAGTGCCTCTTATAAAATTGCAAAAAATTTAAACTATAAATTCCTATATGCCATTAACCATGCCACAGGTTCACGTTTAACAAATATTGATGGTTTTATTCAAGGTTATAGCGGTTTATCCGGGTTGGGTTTTGGTGCTATTTCGGGTGCTATTCTTACTTCTCAGACCTTTACCCATACCTTAAGTTATGATGCAAACATTACCAAGAAATTAAAACTAAATGCTGTTGCCGGTTATGAATACTGGACTTCAGATTATTCTAACCAAAGCTTTAGTGCTACCGGTTTTAATACGAATTTAGATCAAACCCAATTGAGTCTACCTTATACTTCTGTTTTACAAAATGGCAATACACAGAATTTGCCCTCTATTTACGTAGACCCTACCACTTCACTCCAATCATATTTCGGTCGTGCTATTTTGAATTATGATGAAAAATATATTTTAACTGCTACAATGCGTGCAGATGGTTCCAATAAATTTGGTGCCAATAATAAATATGGTTATTTCCCTTCTGTTAGTGGTCGTTGGGTAATGAGAAATGAGAAATTTCTTCAGGATAGTAAGTTAATTTCAAGTTTAGCACTAAGGGCTTCATGGGGTATTACAGGTAGCCAAGAGTTCCCTGCTTCTGCCTCACAAGAATCATTTGGCGTTAACTCTTATAATAATATCGGCCAGTCAAATGTTTTTAACCCTAACTTAAAATGGCAACAAACTTCACAAACTGACTTGGGTTTAGATTTCGGATTGTTTAATGGAAGGTTGTTTGGTACATTTGACTATTATAGCAAAAACACCACTAACATTCTTTTCCAAAGCAACGCTATTCAGCCTGCTCCGGCAGCCACTTACTGGATTAACTTACCCGGTCACATCATGAACAAAGGTTTTGAATTATCATTAGGTGCTATAGTTGTTGATCATAAAAACTTTGGTTGGAATGTAAACTTTAACATGGCTTACAATAAAAACAAGCTAACCGACTTTTATGCACCAGGAACTACTACACCTTTACAAATCTTAACTGGTCAAATTACTGGTCAGGGTGTATCTGGAACTTTAGCACAAATTATGACGAACAATCAGCCCATTGATGCGTTTTATTTAAAACCATTTGGTGGATTTGATGCGAATGGTAATCAAATAATTGGTGCTAATCCTATCATAGCTGGTAATCCTAACCCCACTACCATTTATGGTGTTGGTACTGATTTAAGATACAAGAAATTTACTTTAACAATTAATGCGGGTGGACAAGGTGGTTATTTAATATATAGCAATACTGCTACAAACATTACCAACATTTCTGGTATTGTTGCCGGTAGAAATATAGATAAAGCAGCCTACAATTCTCCGGAAGGTGTTACTTCTGCGGTGGGAGCTTCAACTCGGTTTTTACAAAGCGGTAATTTCTTTAAATTGAGAAATGCCACTATTAACTACCAAGTAGGTAATGTTGGTAAATACATAAAAAATATGAGTGCCTTTGTAACAGGTAATAACTTGTTTGTGATAACTAAATTCACTGGTTTTGATCCAGAGGTAAATACAGACCATAGTAATGCCGGTTATCCTTCATTGTCTATTGAATATTTACCTTATCCAACACAACGTACTGTATCATTTGGTGTAAATTTCTCTTTATAAGTTTATTATTAAAAATTATAACTATGCTACCTTATAAAAAAATATTCGCAGTTGCAATACCATTGTTAGGGATGATGGTGGGTTGTACAAAACTGGACCAATCATTAAAAAGCTCGCTTACTGCATCACAAGCAGCAAACGCATTGGGTGCCAACGGAACACAATTGTTGTTGAATGCGGCTTATGTTGACTTGGCAGGTCCATTTACAGGTCAAGATCAGGTATTTTCTTTAGAAGAAAATTCAACTGATGAATCTTTAGTACCCACTCGTGGTGGTGACTGGGATGATAATGGTGTTTGGCGGGTGGTGCATAACCATACTTGGAATGCAGATCACCAACAAATATTAAATGTGTTCAACAACTTGAACAAAATTAATTTTGATGCTACCAATGTTTTGTCTTTTACACCTACTGCATCACAAGCTGCACAGGCTAGATTTATTAGAGCCTATGCCTTATATTATCTACTGGATTTATATGGTCAATATCCCATCAGAAATCCAGGTGATAATTTATTAAATGCACCCACTGTATTATCTGGTGCTCCTGCAATAAATTTTATTATTTCTGAATTAACTGCAGCATTACCCAACTTACCTGCATCATCTGGCTCTCCTGCCACTAAAAATATAGCAACTCAGGATGCAGCTAAGGTTTTATTAATGCACATCTATTTACAAAGGGGTGCTTTTTTGAATAGGGCAGCTCCAACCTTTGCTTCCACAGATTTAGATTCTGTTATTTATTACGGAAATCAAATTATGACAAGTGGAAACTATTCATACGCAGCTAACTTTTTTGATAATTTTAATGCTACAAATGGTAATTCTCCGGAGTTAATATTTGGTTATGCTAACCAATCAGGAAATCCTGTAAATAATGCTGGAGTTGACGCTCGCTGGATGATGACTTTGCACTATAACTCTTATACTGCACAAGCCCCAAACGCTGGTTGGAATGGTTTTTCAACTATGAGTGATTTTTATAACACTTTTGGTGTGAATGCAGCCGGCCCTGTGGCTACAACATATTCTATGGCAGATTCTTCATTAGATAGCCGTATTGGTTTGCGCCCTTATGGAGCTACTACTGCCAATTCCGGTATTCGACCGGGTATGTTAGTAGGCCAACAATATGATCAAAATGGTAATCCCTTAAAAGATAGAAAGGGTAATCCTTTGGCCTTCACGCCTACTATTGCATCGAACATGATAGAAACCGGTAATAATTTAGAGGTAACCGGTATTCGTGTAGTTAAATATGTACCTGACTTCACAGATGCAAGCGGAAAATATTATTCCTCTAATTCAGGTAACTGGTTGGTGCTGATGCGTTATCCAGATGTGGTTTTAATGGTAGCAGAAGCGCAAATGCGTAAAGGTAACACCGCCCAAGCTTTACTTTTAGTAAACCAATTACGTGCAGCCAGAAATGCACCGGCTTTAACTTCAATGACTTTGGTAAATCCTGCAAATGTGGATGATCCTACTACTTTGTTAGCAGAAAGAGGACGTGAACTATATTGGGAAAGTTACAGAAGAACCGATTTAATACGTTTTGGTGTATTCTTAACACCTTGGCAGTATAAACCCAATGATGATCCTAAAAACTTAGTTTATCCAATTCCAACACAAGCATTGGCTGCTAATCCTAACTTAGTACAAAATCCTGGTTATTAAACCAACCCCTTCATATTGACATTCAATCAACCAACGACCGGTTTCATCCGGTCGTTTGGTTTTTCTTGAAGTATCGCATGCTATAAATGGATACTTTAAAATGATGTTATTAATTTTTTTCAATAACTTTTTTATACCTGCATCCTCACTTATTATTCGCACTAAGTACTTACATTTACAACCATTCAATTTTGTATAAAACAATTGTATTGTGTTGCTATTTTACAATTGCTCTTTTGATAAGTATATTTTATTATGAAATATTTATATGGTTTTTCTCTTTTGCTTTTGTTAACAGCATGCCATCAAAGCAATAAAAATACTTTATATACTTTAATGACCAATACCGGTATTCATTTTAGGAATGACGTTACCGATGGAAGATTGGAAAATAGCTTTTTATTTAGAAATTTTTACAATGGTGGAGGTGTGGCTATTGGTGATATTAATAATGATGGGTTGCCCGATGTTTTCTTTACCTCTAACATGGGTGAAAACAAATTGTATTTAAATGAAGGCAACTTTAAGTTTAAAGATATTACTGCCACTGCAGGTTTTAAGCAAGACAGTATGTGGAGTACCGGCGTAGTGTTTGTAGATATTAATAATGATGGCTGGTTAGATATTTATGTTTGTAACTCAGGCCACATGAGTAATGGAAACAGACGCAATAAACTGTATATCAATAACCATAATAATACTTTTACCGAAGAAGCACATAAATATGGCTTAGACCATAAGGGATATACCACACAAGTTTCGTTTTTTGATTATGATTTAGATGGTGATTTGGATTGCTTTATTATTGATAATAGTCCTATTCCGGTTAACCAATTAGGTTTTAATAATAATCGCGATTTGCCGGATAGCGCCTGGAAGATTGCAGACTTTTTAAAAGGTGGGGGCAATCATTTATTGCGCAATGATAATGGCCATTTTGTGGATGTTACCCAACAAGCAGGACTGCACAGCAGTTTAATAAGTTTTGGATTGGGTATTTCAGTTGGAGATGTGAATGGGGATGGTTATCCTGATATTTACGTGTCAAACGATTCATATGAACGGGACTACCTTTATGTCAATCAACATAATGGTACTTTTAAAGATGAATTTGAAGATCGAATTAAACATACCAGTTTCTCATCAATGGGTAGCGATTTTGCCGATATAAATAATGATGGTTGTATTGATATTTTTAATACGGATATGCTACCTGATGATGATTATCGTTTAAAAACTACCGGTGCATTTGATAATATTGATTTGTTTAGAAGTAAGTTAAGGGCAGGCTTTTATTACCAATACGTAAAAAACTGTTTACAGTTAAATGATAAAAATGGAAGGTTTTCTGAAATAGCCAATTATGCCGGCGTTCCGGCATCAGATTGGAGTTGGGGCGCACTGATGTTCGACATGGATAATGATGGCTATAATGATATTTATGTTTGCAACGGGGTGAATAGGGATGTTACTGACTTAGACTTTATTGATTTTTTTGCCAATGATGTTATACAGAAAATGGTATTAACCGGTAAGAAAGATAATGTAGACCAAGTACTATTAAAAATTCCACAAACTCCGTTATTGAACAAGGCTTTTCAAAATCAACACGACTTACGTTTTATAGATAAAGCAAAAGAATGGGGCTTAGTGCAGTCTTCCTTTTCAAACGGAGCAGCTTATGGCGATTTAGACAATGATGGTGATTTAGACTTAGTAGTAAATAATGAAAATATGGAAGCTTTTGTGTATAAAAACAACAGCCGCGAATTAAACCATAATCATTATTTGGGCTTTATGCTAAAGGGCACAAATCAAAACACTTTTGCCATTGGCAGTAAAATTGAAGTGTATGCCAATGGACAAATTATGAGTCGCGATGTTTTTCCAAGTCGTGGCTTTCAATCCTCTATGGATTATAAACAAATTATTGGTTTAGGACAGCTAACGCATATTGATTCCATCCGCATTATTTGGCCAAACCTGGGTATCACAACTTATTTAACCCCTGCTGTTGATACAGTGTATCATTATCAACAACCCGATACTTTTAATACCTACTTCAAAAAAGAAAATACAACGGTACCCCCCTTGCTCGATTCAGTTAAATCTGTTTTTATTCGTCATGTAGAAGACGACAATATAGATTTTAACTACGAACGAAATATTCCAAAAATGTTATCACGTGAAGGTCCTAAGGGTGCAGTGGCCGATGTAAATGGCGATGGTTTAGCAGACATATATATAGGCGGTACCGTTGGTCATCCCGGACAAATTTATTTGCAGCAATCAAACGGTACTTTTGTTCAGAAGTCTGAACCTGTCTTTGATCAGTTCCGCGATTTTGAAGATGGTGCAGTAGCATTTTTGGATTATGACCATGATGGTGATATGGATTTGTTGGTCTGTCCTTCAGGGAACGCTCAACCTTCCGATACCCGACAAATGCAATTACGCCTTTATATGAATGATGGTAAGGGTAACTTTACCATTAAAACAGATGCATTTCCTAATACAGGGATGAATGTATCAGCAGTTGCAGTAAACGATTTTAATAATGATGGCTATCCTGATATATTTATAGGTGGGCGAAATGAACCCCGCAATTATGGGGTTGACCCGCAAAGCTATTTATTTGTTAATGATAAGAATGGCCATTTTACCGATATTGCCTCTACAAAAAATCCGGTTATAGCGCATATTGGTATGGTAACGGGCGCCCAATGGGCCGATGTGTTAGGTACCGGAACCCCACAATTAATTATTGTAGGTGAATGGATGTCACCGCATATTTTTTCTGTGGAGGATGATAAGTTTACAGAAGTAAAAACCAACCTAAATAATAAATATGGTTGGTGGGAAAGCCTGGCTGTGGCTGATGTAAATGGAGATGGATTGAATGATTTAATTATTGGTAATATTGGCGAGAATTTTTATTTGCATCCCGACTCTACTCATCCTGTAAAATTGTGGATTAATGATTTTAATCAGAATGGCGTGCAGGACAAAGTGCTAACTAGCACAATTAACGGTAAGGACTTGCCGGTGTTTTTAAAACGAGATATGGAGGATGAGATACCTTCTCTGAAAAAAAATAATTTAAAACACCACGATTATGCTTCTAAGTCGGTTCAAGAATTATTCCCGGCTTCGGTTATTAATAGCTGTATTGTAAAACAATTCAATTATACCCCCTCAGTAATTGCTATTAATAAAGGCAATGGTCAGTTTGAATTGCAAAAATTACCGCCTGTTGTACAATTCTCTTCTGTAAATGCCATTCTATGTGCCGATTTAAATGGCGATGGTAAAAAAGACCTAATGCTGGGTGGGAATGAGTTTGGCTTTTTACCTCAGTTTGAACGCTTAGATGCCAGTTATGGTACAATATTAATGAACAGAGGAAATGCTGTTTTTAAAGTTTTAAACACACAACAATCGGGTGTTGAATTAAATGGAATGGTTCGCGATATATTAGCTATCCCAACAAGGGGAAACCCTTATTATTTATTTCTTCGCAATGATGATTACCCGGTTTTGTTTAAACTGAATAGTAGTACGCAATTATTGAAGAGAAAATAAGTGTACATCATTGTATTTGCAAAACAAACAACTAAATGAAAGCATGGTAAAACAATTGGTATTATATTTCGCTATTTTTATTGCATTGGCAGCTTGTCATTCCAACAATAATAAGGATGTTAATCAAGCACCCTTGTTTTCATTATTAACCGATACACAAACCGGCTTGCATTTTCAAAATAAACTTACACCTACACCTAATTTCAATATGTTTAAGTACATGTATTTTTATAACGGTGCAGGCATTGGCGCAGGTGATTTTAATAATGATGGGAAGATTGATTTGTTTTTTACTGCTAATCAAGGCAACAATAAACTGTTTTTAAATAAAGGCAATTTAAAGTTTGAAGATGTAACGCAGCAAGCAGAAATTCCACAAACAAATAATTGGTCTACCGGTGTTTCGGTAGTAGATATAAATAATGACGGGCTGTTGGATATTTATATTTGTTGTGTGGGACATTATGATGTGCTGCAGGGACACAATCAACTGCTTATTTGCACAGGTATTGATTCTTTAGGAGTGCCTCATTATAAAGATGAAGCCAAAGCTTATGGCTTAGCCTTTTCAGGCTTTAGTACGCAAGCTGTATTTTTTGATTATGACCATGATGGAGATTTAGATATGTTTTTGTTGAATCATTCTGTACACCAAAATGGTTTATTTGCACCAAGGCAAAATTTTTTAGGCACCTACGATTCACTTTCCGGCGATAGAATTTTTAGAAACAATGGCAATAATACATTCAATGATGTTACTCGCCAAACCGGTATAAACAGTTCGGCAATTAGTTATGGTTTAGGTGTTGTTGTTGCCGATATTAATTTGGACGGCTATCCTGATTTATATGTTGGAAACGATTTTCATGAAAATGATTATTTATACATTAACCAAAAAAACGGCACATTTAAAGAGGAAAATAATGATCGTTTAATGCATACCAGTCAGTTTTCAATGGGTGTTGATGTTGCCGATGCTAATAATGATGGCTATCCTGAAATTATTTCTATGGATATGCTTCCATACGATCCCTACATTTTAAAACGATCACTCGGTGAGGATGAATATGATATTTTTTTCCATAAAATTAAAGTGGGTTATAACTATCAATACACGAGAAACAACTTACAATACAATCGCCGCAATGGCATGTTTAGCGAAACAGGTCTGTATTCCGGTGTTTTTGCAACCGATTGGAGTTGGGCTCCTTTATGGATGGATTTTGATAACGATGGGAAAAAAGATTTATTCATTTCGAATGGGATTCCCAAGCGTATGAATGACATGGACTATGTGAATTTTATTTCAAACGAAGAAATTCAGCGAAAAATAAATAGTAATACCATTGCCGATCAGGATATGGCATTGGTAAATAAATTTCCTGAAATAAAAATTCCCAATAAATTTTTTCATAACGGTGGGCAATTGCTGTTTTCTGATGAAGAAAATCGCATCCAAAATAATCAGCCTACTTATTCAAATGGAGCTATTTATGCCGACTTAGATAATGATGGTGATTTAGACATAGTTGTGAATAATATTGATGAACCTGTTATGGTTTATGAAAACAAAACGAATAATGGAACTGCAAAAAAACCTTATTTGGAATTAAATTTAAAAGGCCCTGAAAAAAATATTCATGCATTGGGTTCTAAAGTGGTTTTGTTTATTCAAAATGAAATAAGAACCTATGAAAAGTATCCCGTACATGGTTTTCAAAGCAGTATGGAAATTCCTTTGCATATTGGCTTAGATAGTACAAAGGTAGATTCCGCCTTTTTAATATGGCCCGATAACACCTATCAACGGTTAAGCCTTGCTGTTATTAATAATCAACAAACCTATACGTACCAAAAAAACTTACCCAAATTCAATTATAACAGCATTCTTAATTTTAAGCCTAATAAAACCCCTTTATTAACAGATCTTACCCAGGCAACTCACTTGAACTATGTACATCAGGAAAATCATTTTGTAGAGTTTGATCGAGAGTCTTTAATTCCACACATGGTTTCAACAGAAGGCCCTGCTTTGGCGGTTGCCGATATTAATCACGATGGATTAGAGGATGTGTTTATTGGTGCAGCTCGAACTTTTAAGCCTGCAGTATTCTTACAACAACGCAATGGAACTTTTCAATTTTTGAATGAGCCTGCTTTAAATATAGATAGCAGTTACGAAGATGTTGATGCTGTTTGGACGGATGTTAACAATGATGGGAATATTGATTTAGTTATAGCTTCAGGCGGTAATGAATATTACGGCACTGATGAACGCATGCAACCAAGAGTTTACTTGAATGATGGTAAAGGTAACTTAACCAAATTGCTCAATGCATTCAACAATATTTATATGACTGCCTCTTCGGTGGCTGCATATGATATTAACGGAGATGGTTTTGTGGATCTATTCATTGGTGGCAGAGCTGTACCTTGGAATTATGGTATAACCCCTAATTCTTACTTATTGCTCAATGATGGCAAAGGGCATTTTACCGATGTTACCGATAAATATGCATCCGGATTAAAAAATATTGGACTAGTTACCCAAGGTCAGTGGTTCGATTTAAATAAGGATGGTAAAAAAGATTTATTAGTTACTACCGAATGGGGCGGTATTTATGCTTTTATGAATACCAATGGACATTTTGAAAAAACCACCATTACCGAAAAAAAAGGCTGGTGGAATTTTGTTTACCCGGTGGATATTAATAATGATGGCAATGTTGACTTTATTGCCGGTAATTTAGGTTTGAATAGTCGATTAAAAGCTACCGATAAACAACCCATACGCCTTTATGTAAATGATTTTGACGACAATGGTCAGAAAGAACAAATTCTAACCTATTACTTAGCAGGCAAAGAAATTCCTTTTGCCAATAAAGATGAATTGCAAAAGCAAATTCCAATTATTAAAAAACGCTTTCTATATGCCGAAGATTTTGCTAAGGCAAGTTTAACAGATTTATTTACTGCCGAAAAACTGCAGTCATCTACCGTTTTGGAAGCCAATTACTTAAAGAATGCTATCTTAGTAAATGATGGTAAAATGCATTTTACCCTACAAGAAATGCCATGGCAAGCCCAATTAACACCTTATAAAACGGCTTGTGTGTTAGATAGCAATGCCAAAGGTTTACCTGAAGTAATGCTGGGGGGCAATTTTTATGATAACAATATTCAAATGGGGCGTTATGATGCTGATTTTGGAACTATATTAAGTTTAAATGCCCAACATCAATTCACAGCAAGTACATTAAATGGATTGGTGATAAAAGGACAAATAAGGCATATTCTACCTATTCGCATTCAAGGAAACCAATGTTACATTGTTGCCCGGAATAATGATAGTACAATGGTAATTGGGTTTAAAAAACCCTAATTCGGTTTTGCTAATATTTAGTGGATAGTATTTTCTTTTAAAATACCGGCTGATAAATTTCTGTTACCCATTGTGCAGTATCAGTGGCGGTTGGATTGTTATTCATAATTCTGTAAAATGGAATAGCCATGGCTGTTCTATGATAATCAGAAAAGTATTGCATCAGCCTTTTATACGCTTTATCAATCGTATAAGGGCCACCCGTAACTTCAGTAACAATAAAATTTCCCTTTACCATTTGTTTAAAAGCAAACTTTCCTTCATCATTAAT
This sequence comes from Hydrotalea sp., assembly GCF_049968455.1. Taxonomy (NCBI): domain Bacteria; kingdom Pseudomonadati; phylum Bacteroidota; class Chitinophagia; order Chitinophagales; family Chitinophagaceae; genus Hydrotalea; species Hydrotalea sp. The sequence continues at coordinate 12,829 of NZ_JBMFQT010000021.1, read as the reverse complement.
GGGTTGTGTAATGGGAATGGAAACCATTAATTGTATGCTATCTTTATTCCAACGGGTAATATTATAAATGGGGTGCCCATCAGATATATATACTTTTTTTTGTTGAGCAAATGAGGTTAATTGCTGAATTAGTGCATAAATGTTTTTTTTGGTTGGTGGTTGGGTTAATATAGTTTTTGTTGACACCAAATAAGTATCGCTGTAGCCTTGTTGCCGCAAAGAAACACCATAAATATTTGCTTTGTCTTCGGCAAAAGGTTTAAATCTATTCATCACGTTTTGAATAGCCGGTTTTAAACCCAAAGCTGTACGGTAACGAATAATTTTTAAAAATGGATTATTGCCTGTAGGCACTTTTACCTGCCAAAGCAAATAACAGGAATCAATATTATTAGGTATTACATTTACTTGCGCATTGTACACTTCATTACCTGAGGTGAGCAACAACTTTAAACCCTTATACAAAGGTTCTGTAATGGTAAAATGGATATTGTCTGCAATAAACTCACTTGAATCCATGTTCTTGAATCCGGTATTAGTGTCATAGTTCCACCATTTTCGCCAGTGGCCGGTATCTTGCAATAAGCGTATTACCCCATTTTCATTGGCATGTATTTTTGTATTAATGGTTAAAGTGGCTTCCTCTGGAATGAGTAGGTAAACGGCTGCCAAAAATATGATTAGTATGGCAATGAGAATGAAAAACCATTTTTTCATTTACTGTTGTAGTTTAAAAAACAATAATAATTGCAAGTTAATGGTAAACTCAATAGTTCACCTTTTTTTAATGGTTGTTAAAGCATAAAATAATCTTAACTTTTTAGCTTGGTTATGGTTTAAAATATATACATTGGCTAATTTGTGTTGCTGCATAAATTGCTTTAATTTTCGACCAATGTTTATTACCATCAATATGCTTCGTAAAAAGGAAATGTTTTGGATAGTGTATAGTGCAGTGTTAGGTTGTTTTTTTGTAAGTTGCACTAATGCTAATCAGCAACAAAAGCAACCGCTTTTTAAACAACTTACAGCACAACAAACCGGTATTAACTTTACCAATACGGTTACAGATAGCCGTGAAATGAATATTTTTAACTACCATAATTTTTACAATGGTGGCGGTGTGGCTATTGGTGATATCAATAATGATGGTAAGCCTGATATTTTTTTTACTGCTAACCAAGGCGAAAATAAATTATACTTGAATGAAGGTAATTTTCATTTTAAAGACATTACCCAACAAGCCGGTATAACAAGTAAACACAAATGGCATACCGGTGTTACCATGGTTGATATTAATGGCGATGGATGGTTAGATATTTATGTATGTAATGCAGGCATTATGCCCGGCGATGATAGAGCCAATGAATTATACATCAATCAAAAAGATGGTACTTTTAAGGAAGAAGCTGCTAAATATCATTTAAATGATACCGGTGCATCAACCCAAGCCATTTTTTTTGATTATGACCATGATGGCGATTTAGATTGCTTTGTCTTAAATAATAATCCCAAATCAATTGAAAGTTTTGGTTATAAAAAAGATGCACGATTGTTACGCGATGCCGCCGATGGAGATCGCCTTTACCGAAACGATAATGGTGTGTTTACCGATGTAAGTGCACAGGCCGGTATTTATGGAAGTGCTATTGCTTACGGGTTGGGCATTGCTGTAGGGGATGTGAATAATGATGGATGGGAAGATATATATGTTTCAAACGATTTTTTTGAAAAAGATTATCTGTATATCAATCAAAAAAATGGCACATTCAAAGAAGTAAGTAATACAGCTTTTGGACACATGAGCAATGGTTCAATGGGTAATGATATGGCCGATTTTGACAATGATGGTTACCTAGATATTTTTACGGCTGAAATGTTGCCTGAATCAGACTATCGCTTAAAAACTACGGTTAAGTTTGATGATTATGATGTACAAAATGCAAAAAACATATTAGATTATCATCACCAATTCACCGGCAATAGCTTGCAATTGAATAACCAAAACGGCACATTTAGTGAAGTTGCACAATTAGCAGGTGTTGATGCTACCGGGTGGAGCTGGTGCCCTTTATGGTTTGATTTTGATAATGATGGCAAAAAAGATTTGTTTGTAACCAATGGTTTGAAACGCGATTTAACCGATCAGGATTTCCTAGCCTATTTCAACAACAATGAAACCATGCGCAAGGTGGCTGAAGGGGCTTATGGTTTGCAAGATATATTGAATAAAATGCCTTCAGTACCCATTCCAAACTATGGGTTTTTAAACAAAGGGAATTTTGTATTTAGTAATCAATCTCAAAACTTAGGTTTAGCACAACCTTCTTTTAGTGGTGGTGCTGCTTATGCAGATTTAGATGGTGATGGAGATTTAGATTTGGTAGTGAATAATTTAGATGCGCCTGCATTCATTTACCAAAATACCACAGTTGAAACAAAGCACACACGTTATTTAAAGGTGCAATTAAAGGGTAGTGCTCCCAATACGTTTGGCTTAGGAGCACGTGTTTGTGTTTTTACAGGGACAAACAAACAAATGCAGGAACAAATGCCTACCCGTGGTTTTCAAAGCAGCGTTGAACCTATTTTATTATTTGGACTAGATTCCTTACAGCAAGCCGATAGCGTTACTGTTTATTGGCCCAATGGGAAAATGCAAACCATATCTAAAATTGCTGCCAATCAAACCATTACATTCAATGAAGTTAATGCACTGAAAACAAATATTTATACTGCTGCTACTATACCTTGGTATACTAATGTGGCTAATAAGGTTATTCAGGGAAGTATAACTCACCACGAAAACGAATTTGTTGATTTTGATGTAGAAAGATTAATTCCTAAAATGCTTTCTACCGAAGGGCCTAAAATTGCCATTGGCGATGTAAATGGTGATGGTTTAACCGATTTTTACATGGGTAGTGCAACCGGAGATACTGCAAAAATATTTATACAATTACCAAATGGTCATTTTAAACAACTACCACAAACGGTATTTGTTGCCGATAAATTTTTTGAAAATACCGGAGCATCATTTGTAGATGCAGATGGCGATGGTGATTTGGATTTAATTGTTGCTTCGGGTGGCAATATGGCACCGATAGGTTCTCCCTACTTAGCTCCTCGTTTATACTTAAATAATGGTAAAGGTATTTTTACTAAAGCTGCCAATGGATGGCCATTTGTTTCTTTAAATGCCTCCTGTGTGCGCATAGCTGATGTAAATAGTGATGGTTTACCGGATGTGTTTATTGGTGGTAGAAATATTCCGGGAAACTATGGCGCACCTGCTTCAAGCATTTTATTGCTCAATAAAGGCAAAGGGATTTTTGAAAATGTTACAGCTTCACTGGCAACCAATTTACAGCAATTAGGAATGGTTACCGATGCACAATGGGCCGATGTTGATGGCGATGGGAAACCGGAATTAATTGTTGTGGGTGATTGGATGCCCATTACTATTTTTAAATGGCTGAATGGAAAGTTTGATAAATGGAAAACTTTACCACAATCTTCCGGCTGGTGGAATTGTATTACAGTAGCTGATATTAACCATGATGGGAACCTCGATTTTATTGCGGGTAATTTTGGGTTAAATTCTAACATTAAAGCCGATGTTGCCCATCCAGCACAATTATATGTTGCCGATTTTGATGGTAACGGTCAACAAGAATGCATACCGGTTTATTATAAAACCGACGGCAAGGCCTATCCGTATTATTTAAAAGGTGAACTGGAAGCTCAAATTCCTTCAATTAAGAAAAACTTTTTGGCATACAACGCCTTTGCGGGCAAATCTATTCAAGAACTTTTTCCTGCAGATGTTTTAAACAAAGCATTGGTTTTACAAGCACAGCAATTACAAACTTGTATGTTTATGAATGATGGTAAAGGCAATTTTACCATGAAACCACTACCTGTTCGTGCTCAATTTTCACCTACCTATGCTATTGTAGCCAACGACTTTAATGCCGATGGTAATACCGATTTATTTATTGCCGGTAACTTTTTTGGTTTAAAACCCCAAACCGGAAGGTTAGATGCGAATGATGGCACATTGTTATTAGGCAGCTCATCGGGCAATTATCAATATGTTTATCCTGCTAAAAGTGGGTTAACCTACGTTGGTGAAGCCCGCGATGCTGCTATTTTACCTTTAAATACTGGTAAAAAGGCATTACTAGTTACCATAAACAATGCTCCTTTATTAATGTTTGAACGTTGATGTTTTAGCTGTTTACCGAAAAAAATTTGGCATTTACTTAAATTTTCTTTTCTTTAGACCCTTTATAAATTTAATGAATGTTTAAGATATTCTTTAAATTTTACATACCTACATCTATTTAAAACCTTGCCAAATGAAAAGACAGCTTTTGAAGCGCCTTCCTGTTCGCTATGTGTTGCTTCTTTCTTTTATTGTTTTAATTTCCGGTTTAATATATGTACAGGTAGCACAATATAATCAATACAATCATTTAGCCAATCAGTATAATGCTATTACCGGTAATAGTGTTGATAAACTTTCATTGCTTATTAATTTGAGACGCGGAAGTGATTATGTGCAAACACAAGTTTTACATTTGTTGCTAAGTAAAGACCCCAATGAAATAGCGGTTACTCGTAAAAAAATTCAGGAAGAGATAGACCGTAATGATACCAATATGCGGGAATTTGAAAAACTTGTAATTGCAAAAGAAGAAAAAAAATTATTTGATAGTTTAACTTATTATCGCAAGCAAAATTCAGCAGTACGTGCTTTTTTAATGAATTTGGCCGTAGAGGGTCATTTTAATAAGTCTCAAAAGTTTTATTTAGATAGTCAGCACATTACCTACGAGCATTTACAAAAAGCCAATACTTTATTGGCGACTTTTGTAAAAGACTCTGCCAGCCATCAAAAAAACAGACTGAATACAACCATAGCAAGTGACAATAAAAAAACATTAGAAATTAATTTATTTATTGTTGCCTTGCTTATTTTGATGGGTATTGCTGTTTTGCGTACAATACAAAAAATGAAGGAGGATCATTTACAGTTAGCAGAGAGCGAAGCAAAATATCGGTATTTAATTGAACATACTAATGAAATCATTAACCGCTGTGATGCATCGGGTAAAATAATTTTTGCCAATAAAGCATTTAAAGAAAAATTGGGCTATGATGATGAAGAATTAGCCCAATTAAGTATACCCGATATATTGGATGAAAATAGCATGAATACTTTTAATCCCTCTCCTTCTCCTGAAAAAGATGGTACCCTATTAAAAAACGTGCAAAAAATTTATATTGCAAAATCGGGTAAGAAAATTAGAGTAGAAGGAAGTATAATAATTGAATATCGGAATCGGAAATGTATCGCAGCCGAAGCTTATTTTAACGATATTACAGAAAAATACAATTTACAACAACAACTGGTTGCTTCCGAAAAAAAATACCGCAGCATATTTGAGTTTAGCCCTTTACCTAAAATTATTTATGATATTAATACCTATGAAATTTTACAAGTAAATACTGCTGCTATTCAGCATTATGGGTATAACAACAAAGAATGGTTGAGTTTAAAAATAACGGATATAATTGCCGCCAATTATTTGCCGGAAGCCAAAGCGGCATTAATACAACTACAACAAAATTCTGAGGCTTTTGAAAGTAAAATGAAACACATTACAAAAAATGGAGCATTAATAGATGTGGAAATTAGGGGAGTACCATTTGAATATGAAGGTCATAAAGCTCGTTTAATTACTATTTTAGACGTAACGGAACGCAATGAAACTGAGAATAGAATTTCAAAAGCAATTATGGAAACGCAGGAGCAGGAACACTTTCAAATTAGTGCTGAATTGCATGACAATGTAAACCAAATACTAACCGGCGCTGTATTTACATTGGGCTTATTAAAAAAAGAATCATTACCCGCTCAACAACTCGATGCAATCGTTACTGCACATAAATACATTAGTATGGCTATTGAAACTATCCGAAAAATTTCGCATCGGTTAGCCCCCCCTTCTTTTAATTTGGTAGAATTTAGTGATAGTATTCAAATGTTGTTGAATGGAGTTAATAAGGATAGAAAATACCTAATTGAATATGTATACAATGTTCCCAAAGAAGTAAAACTGCCGGATGATGTGATGTTGAATTTGTATCGCATATTGCAGGAGCAACTCAATAACATTTATAAATATGCTAATGCCACCATCATTGAAGTAAACTTAAATGCTGATGACAAGGAAGTAGAATTATATATTTATGACAATGGCCGTGGGTTTGATATGAAAATTCAACGAAACGGTATTGGGCTAAGTAATATTCAACGAAGAGCCGCTTTATTTTCCGGTTATGCACGCATTTTATCATCGCCCGGAAACGGTTGCAGTGTAAAAGTTTTTATTCCGCTTAGTTAAAGTAGCTATTTACTGTTTATTTTATGAATAAATTGCAAGGGCATTAATAAACAATTAATGTCGGTGATTGCTTTAGCCTATTCTTATAAGTGAACATTCACTCAATAATGCTTAAAGTAACCACTATTTTCATAAAACAATGTTCATTTAAAAGAACTAGACATGAAAAATATTTTACTACTACTATTGCTTCCTCTGTCCTTGTCAGTTTGTGCACAAAGCCCGGTTGACCCTTGGAAGATTAAAGCCGATTCTATTAATGCGGCCAATTATTATGGAGTAACGGTAGCAAATGGAATGATAGGAGTGGTTTCTGCTCCCGAACCCTTTAAAGTGAAAGAAGTGGTATTGGCAGGTGCATATGATACATATGGCAGAGGTATGGTCAGTAATTTTTTGCGCAGCTTTAATTTGTTAAACATGCAAATGAGTATTGATGGCGAACAAATTAATAAAAATAATGTTACGCAAATGCATCAGGTTTTAGATATGCACCATGCCAATTTTACTACTACATTTCAATTTGAAAATAAGGCTCAAGTAAGTTATACCTATTACTCATTGCGGCAATTACCATTTACCGTGTTAATGACTGTTACTATTACGGCAAAACAACCTTTAACATTAGGAGCAGCTAGTGTAATGGAGGCTCCCGATGCTTTACGTGATGTGGAAAATTATTATAACCAAATTGATAGGCCTCATACTCTTATCAGTCTTTTAACTTCTTCCGCTAAAAGCCCAACAGGAAAATTATTATTATGTGCTGCTAACAGTTTTATGTTTGATGAACCATATGGTCAGGAACCTCAAATCATTCATGAAATGTGGGATAATAACATGCACCTAATGAAATTCTCAAAATCATTAAAGGCAGGTGAATCATACACTTTTAGTATTGTTGGTTCTTCTATTACTTCGGCTCATAATGCCGATCCATTAAATGAAGCACAACGGTTAACCATTTATGCTAAACTACAAGGACGTAACAGATTAATTAAATTTCATGATGAAGCATGGGATGCATTATGGAAGAGCGACATAACCATCAATGGAAATGCACAAGATCAGCAGGATGTGCATAGTATGTTGTATCATTTGTATTCATTTGTACGTGAAGGCTCTGATTTAAGCCCTTCACCGATGGGCTTGTCAGGTTTGGGCTACAATGGTCACGTATTTTGGGATGCCGACTTATGGATGTTCCCCGCATTGTTGGTATTACACCCGGAAATGGCAAAAAGCATGGTAGAGTACCGTTATGCACGATTAGCTGCCGCCAAACAAAATGCTTTTGAACATGGATATAAAGGTGCCATGTTTCCTTGGGAAAGTGCAGCAAGCGGGGTGGAAGAAACACCTGTATGGGCATTAAGTGGCCCCTTTGAGCACCATATAACCGCTTGTGTTGGTATTGCTGCCTGGCAGTATTATGAAGTTACACAAGATAAAGCCTGGTTAAAAGAAAAGGGGTGGCCGTTGTTGAAAGCAGTTGCAGAATTTTGGAGTAGTAGGGTAGAACGTAATGGTCCAGGTAAATTTGATATTAAAGATGTAGTGGCGGCTGATGAATGGGCCGAAAATGTTGACAATGATGCTTTTACCAATGCTGCGGCAAAAGCAGTATTGCAATATGCCACCACAGCCGCCGGAATAGTTGGGGAGAAGGCAGATACAGATTGGGTATATGTTGCCAAGAATATTCCAATTCTACAATTCCCCGATGGGGTAACAAAAGAATTTGCAACATACAAAGGGGAAGGAATTAAGCAAGCAGATGTTAATTTGTTAGCTTATCCTTTAAAAGAAATTACACAGCCTCAGCAAATTAAAAAAGATTTAGAATACTATTCAACCCGAGTACCTAATGCAGGAACGCCTGCAATGACGCAAGCCATATTTGCTTTATTGTATGCTCGTTTAGGCGATGGGGAAAAAGCCTATCATTGGTTTAAAGATGCTTATATTCCTAATTTAAATCCACCGTTCAGAGTAATTGCTGAAACCAAAGGCGGTACTAACCCCTACTTTGCAACCGGCGCAGGTGGTATTATACAAAGCATTTTAATGGGTTTTGGAGGATTAAATATAACTGAAAGCGGAATTACTCAAATTCCTTCTGCTTTACCTAAGCAATGGAAAAAGTTAACCATAACAGGCGTAGGTACTCAGAAAAAAACTTTTACAGTTCAGTAAAATATCCTATTTTCATCCTGATTTTTTTGAATGAAAAAGATTGTTGCTATATTATTATTGAGCATATTGTTGTTTAACTGGATAGGCTATCGGTTTGTGATGGACTATTTTGAAAACCGCGCCGATATTGCTTTTCAGGAAAAATTAGACGATAATCAATATAATCAAAAAGATTTAATCAGTATAAAAGTCCCCGCCGCATTACCTTATGGTACAAGTTCTCCTAAATTCGAAAGGGTAAATGGGGAAATTACTGTTAATGGGATTACCTATTCTTATGTTAAACGCCGTTTTTATCAAGATAGTTTGGAATTACTGTGTATTCCCAATTTTGCCAAAACCGGTATAAAAAATGCCAGAGATGCATTTGCTAAACTGGCTAATGATTTTGTAAATAGCGGTTCTTCAAAAAAAGATGCCGGCCACCAAGCCCACTCCGTTAAACCGGTTGTGCAAGACTACACAAGCCCTATAGCCTATAGTGCTCAACATCCTGCATTGCAAATGACTTCTGTTTTTGCCGCTTATCGGCAACAGGCATATCAATTTATTCTTATTAAAAGTTTAGACAAGCCTCCAAAATATGCTATTAACACACTTGCTTAGTGTGCATTTTTCATTTGCATTTTTATTAGATTGGTAGTTAGTCAATATTATTTAATTGGTTAACCAAATAATAAAAACTGCAGAACACAAGTATATTCGTTTTTTAAAGGTGTTCAATAAATTTCAGTCAAATTAAAATAACTGGCATTGTAAAAATTTATATGTGCAATGCTAAAAAACTAATAGAATGGTTGTAAGGAGGATATTCGCACTGGTTTTTTCATTCCTGTTTTTAATGGCATGTAATAATAACAATGCCTATCAAAAAATAGTAGCTAATCCACAATTATTTACCAATACCGTGCACGAATTAAATACTGTAGTAATGGGTAATAATTTTGGGCCGGTAGTAGCATCACGTAATTATGCGTATGCAGCTATTGCAGCTTATGAAGTAATAGCCGCAGGATATCCTCAACAGTATCAATCATTGCAAGGACAATTAAACGGTTTAAAATCGGTAGCAAAGCCCGATACTACTCAACCTATCAACTACAACTTCGCAGCTATTTTAGCATATTGTAAAGTAGGCGAAGCAGTTACTTTTCCGGAAGGAAGCATGAAAACTTATGTTGATAGTTTAGTGCAATTGGTTAAAAACAATGGGATGAGTAATGCAATGTATAATGCAACCAAGCAATATGCAGATGCTGTTGCCCAATCTATCATTGCCTGGAGTAAAAAAGACAATTACGCTGAAACACGCAGTATGCCTAAGTTTACGGTAATTGACAGTCCGGGTCGTTGGGTGCCTACTCCTCCTGCATATGCACAAGCAATGGAGCCTCATTGGAATTTAATTAGACCAATGGTAATGGATAGTGCATCTCAATTTAGGGCAGATAAACCAATACCCTTTAATGTTACGGATAAGAAAAGTCCTTACTATTTACAAGTAAAATTGATGTTGGATAGTTGTACGAATTTAACACCAGAACAAAGACATATTGCAAATTTTTGGGATGACAATCCGGGTAAACTGAATGTAAATGGCCACGCCATGTTTGTATTTAAGAAGTTTTCACCTCCTGGACATTGGATGAGCATTGCCGGTATTGCTTCAAAAAAAGCAGGGGCCGACTTTGCACAAACCGTGTATGCAACAGCGAAAACTGCTATAGCTTTATTCGATGCATTTATACAATGCTGGAATGAAAAATATACTTATAATACTGTAAGGCCGGAAACTGTCATTAATAAATATTTCGATGCAAATTGGCGTCCTGAATTGCAAACGCCACCTTTTCCTGAATATACTTGTGGACATTGTACCATTTCAGCATCCGGAGCCGAAGCGCTTACCAGCATTTATGGCGATAACTTCCCTTACACCGATTCTACAGAATTAGAATTTGGTATTCCAAGCAGAAGCTATCAATCTTTCCGCCAAGCTGCAATTGAAAATGAAAAAGCCCGTTTTTATGGCGGCTTGCATTACTGGAATTCCTGCGGAGAAGGCCATAATTGTGGTATTAAAGTTGGCACTTTAGTGGTACAAAAACTTAAAATGAAAAAATAAGGTTTCCCTACTTTTTGGGTAATTCTTGCACCTACAGCAAGTGGCAGCCGTTAGTTGCTAACGGTAATGTATTGCTTATCCCAAACCACAATCAATCAAAATTAACGAGACAACTATGAGGGTAACCCTAAAAATTTTACTTTTTGGAATTGTATTTATGCTCATATTTCAAAACATACAGGCGCAAACAGAACAAGATGGTATAATGATGGCTAACCAAAATTGGTGTACCGGTTTTGTATATAATTACAGTAGTTGGAACAACTATTGGGAAGGCACTTTTAAACGCAACAATGCTAATTTAGGAACTGTTTCTACCCAATCAGTGGCGTTTATGGGCGCCTATGGTATTACCGGTAAATTAAATGTATTGTATAGTTTGCCTTATCTACATACACATGCTTCTGCAGGCACATTGCACGATATGGAAGGTTTGCAGGATGCAGGTTTGTGGTTGAAATGGCAGGTTTGGCAGAAAAAAATTCAGAAACAGAAATATGCAGTGTATGTAACCGGAGGCTATTCATTCCCAACTACCAATTATCAGGCAGATTTCTTGCCTTTAGCTATTGGTTTAAGAAGTAAAACTGCCTCTATTCGCTTAATTATGGATTACCAAAAAAAGAATGTATTTGTAACAGCAACTGCAGCCTATGCTAACAGACAAAATATTTATATTGACAGATTTGCTTATTACACAACCGAAATGCACTATACCAATGAAGTATCAATGCCCGATGTAATGAATGCTGCATTAAGATTGGGTTATAGAAAGAAAGAAGATTTTGCAGAAATTGCTATCGTCAATAATACCACGTTAGGTGGATTTGATATGCGTAAAAATGACATGCCTTTTCCAAGTAATAAAATGAATTTTACAACTGTAGGCATTGATGGAAAATATGCTATTCCTCATTTCTACCGCATTTCAATTACCGGCGGAATTAGCTATGTAGTTACCGGCCGTAATGTTGGACAGGCAACAACTGCATCAATTGGCATTTTTAAAGTATTTGATTTTGCTTCTGCACGTCAAAAACAAATCAATCACCAAACCAACAATTAACTGTATGAAAAAAATATTTATATATACTATAATTGCTATTAGCACCGGATTAATTATTTATGCTTGCAATAAAAATGCACCGGATATTACAGCCGATGTAGCCCCATTGCAACCACAAAATATTGACTTAAATGCCGGCACATGGAAAACTATTTTACTTACACGCCCCGATACATTTGCAGTAGCTGCCCCTTCAGCAGTTACTTCAGCCGATTATATTGCTGAATTAAATGAAATAAAAGGATATCAAAAAAGTTTAACTCCTGCTCAACTAAACACTATAAAATATTGGGCTGCAGGTGGTGTATTGCGTTGGAATGAATTAATGCGTGGCTTGGTTACTAAATACAATTTACCGGCATATCAAAACCCTGATGGTACTTACCCAATACCCAGCGCAGCTAATCCATTTGCTTATCCTTTATTCCCATTTGCTAATCCCCCTTATGCTGCCAGAGCTTATGCCTACATTAGTGCAGCGCAATATGATGCATTAGTAGCTTGCTGGTATTATAAAAAATTATACAACAGAGCCGCACCTTATGCCAATGATAAAACAATTCAAGCAAAAGTACCTACTTCAACTTTGCCTTCATATCCTTCTGAAGCTGCAGTAATGGCCGGAGTAACTGCTGAAGTGATGAAATTATTATTTCCTACTGAAATAGCTAATATTGAACAAAAAGCACATGAACAAGAATTGGCAATGATAATGGCGGGTGCTGCAACACGTAGCGATATAGCCGCAGGTGAAGCATTAGGACGCCAGGTAGCAGAAGTATTTATTGCTCGTGCAAAAACCGATAATGCAGGCAAAGCAGTTGGAACACCCACCGATTGGAAAAACTTTGAAACCGTAACCATGGCTCGTGGTGAAACACCTTGGTATAGTTTAGAATCTCCTAAAAGGCCTCCCATGTTGCCATTGTTTGGAAATGTAACACCATTTTTATTTCCGGCAACAACGGTACCTACTTTTCGTCCGGGTCCTCCTCCCTCTACTAAAAGTCAAACTATTCTAGATGCGGC
>NZ_JBMFQT010000020.1:0-46726 GCF_049968455.1 Hydrotalea sp. | reverse complement strand
ATCATAGCTAATTCTTGCCTTACCTTGGCGTCCACGTTTAGTGGTAACAATAATAACACCATTTGAACCTTGTACCCCATAAATAGCTGCAGCACCCGCATCCTTCAATACCTGAATAGATTCAATATCATTAGGATTAACATCTTGTAAATTACCCTGAACACCATCTATAATCACCAATGGAGCTGTACTTCCGGGTGAAGTAATACCTCTAATTTTAACACTAGTTCCACCTCCGGGTACACCTGAATTAATAACACTTACACCAGATGCTTGACCTTGTAATAATGCAGCTGTATTACCACCTGGTACTGATTTCATATCATTTACATTCACAACAGCAACAGAACCTGTAATGTCCTTTTTCTTTTGTGATGTATAACCCAACACTACAATTTCATTCAAATCACTTGTAACTTCTGTTAAGCTAACATCAATTTGTGAACGACCATTAACCGGCATTGTTACACTGTTGTAACCAATAGAAGAAATTTGTAATACACTTTTATCATTTGGTACTTTAATTGTAAAAGTACCATCATCGTTTGTCGCAGTAGCCGTGCTGGTTCCTTGAACCTTTACAGTTGCCCCTGCAATGGGTTGATTGTTTTTACCCGTAACTTTTCCGGAAATTGTTTTTTGCGCAAAAACTCCTACTGTGAAAAAGAAGAGTCCTGCTAGTAACAAAAAACATCGTGTTAGGTGTGGTTTGTTTGGCATAAGCAATGTTTTCGTTTGGTTGTTAAATAAACTTTAACAAATTTAACATCGCAAACGATTGCGTGCTTACCTTATAATAGCATATTTATATGATTTTTTAACAAACAATTATGTATTATTTACACATTATTTATCAAAATCCTGCACCTTGTCTGCATTACAGAATAGATTTTTTTGGTAATTGATTTTTGTCAAAAAAAATATTTGCATGTGTTTTTTGTATTCAAATAACAAATAACAACAATTCGAAATGAAATTATGGTTCAACACTTCTTCTAAACAAAATTAAATTTTGAATGAACTGCAACGTTTTAATGCAATTGATTGCCTGAAGTAATTGAGAAATATTTAAAAATTTAAAGGAAATGTTTCTTTAAATTGAATTTTACCAAACATACGCTGCATGAACTCAGAAAATATGAGTGGTTGTTTTACATCCCTGAACGATGATGCAATGCGGGTTGTAAAGTCACCAATATTGAACGATCAACCATTGCATTTACACCCCAATTGGGAATTAGCATTGTTTAATTTTGCTCAAGGGATAACTTGCATTAATGGGAACCATATTTTCAAAGTTAATACCCGCCAAGTTTTATTTTTTTTACCTCCAAACATGTTACATGGTTATTATCTCAACAAAGAACTACTAACCTCATCCACTGTTACAAAAATTATTTTTACGACCGACTTATTGAATAGCAAGCTATTGAACAAGCTTTCTTTCATAGCGCTAAAAAAACTATTTATAAAAGCAAATGGAGGCTTAGTATTCAACAATATTAGTTCAAAACAAATTATGGAATATTTTAGTATAATTGGCCAAAACAATGGTTTTCTAGATATAATTAATTTGTTGAAATTATTACATACCATAACGAAAGAAAAATCCTCTCTCGTTTTAAATGAAACACATTTAATAACTAAGACTGAAAACACTTCAGTCATTAATGCAGAAGCTATAAATTGCTGTATCAATGAACATTTCCAAGAAAATATTTGTTTAAAAAATCATTATTATTTAATGTTAGTGAGGCAACTTTTGCACGATATTGTAAAATACATACCGGTAAATCTTTCACTGAATTAGTAATTGAAAAAAGAATCAGGCACGCTATTAAACTATTAGCGCATCATCAAAAAACAATTAAAGATGTTGCTTATAGTTGTGGCTTTAATAATGTTACCCATTTCAATAGGATATTTAAAATGCATACAGGATTAGCACCCAAAAATTATCAGTTTTTACTACAAACCAATATTTCGGCCTAGTTTTTTACACTTTGCAGTTATACCTCTTATTCAAATTTTAACAGAACTACCTATTTTTGTTCCATGATTCAGGTTTTTAATCATACCAAAGAAAAAGATTGGGAAGAGCCGGCACTGGATACTGCAACCGCTTTTTCTCCTACTTGTCACCTTATTGTTTGGAATGATGATGTAAACACTTTCGACTGGGTTATTGAAACATTAGTTGAGGTTTGCGGTCATACTCATGAACAGGCAGAGCAATGTGCACTACTCATTCACATGAAAGGAAAATGTGCCGTTAAAAATGGGGAATACGAAACACTACAACCAATGTGTACAGCCATTTTAGATCGTGGCATTAATGCAACCATTGAAACTACCACAATTGGTTATTAAGTTTTGCTTTTAAATTATGCCGCTATTCCAACTTAATCATACCCTATGGTTCCCACCCGTAACTGAAAGCTTGGAAGATGGCTTGTTAGCAATTGGTGGCGATTTATCCGTACAGCGTTTATTAGAAGCCTATAAAAGAGGAATTTTTCCATGGTATGAAGGTAATACTCCATTATGGTGGTGCCCTGATCCAAGGTTTGTTTTGTTCCCGAATGAGCTGAAAGTGAGTAAGAGTATGCAAATGCTTATTCGCAAAAATGTTTTCCAATTTTCAATCAATAAAAATTTTAATTCGGTTATTCATAATTGTAAAACCACACCCCGCAAAGGGCAAGATGGAACCTGGATTACCGATGAAATGGAACAGGCCTATATTCAAATGCATATTGACGGCTACGCCATTAGTGCAGAAACCTATTTGAATAATGAATTGGTGGGAGGCTTATATGGTATTCGCTTAGGCCAAATTTTTTTTGGTGAAAGTATGTTTAGTAAAGTAAGCAATGCCAGCAAATTTGCCTTCATTCAGTTAGTACAATATTTACAAAAAGAAGAAGTTGTGCTTATTGATTGCCAGGTTTATACCGAACATTTAGAAAGCTTAGGTGCAAGATTTATTGATAGGGAAAGTTTTATTAATACTTTAAAAAATTATTTAAACTAATATTATCTATCCCCTTAAACCATACATTCTCTCCAAATCGCGAACAATGGTTTCAATGTCTCTATCAGCTCCGTTAGGATCGTAGTTCTGTTTTAAACTGGTACCGAAAAAAAATGCAACTGTTTGGTACACAGCTGCCGTTATGTTGCCTTTATATTCCTGAATAATCTCGTAACAGTTGTTTCCGGTTTCCCGATAAATTAATTTCATTAAAATTTTTCCCTGATAAATGGATAGTTGCGTTAGTTTATCTGTAAATTCTTTTCTTAATTCTTTTTCACGGGAACGAATAATTTTTCTACGTTCACTTTTGCTAGTAACTCCTACCAAACGGGCATTAATCTCATTCATTATTCTTCCGGCGGCTTTTGCATAAGGATAAGTAACATAAACTGCATTGCGCAATCTGGTCCACTCTGCCCAATATCTTTTTTGTCGGGCATTTAAGTAATAAATTATCGTAAAATCGGGCAAATAGCCCATAGGTATAGTATCGCCTTCCGGAGTAATAAATGCATGAACGGGAATTGTATCATTTACTCCACGTTGGGCATTGGCTGTAAAATAAATACAACTGAATGCCAGTATAACTATTAATTGAATTAAACGTTTACGAACCATAACTGCTGCTAAGCTATAGACATTAACTGTTTAGTTAATGCTGCCGACAGTCTAAAAGTAACCTATTCTTTTGAAAAAAATTGGGGTGTAATTCGCTGATAAATTGACATAAAAAATCCAATTACCATTACCACTACACCAAGCCATAAAATATTTATCATAGGGAATTCGTAAACTTTTAAAGTTACTAAATCGGTAATGGCACCACTCTCCTTTACTCCAATTTCCAATTTGCCATCTTGCGGATTACTTACTTTATTAAATTTAACAATCAAACTTTGGGCTTTAACTGTATCCGGGTAATTGGTTAACTCATTACTATTCAACACTATCCCCGGTGTTAGTGGATATCTTCGTCCATCTTTTGTTACAGCAGTCATGTCTAAAAACAAAGCAGTTTCCCCGTTTTTAAACTTATCTTTTTGTGCTTCGGGATTAACCTGAACTTTATTTAAAATTAAAATACCATTGCTGTAAAAAGTGGTATCACCCGGCTTTATACCAATGTTTCTAAAAGTAGCAGTATCAGGTTGGTCATTTTGTTGAAATGAAGAAATATAAACGAAAATATCGCGGTTCCAATAATGTTTTGAATCGGGATTGGGTGAAAAGCCTTCCATTCCCTTGTTATTTTTTATTATGTCGGGATACACTTTAAACTGTTCATTACCATTCTTGGCCTTAAAATCAATTTCATAATAACGTTTTCTATCTTTCGTATTAAATGTATCTCGAACATAGGTAACCATATACTTACCCATATCGGTTGTAACGCCCTTAAATAAAGTGATGTTTTCGGCAGGATCTTCTTTCTTATCTTTCTTAAAAACAGCAATACCGGTGGTATTCCAGCTTAATACTTCTTTTTTGCTTGATGAAATGAGTACACCTAATAAAATCATACCAAAACCAACATGCGCTACCGATGCACCGGCCACTTTCAACTTGCCTTTCAATACTAACCATATGTAAGCTGCATTAGCTATTATGGCATAAATGGCTGCATATACACCTACATAAATAGCCACTAAAAAACCAATACCTTGTTTATTGTAATGAATATTACCCCAAATACAAATAGCTGAACCTACTATTAAAGATACCACTGTAGGCCAAACTATATTTTTACTAAAGTAGCCTTGGGGTGAGCTTTTGTATTTAAAGTATTGGGTAACTGCCGTTAAAATGCCTATAATTATTAAAATAAATATTTGAACTTGATTGAATGAGAATTCAGGATCTTCGGGTGGTGCAATATTTGCGCCAAATAATTTATTATAAACAGGTACGGATGTTTTTGCAGCAATAATAATAGCCGATAAAAACAAAACTAGTGAGCCTATAAACATCCAAAATTCACGGCTATTGGTATTTTCTTCTTTTTGTATTGCCGGTATATTTTTATATCGCCAAACAAATAATAGGATAGCAGGAATAAAAAACACCAAAACAAATAACAATAACTGCACATTCATGCCTAAATCGGTGAAAGCGTGTACAGAAGTATCACCCAAAATACCACTTCGGGTTAAAAAGGTGGAATATAACACCAATACGAAGCTGAGAATATAAAATAGATAGGTTGTTCTTAATGAGTAGCCTGTTGATTTAAAGATTAAGTTGGTATGTAATCCGGCTATCATTACAATCCACGGCACTAATGAAGCATTTTCAACAGGGTCCCAAGCCCAATATCCACCAAATGATAAACTTTCATAAGCCCAAGCAGCACCCATCATTATACCAGTACCCAATACCGCACCGGAAAATGCTGCCCAAGGTATGCTGATTTTAATCCAAGTATGGTCTTTTTTAAACAACCCTGCAATAGCATATGCAAAAGGAACAATGGTGGAAGCAAAACCCAAGAAAAGAATGGGTGGGTGAATAACCATCCAATAATTCTGTAGTAAAGTATTTAAATCATTCCCTTCGGCAATTCTGGGTAGTTGCAAATAGTTGGGGTCTGCAAAAATGGGAATATCGGGCATTTGCTGACGCCACAATATAAATGGATTACTTCCAACTTTATATCCGAAAAAGTAAATGCCGATTAGCATACTTGCCAAACAAAATTGGGCAAAACTAATAACCGTCATTACACCTGCTTCCCAGGTTTTGGAGGTTTTAATTAATATCCAACCCAATACACAATGCCAAAAACTCCATAATAAAAAGCTACCTTCTGATCCTTCCCAAAAACAACTCAATATGTATTTGAATTGCAAGCTGCGTGAGGAGTGATTCCAGGCATAAAAATATTCAAAATAATGATTATATATGATATAGTATAAGGAGAAAAATACCCCTAAAACAGAAATGGTTTCAACAAAAAAAGCGGTTCGTGCCAATTTTATCCACCCTTTCCTGTCGGGTAGCAAATCATTCATTCGCGCTGCTTTAAAATAAGCAATAGTGGCTAACAGTGAGGCTACTAATGATAATATTGAAAAGAAATGACCTATTTGACCAGGCAGTAAATGTTCTCCATTATAATGCATAAGCTTAGTTATATCAACGTAAAAAAGGTAGTTGTTTAAAATAAAACTACCCGGCAATTAAAATAATTTTACATATTACCTTTTGCAACAGATTTTTCGGCAGCTTCAGGATTATCTTTATACTTTGAAGGACATTTTAACAAAATATCTTTACATTCAAAGTGGTCACCTTCCATTCTACCCTTCAAAACCAATCTTTCACTTTTTTCCATATCAGTAGGTTTTGTATTGTGGTATACCACTTTTACAGAATTACCTAAAGTATCAACAGCTGTAAAGGTTAAAAAATTAGGATCTTTCACAGCATCATATTGAACGGGTTCTTTTGTATCAAGTTTAGCAATTAAATTAACAAACTTACCCGGCTTCTGCTTAGCTGAGGCAATGGTTTCATAAGTTGTTAAATTACCTGTATAACTGATTAAAATGGTAATAGCAGCTGCAATAGCAATTAAAAGAATTAGGTGCATCTTCTTCATGTCATTCCAAATTTTAACTGCAAAAGTAGTCCTTAAATGATTAAATAATACTGATGTTGCTCAGTATCCATTATTTTAACGATTAAGGTTTAACAAAAAAAGCCTTCAAACTACCTATTAATACTTAATTTTGCCGCTTTGAACAATATGATTACACGCCCTATAAAAACTTTCGATTACATTATCGTTTTAAACTATCCGGTTAAATTTTTTAAAGCAATTGACATTATTAGTCAATTAATGCTAGCCATTGCAGCTGTTGCTTTTATTTTACGAGGCATTGTTTTATTCCAAAATGGCCATAGTGGAGGTATTTACACCATTAATTTTTTAATCCCAATTTTTATTTTTTCTTGGTGGATATGGTGTTATCGGCAACAAAGCAGAGGCATTATGCCTTTTTATCGATTTGCACTAATGTTAGCTGCATGGGGCTGGTATTTATACCCAAAGGGATTATTCTTTGCCATTTTATATTTAATTGCTGCTGTACTGGAAAAGCCTGCCAAAGTATTACCGGAAGTTGCTTTCGATACAAAAGAAATTGTTTTTAATAGTATCCCTTCTAAAAAATTTAAATGGGAACAAGTAAATAATGTAGTGCTTAAAGACAATATTTTAACCATAGATTTAAAGAACAATCAACTCATTCAAAAATCTGTGAATGCCGATGTAACTCCCGAGCAGGAAAAAGAGTTCAATGCTTTTTGTGCGGTACAAATCAATAACAGTAAAGCAGTGAATTAATTATTTATACCTAGAATTAAATTGAAAATGTTACAACAATCACCCTATTTATTATATGCTGATGGCAATGGCAATATTTATGAAGATGAAACACTCTATGCTATTGGCCGTGCCGGATGGGATGCCTTGCCCGTTCCAATAGAAGATTGGATAGAACTGCCTGAAGGGGGAAACTTGTATGAATTACCGCAACGCCGAGGCATTGGTATTGATGTTAATACAGGTCAAATGCGGCTATGCGAAAAGGGTTGGGCTGTGGCTGCTTTTATTCCACCTGCACATACAGGATTATTTTTAGCAGCTTATGAGTCTTTTCCTGATGCACCTACCCTTCCGCTATTTTGCTATACTGCTGTGGGTTGGCAAAATAACACTATTTATGTTCCGGCAGTAAGAATTGAACGCGACATTCGGCAAGAATGTGTCGGTTATAATGACAAAGAAATTAAAAGAGGAGCTAAAAATTTGTTGGAACAATATGCGCATAACCGCTTAGTACAGCACTTAATGCAAAATTGTTGTAATACTTACCACTGCCCTGCAGCCCGAAATTTTGCTTTGGGCCGTTGGGAATGCCCGGTACCAACATCACCTGCTTGCAATGCTAATTGTATTGGATGCATTTCATTTCAACCCGCTGAAGAAACCATCGTTTCTACACAAGACCGTTTAACTTTTAAACCAACTGCTGAAGAAATTGTAGAGTTTACGGTACCCCATTTACTAAATGCGCCTTATCCCATTGTTAGCTTTGGACAAGGTTGCGAAGGCGAACCTTTATTAATGTGGGAAACCATTCGCGATGCGATTATAGAAATTAGAAAACATACTTCAAAAGGGAGTATTAATATTAACACCAACGGTTCTAAACCGGATGCAGTGGCCGCTTTATGTAAAGCCGGATTAAATA
This sequence comes from Hydrotalea sp., assembly GCF_049968455.1. Taxonomy (NCBI): domain Bacteria; kingdom Pseudomonadati; phylum Bacteroidota; class Chitinophagia; order Chitinophagales; family Chitinophagaceae; genus Hydrotalea; species Hydrotalea sp. Next base: position 38,434 of record NZ_JBMFQT010000020.1, on the reverse strand, counting down.
GTATAAGGGTAAGTACTAATTCTGCTCAAAAAAGTATTTATACACGCTATTACAGGCCAAATAATTATGAATTTGAAGATATTATTGAAAGCCTCAAAGTTGTTCATGAACATGGCGGATGGAGCAGTATCAATTATTTTGTATTCCCGGGTGTAACTGATTCAGTTGAAGAGTACGAAGCTTTGCGAAAGCTAATAAAAACAACTAACTTAAGCATGATTCAATGGCGAAATTTTAATATTGATCCTGATTGGTATTTAGGACAAATTAATTTGGCTGAAACCGGTGAAATGTTGGGTGTTAAACAATTACAGGAATTAATTCACGATGAATTTCCAAATGTAAAATTTGGTTATTACAATCCACCCATAGAAAGAATGAAAGGTAATTACGAAATTGATTTTGCACACTAACAATTGGTTCTTGTTAATTAACACATGAAGCATCAACGCCATACTACGCTGGGATTTTTAGCTGCATTATTAGCTGTCATTCTTTGGTCGGGTAATTTCATTGTTGCTCGTGGCATTGCCGGTACAGTGCCTCCCGTTCAGCTTAGTTTATTACGTTGGCTCACCGCTAGCGTTATCATACTTCCCCTTACATTGCGTATTATTATTGAACAATGGCAGCTAATAAAACAACATGTTGCTTATTTAAGTATTACAGCTTTCATTGGCATTAGTTTATTCAATACATTTTTATATGTAGGTGGTCATTTTACACAAGCTATCAATCTGGCCATTATTGGCACATCGGCATCCCCCATATTTGCAACTATTTTAGCAGCTATTTTTTTAAAAGAAAAGGTGCATTTTTTTAAATTAACGGGTATGCTTTTGTGTTTTATAGGGGTAATTTTTTTAATTACCAAAGGCAATTGGTTACACTTGCAACAATTCAACTTTTCAAAGGGAGATATTTGGGTATTAATGAGTGCGCTTTTATTTGCTATATACACCATCTTAGTGAAAAAAAAACCTGTTGCATTAAATGGCAAAGCTTTTTTGGCTGTCATTATAAGTTTAGGCACTTTATTTTTGGTACCTCTTTTATGGGTACAAGATTTGTTTTGGCAACAAACCACTACACTGAATATGCACATTTTTTGGATAATGCTTTACCTTGGAGCAGGTGCATCTGTGCTAGCATACCTAAGTTGGAACAAAGCCGTTTTACAATTAGGCGCTTCTAAAACAGCTTTAATGGGAAACTTAATTCCATTATTTAGTACTATAGAAGCTGTATTTTTTTTAAAAGAAAAATTTTATGAAGTACACATCATCAGTAGCATTTTAATCATTATTGGTCTATTCCTGGCAAATTTCATTTCCGTCAAAAGTTTTACTTTCAAAAAAAATCAGATTTAATTGTCGGATTTTATTTTAACATTTTTTAGCAGAGCAACAATAAACCAATCATCACATTGTATGTCTTACTGCGCATAAAAAATATATTATGCTGAGTAAGAAAACGATACTAATTTTTTCAACTACACTTCTTTTAACCGCTTGTTCTGCCCCTAAAACTTATTTTACTGCCGCTATTCGGGCTGATTTGGCAGCCAATCATCAACCACTTGATAAAATTCAATTTTATAATGACCGTGATATTGTGTTGAGAAGAGATGTAAAAACAGGTGAAGCTAAAGTAACCGATGGCAAAGTTGTTTTGGAAAAAGGACATAATGTAAACATTATTCGATTAAAGAAAAATACTCCCGGTGTTTGCGTACTTCAGCGTAACAATATTGTGGGCATTGCATTTGAACAGAATAATAATAACTTTATTACATTCGGAAAAACAAAACAAGCCCGCCCAAATGATCCCTATCGCATTTTAGCCAATGAATGGGTTAATGAATACGGTGTAATTAATTATGATGGAAAGCAATACCACATTGAGCCTGCCGGTACTGAGGCAAGTATTATGATAAAATCGAAAGTGTTACGCAAGCTAAACATTAAAGAACATGAAATGAAAGGGCGCAAAGTTGAATCCGGCAACAGCAATTCTTCCGATAATAGCAATAGCTCAACCCAATAATTTAAAAAACTTAAACAACCGATAAAGCATTACTGAATGTATACAGTAATGCTTTTTTACGGGTGAAAACTTATTTTGTTTTTTAGTATTTTAATATTTCATAGCATAGGCTCAACAAAATTGTTACCATAATTAGCAGGTGCCTAATTTTAAAGTGTGGAATTATAATTGAAAAATTTCAATATATCATTTTCCCTCCAAATAAAATTATAAAATTAGTTATGGCAAAACCATCAATTGAACTAATTAATGCGTTACGTAAAACAGCTGAAAATTTAGCCAATGGTGCACCTTATGCCTGGGGTAATCATGGCACATGCAATTGCGGCAACTTAATTCAGGTAACCACACAATTGAGTAAAGAGGAAATTTTAACCTATGCACATACCGGTTGGGGTGAATGGACTGAATTGGCTGAAGAATTTTGCCCAACTTCCAATGCACCCGTTAATTTATTACTGAAAAAGTTACAGGATTTAGGCCTAACACCAACTGACATTCACAACATTGAATATTTAGAAGACCGAACAGTATTGGACCATTTGCCCGGAGGTTTTCGGTGGCTTCAAAAAAACAAACGTGAAGATGTAATTGAATACCTTAACACATTTGCTAATATTTTAGAAGACGCTTTAATTCAACATATTAATTTAAATGAATTAATAGAGTCTTCCCAACCCAAAGAAGTATTATCAGTGTAAAATTCCCATTACTATTGCCAAATTGCAGTTACTTTGCGCCACATTAATAAAAATATGGCCAAGCAAAAAAAGCAAGCTGCATTAGGTTTTATTTTCATTACACTATTAATTGATGTTACAGGTTTCGGAATTATTATTCCGGTGCTTCCTAAATTAATAGAACAGCTAATTCATGGAAATTTAAGCCAAGCCTCTAATTATGGGGGATGGCTTTTATTTGTTTATGCCATTATGCAATTTGTATGTTCTCCTATTTTAGGGAACTTAAGCGATAGATATGGAAGACGCCCAGTTCTGCTATTTTCATTGTTTGGTTTTGGAATGGATTATTTGTTACAAGGTTTTGCACCGAACATTTTTTGGCTATTTGTGGGGCGATTTATTGCGGGTATTACCGGTGGTAGCTTTACTACGGCCTCTGCCTACATTGCAGACATTAGCACTCCCGAAAAAAGAGCACAAAATTTTGGAATGATTGGAGCTGCATTTGGTTTAGGCTTCATCATTGGCCCTGTTTTAGGAGGTATTTTAGGACATTATGGTCCCAGAGTTCCATTTTTTGCTGCTGCTGTATTGGCATTCTTAAACTGGATCTATGGCTTTTTTATTCTACCGGAATCATTACCTGCTCATAGTAGAAGAAAGTTTGAATGGAAAAGAGCCAACCCAATGGGCTCATTATTACAACTGAAAAAATACCCGGTTATTTCCGGTTTGGTATTTTCTATAACCCTTTTATACATTGCCGGCCATGCAGTACAAAGTTGTTGGAATTATTATACTATGAGCAAGTTTGGTTGGGATGAACGTATGGTGGGTTATTCGCTTGGGTTTATTGGTTTAATTGTGGGCTTAGTGCAAGGTGTTTTAATTCGCGCTATAATACCCAAATTAGGACAAGAAAAAAGTGTGTACGTGGGCTTAAGTTTATATGCCATAGGATTTTTATTGTTTGCATTTGCAACCACTACCTGGATGATGTTTGTATTTATGATTCCCTATGCTTTGGGTGGTATTGCCGGCCCTTCTATACAAGGACTTATTTCCGGCCATGTACCGGCTAATGAACAAGGCGAATTACAAGGTGCTTTAACCAGTTTAATGAGTGCCACTTCCATAGTTGGACCATTAATGATGACACACATTTTTGCTTACTTTACTTCACCCAAAGCACCCATTCATTTCCCGGGTGCTGCTATGTTATTGGGCGCTTTGCTTACATTCATCAGCACTTTATTAGCCTATCGGACACTAAAAGCTGAAAAGAAACATAGTTAATAAACATTTTAATGAAGACCTATTTTAAATTAAAACATCCCTAAATTCAACTTTTTGAATTTAGTGTGTAAAATATTGCCCATTTATTTTACATAGTAAGTGCTATATTTGCCCCTCAAAATTTAGTAGCAGTGGCAACAAAATTTACGAAAGAAACATACCTTTATTGGTACGAGTTAATGCAATTAATTCGCCAGTTTGAATTAAAAGCCGAGGAAATGTATAAGATGGCCGGAAAAATTAGAGGATTTTTCCACGCATATGTTGGTCAGGAAGCAATTGCTGCCGGATGTATGACTGCCACCACTCCTGATGATCCATTTGTTACAGGTTATCGCGATCATGGATGGGCATTAGCGAAAGGTGTATCTCCAAATGCTTGCATGGCCGAGTTATATGGAAAAGCTACCGGCTGTTCAAAAGGTAAAGGTGGAAGTATGCACTTTTTTAGTGTTGAACATAAATTTTTTGGTGGTCATGGTATAGTAGGTGCACAAATTGCTACCGGCGCCGGATTAGCTTTCGCCGAACAATACAAAGGCACTAATAATGTAGCTTTATGTTTCTTTGGCGATGGTGCAGCTCGTCAAGGTATTTTACACGAAACATTTAACCTGGCTATGTTGTGGAAATTGCCCGTAATTTTTATTTGTGAAAATAACCATTACGCCATGGGTACTTCTGTACAACGTACTTCAAACGTAATTGACATTTACAAATTAGCCGATAGCTATGATATGCCAGGAGATAAAGTTGATGGTATGAACCCCGAAGATGTTCATGAAGCTGTTGCTCGTGCTGTTAAACGTGCTCGTGAAGGTGGTGGACCAACCTTATTGGAAATGAAAACCTACCGTTATAAAGGACACTCTATTTCCGACCCGCAAAAATATCGTACCAAAGAAGAGGTGGATGAATACAAAAATCAAGACCCCATTCATAAAGTAATGCAGACTATTTTAAATAATAAGTTTGCTACACAAGAAGAAATTAATGCAATTGATGCAAAAATAGCTCAGGTAGTTGAAGCATCGGTTCAATTTGCAGAAGAAAGTCCTTTCCCTGATGCAAGTGAAGTTTATAAAGATGTTTACTTCAATGACCACTATGCTTTTGACATTGATTAATTAAAATTTTAAAAGAACAATCACAAATAAACCCACATTAGTAATGAGTGAACATAAACAACAATCAACTCACAACGACCCATTGTTACAAGCAGAATTTTTTTGGAAAAAATATGCTAAACAAATTATTATTGCTGCCATTGCTATTATTGTTGTTGTAGGCGGATGGTATGGTTATAACCAATATATTATAAAGCCAAAAGAAGAAAAAGCAGCAGAAGCTATTTACAAAGCACAAGAATATTTTGCACAAGACTCATCAAACCTAGTATTGAACGGTGATGGATTTAATAAAGGCGTTTTATATATCATTAAAAACTTTGATGGAACTAAAACAGCCGATCTTGCAAAATATTATGCAGGTATCAGTTATTTAAAATTGGGCGATTTTGCTAATGCAGTTAAATACTTGAAAGAATTTTCAACCGATGCGCCACAAATTCAAATGGCTGCCTATGGCGCTTTAGCCGACGCTGAAGCAGAATTGGGTAAAAATGAAGAGGCAATTAAAGATTATAAAAAAGCAGGTGTCACTTTTCCTAAAGATGCATTTTCTTCATCAGAATATTTATTCCGTGCAGGTTTATTAAGTGAAACACTTGGTAAAACCAAAGATGCCATAGAATTATATAAGGAAATTAAAGAAAAATATCCCCAAACCGATAAAGGTCTTCAAGCCGATAAATACATTTATCGGTTAAGCATTGAAAAAAATGATTTAAGCGTTAACTAATGGCTACACCCGGAAACTCGTTGTTGCACAAAGGCATCCCCGTAATTAAGGATGCCTTTGTACTATTGGTAAAAACAGAATGGAATTCATCAATTGTTGATGAATTGGAAAATGGTTGCATACGCATTTTTAAGGAAAATAATATACCCTTTCAAACAATTATTGTACCGGGTGCTGTTGAAATACCATTTGCTATTCAACAACATATACAAACTTCCAATAACCAACCCGATGCGTATATTGCATTAGGTACCGTTATTCGTGGCGACACACCACATTTTGATTATGTATGCAAATATGTTACTGAAGGAATATTACAACTGAATTTAAACCATAATAAACCGGTTATATTTGGTGTTTTAACAGTTGAAAATAATCAGCAAGCGATTGAACGTATTGGTGGCAAACACGGCCACAAGGGCGAAGAAGCTGCCATAACTGCTATTAAAATGATTGATTTAAACCGTAAAATTCAACAACAAACAATTTGAATTTTAGAAAAATAACAGGCAATGAATGTGCAATTGTTTATACCTTGTTTTATTGACCAACTTTTTCCGCAAGTTGGATTTAACATGGTAAAAGTGCTGCAAAAAGTAGGCTGTACTGTACATTATAATACAGAACAAACTTGTTGTGGACAACCTGCTTTCAATGCCGGTTTTAGAGGCGAAGCAAAAGAAGTATGTTCCAAATTTGTAAAAGATTTTGCCGGTAATGATTTTATTGTTGCGCCTAGTGCCAGTTGCATTGGATTCGTAAAAAATTATTATCCCTCTCTATTCAATAACACCTCCTTACATAATCAGGTAAAAGCCTTATCAGAAAAGGTATTCGAGTTGAGTGACTTTTTGGTAAATGTTTTGGGCGTAGAAGACCTTGGTGCCAGCTTTCCGGCAAAAGTTACTTACCATGATAGTTGTGCCGCATTAAGAGAATGTAATATTAAACAAGAACCCAGAAAACTGTTAAGCCATGTGCATGGCTTGCAATTGGTTGAAATGAATGATGTTGAAACCTGTTGCGGGTTTGGTGGTACCTTTGCCGTTAAATTTGAACCGATTAGCGCTGCCATGGGTGATCAAAAAATAGTGAATGCACTAGCCACAGAAGCCGAATATATTATTAGCACTGATATGAGTTGTTTAATGCATTTACAAGGCATTATCAATTTTCAACAGAAACCCATTCAGGTTATGCACTTAGCCGATGTTTTGGCCAGCGGCTGGTAAACATTAATTAAACAATTTAATATATGCAATATTGGTTAGTAAAATCAGAACCCTTTAAATACAGTTGGGAACAATTTGAAAAAGACGGACAAACATTTTGGGATGGTGTTCGTAATTACGGAGCCCGCAACAATTTAAAAGCCATGAAAAAAGGCGACCTTGTTTTATGGTATCATAGCAATGAAGGTTTAGCCATTGTGGGCATAGCACAGGTTATTAAAGAACATTATCAAGACCCCACAACTCCCGAACCAGCTTGGGTGGTAGTTGATTTAAAACCCTATCAAAAGCTGAATAAACCTGTTACCCTGGCTCAAGTTAAAGCCGATGAACGTTTGCAAAATATGGACTTGGTTCGCTTAGGTAGGCTTTCCGTACAAACAGTAAAACCGGATGAATGGAAAGTTATTCTAGAATTAAGTGAAACAAAATTGAAAAAATAACGTTTTACCATTGTTGTTATCCGTTTTAACATGCAACCCAACATTGTCATATTAACCGGAGCAGGTATAAGTGCCGAAAGCGGATTAAAAACGTTTAGAGATAGCGATGGTTTATGGAATGGTTATTCTATACAGGAAGTAGCCACTCCTGAAGGCTTCGCTAAAAATCCAAAATTGGTACTCGATTTTTATAACCAACGTAGAAGAGAAATAGCCAAGGCAAAACCCAATGCTGCACACATTGCCTTAGCGGAATTACAAAACAAATATGCGGTAACAATTATTACTCAAAATATTGACGATTTGCATGAACGAGCCGGTAGTAATAAAGTAATACACTTGCATGGTGAAATTTTTAAAATGCGTAGTGTGGCAAATCCCCAAGTTACTTTTCCAATTACCGGCGGTATCAATTTGGGTGATTTAGCGGAAGATGGTTCCCAATTAAGGCCTTTCATAGTATGGTTTAATGAGGAAGTACCTTTATTACCACAAGCGGCTGCAGTGGTTGCAGAAGCAGATGTTTTTGTTATAATAGGTACTTCATTACAAGTGTATCCGGCAGCAGGACTTATTCATTATGTTGCTGTAGATTCCCCCATAATTGTAATAGATAAAAAAATTCCTAATTTCCCTAACAGCCAGCAATTTATTACCATTGAACAACCGGCAACTTTAGGAGTTCCACAATTACCCAACATCTTAAACAAAATTTTTGCCCAATAAGCAACTAAATAAAAATGTTAAAAAGTATTCTGCAGAAACATTAGGCTACAAATGCCTGTAACATTGCATATCTATTTATACACAATCAATATTCATATATGCGCTCAAACCTAATGGCAAAAAATTCTTTCAAATACTATCTCATCCTATTGTTATTGATGTGTTGCAGCATTAGCCATTTATTGGCACAACGCAAAGCCACAGGTGCTTTAATCGACTTAGAACATTTTATTCAGCAAAACAAACAATTGGTAACGGATACCACCAATCCATTTCTTTCAATGCTGGAAAAAGGGCGTTTAAATTATTTTAAACCTTTGTACAAAGCCTTTGGCTATAAAGATGCATTGATAGATAACCATGGATTACAGGCATACAGTGAAGATTTAGCACAGGCTTTAGCTTTTGCCGGCGATTATCAGTCGGCTTTGTATTACCAAGAACAGGCTTATGATATGCTACCCAATAAATATGTTGATACGGCATTATACGATGTTGAAAAGTTGAAGAATATTCAGTTAATGCCGGCTATTCCTTATTTATTGCAGCAAACTGCCAAATATAATATTGTATTATTTAATGAAACACATAGTAAGCCCCAACATAGGGCATTCCTTTTATCCATGTTACGCGACTTACATGAACAGGGTTTTAAATATTTGGCAATGGAAACATTGAACCCTTATAAAAACGCTTCATTAAAACAACTTACTGTGCAAACAGGTTACTATACTGCTGAGCCTATTTGCGGTGAATTGGTAAGACAGGCACTGCAATTAGGCTTTACGCTTTTACCTTATGAAGATGAAAATGCTACTAAACTAAATGCTAACCAACGCGATTCAATGCAGGCTGTTCATTTATCTAATTTTATCAAACAACATCCCGGAGAAAAATTAATTGTTTTAGCCGGAAATGAACATACTACAAAACTTGCTTACGATAAGCACAACATTCCAATGGCAGTTTATTTACAATATTTAACCGGCAACAAAATATTAAGTATTGACCAAACTGAAATGACAGAAGGCAGCAATTCAGACTATGGCCGATTATTTTATGCGGCCTTTGTTGATAAACACCATATTAAACAAACGGTAATACCTTTGCGTAATAATTTACCCGTACAGTTTTTAGACTCTGGTATTTATGATTTGTATGTTGTACACCCGCCTACCAAATATTTAGACGGAAGACCTGTTTGGTATAATATTGATGCTACCAGAAAAGAAGTACCGGTATCGCCTGCCTATCAGGCATTATTTTTTGTACAAGCCTATTATAAAAATGAATGGGGCGATAAAGAAGAAGGTATTTATGTTCCGGCAGACCAAACTTTTGTAAATGCCGAAAACGGGTTTTATTATCTATACCTATTCCCGGGAAAATATCAATTAGTGTATCGCGATAAAGGCTACAGCATTTTAGGCACAAAAGAAATTACGGTTCAATAGCAACAAATATCATTTGAAAAAGATGTAACCAATCAAAATAGCTACTATTACCCCAATAAAATCAGCCAACATACCTGCCCAAATCGCATACCGTACTTTTTTAATTCCAACGCTGCCAAAATATAAAGCTATAATATAAAAAGTAGTATCGGCCGATCCTTGAAAGGTTGAAGCCATTCTACCCACAAATGAATCGGCGCCATGTGTTTGCATCACATCAAGCATTAATCCCCTGGCACCGCTTCCACTAAACGGTTTCATAATGGCCACAGGAAGTGCAGGCGTAAAATCAGCATTAATTCCCAACATTTGAATACCATGTGTTAAAGCGTTCACTACATAATTCAATGCGCCACTATCTCTAAATACCCTTATTGCCACCAACATGCCTACCAAATAGGGAATAATTTTCAGAATAACATCAAAACCATTTTTGGCACCATCTATAAACGCATCAAACACATTAATTTTTTTCCATAATCCACCAACTATAATTAACACAACAATCAGTAATAGCAAAAAATTACCCGATATTTTACTAAATACGGCTTTATCAGTGGCCGACAAGGCATTCACCCAAAATAATAAGGCAGCCATTATTACCAATAAACCCGTAAGCCAAAGCACTAACACCCAATCCCATTTAAGTTTTTGCCAAAATCCAACAATAATAATAGAAGCTAAAGTAGCGGCTACTGTAGCTAACACACAAGGTATAAATACACTGGCCGGTTCATGTGAACCTGCAGCTAAGCGATAAGTTAAAATTGATAAAGGAATTAAGGTTAAGCCACTGGTATGCAACACCAAAAACATGATTTGTGCATTCGTTGCTTTTTCTTTTTCAGGATTCAAGGTTTGTAAGCTTTCCATGGCCTTAAGTCCAAAAGGTGTTGCAGCATTGTCTAAACCCAACATATTGGCAGAAAAATTCATAACCATTTCACCCATGGCCGGATGCCCTGCCGGAACACCGGGAAACAATCGCTTCATAAAAGGATTTAAAATTCGCGATAAAAAGCGTATGGCACCTGCCCTTTCGGCAATATTCATCAATCCTAAAAAAAACACCATTGTACCTGCTAAAGGAAAAGCAACATCAATTACCGAACCTTTGGCAGTATCAAACATACCATCTACCAAAGTTTTAAAAATTTCGGTATCATGTAAAAAAATAAGTTTATATAATGCAATTAAAAAGGCAATCAAAAAAAATGCAATCCAAACTATGTTTAACGCCATTATTTTCGTTTTTGGTTACTGCTGCCATGGTTCGTTGACCGGTTTCTTCAACAAACAATGACATAAAAAAATTTATTGAATAACTGCAATAGCAAACATTTATTGCGGCAATGAAAATAAGCATTCTCTCAATATGATTTACACCTTACTTTTGCGGCTTAAAATACTTTGGCAGATGGTAAGCTAAAAACAAAGCTTACATAAAAATGAATATAACATGGCATTACAAGCAGGAATTGTAGGATTACCCAATGTAGGAAAATCAACTTTATTTAATGCTGTTACCAACAGCGCTAAAGCACAAGCCAGTAATTACCGGTTTTGCACCATTGAACCCAATGTAGGTTTGGTAGATGTACCGGATGAACGCTTGCAGCATTTAGCCAAGTTGGTTAATCCGCACAGAATTGTGCCTACACAAGTTGAAATAGTGGATATTGCCGGACTGGTAAAAGGTGCTAGTAAAGGAGAAGGTTTGGGCAATAAATTTTTAGGCAATATTCGCGAAGTAGATGCAATTATCCATGTAATCAGATGCTTTGAAGATGAAAATGTATTACGCGAAGAAGGAGTGATTAATCCCATTTCTGACAAAGAAATTATTGATACAGAGTTACAACTGAAAGATTTAGAAAGTATTGAAAAGAAAATTCAAAAAACTGAAAAGCTGGCCCGTGTTGGTTCCGATACAAAAGCACAGGCTGAATTAAAAACATTGCTTCAATGCAAAAACCATTTGGAACAAGGTAAAAGCATTCGTTCGCTTAACCTTTCTAAAGAAGAAAAAACAGCTATTGACGACTTGTTTCTTTTAACCGATAAACCTGTATTGTATGTAGCCAATGTTGATGAGGCCAGCATGCATACCGGCAACAAATATTCTGAACAATTACTAAAAGCTGCTACGGAAGAAGGTGCACAAATGATTATTATGAATAATGCCATTGAAGCCGATATAGCCGCAATGGAATCGGCCGATGACCGTGCATTGTTTATGGAAGAATATAACATGAAAGAGCCTGCATTAAACAGACTGATTCAAAGCGTATATAAATTGTTGAACCTGGAAACATATTTTACTGTTGGTGTACAGGAAGTAAGAGCATGGACGATTCATGTAGGTTGGAAAGCCCCACAGGCCGCAGGTGTAATTCATAGTGATTTTGAAAAAGGCTTTATTAAAGCAGAAGTAATTGCCTACGATGATTTTATAAAATATGGCAGTGAAGCTGCTTGCCGCGATAATGGTAAACTACGTATTGAAGGCAAAGAATATGTAGTAAAAGATGGCGACATTATGCACTTTAGGTTTAATGTGTAAATTAAGTAAAGTGCTTTGCAAACAGATTTGTAAAATAGCTTTTACTATTGCTATGTTTAGTACATTTGAAATATGCTAAGCAATATTTCAGTTTGGGAAAATGAAACCTATTTCGCCCCACAAAACATTGTAATAGTTGGTGGCGGATTAATGGGACTTTGGACTGCCATTACTTTAAAAGAACAAAAACCTAATTTAAGCATTACTGTTGTTGAAAGAAATGTTACACCATTAGGTGCCTCCACCCGCAATGCAGGTTTTGCTTGCTTTGGAAGCCCAACTGAACTACTTCACGACGCAAAAACATTGGGCGAATCGGCCATGTTGCATATTGTTGAGAAGCGTTATAAGGGTATTGAAAAAATAAAAAAATACTTTGGTAATGTCATTGATTTTGATAATTGTGGTGGTTATGAATGTTTAACAGAAAAACAACTACCCGCAAACCAAATAAACGATGCCCTTGCATACCTAAATAAATTATTGATTGATATTACTAATACCCACCATACTTTCAAAAGAACTGATGCATCATTAACTGCATTGGGGCTACAAAATTTTGATGCATTAGTGGAAAATAAATGGGAAGGCGGTTTACACAGTGGCAAGCTGGTTCAAGCATTACAAAACAAAGCCGCATGCTTGGGAGTAAATTGTTTATATGGAATAACTGCCACTCATTGTTACTCGCAAAACGATTATGTTACCATTGAAACACAACAGTCAATTGTACTAAAGGCCAATACCGTTATTTTATGCACCAATGCATTTTCAAATGCAATTAATTTAGGAACCACCTTACCGATAAAACCCGGCCGCGGACAAATATTGCTTACTAGCCCAATCCCCAACCTGCCCTTACATGGCACCTTTCACTATGACGCAGGATTTTATTATTGGCGAAACCTGGGTAATCGCATTTTAATTGGTGGTGGACGTAACAGTTTTTTTGAACAAGAAACTACTACTGATATTGCTGTAACCGAAAACGTACAAACCGTTTTAGAAAATTTTTTACAAACACATTTAAATCCATCCATTCAATACATCGTTGAAAAAAGATGGAGCGGAATTATGGCTTTTACCAATAACCATTTGCCTTATGTACATTTTACAGCACCCAATATTTTAAACGCTATTGCCTGCAATGGCATGGGTGTTGCATTAACGCCAATAATAGCCGAAGAAATAGCGCATCAAATTTTACCCAACTTTTAATATTGTTTACACTACTACAAATACAATTCATCCACATGCATCAATTATTCATTAAAAGCAACAAATTCACTTATCCATTCATTATCATTTTATTTGCTTTGTTTTTTGTTGCTTGCAAAAACAATAATGAAAACAACGACAGTTCAACCATCAATACCATTACCCCAAGCATACCGGCTTTATCCTATCAAATAGTAGCCGTTTATCCGCACGATACGGCTTCTTTTACGGAAGGATTAGAATTTCACAATGGTTTTTTATATGAAAGCACCGGCGATCCGGATTATGCAGGAAGAAGTAAACTTTCTAAAACCAACGTAAATACCGGAAAAGATGTACAACAAATTACACTGGCACCCGCTTTTTTTGGTGAAGGTATTACTATGTTGAATGGTAAAATTTACCAGCTAACTTACAAAGAACAAAAGTGTTTTGTTTATGATGCCAACACTTTTAAAAAACTAAACGAATTTTCTTATGAAGGCGAAGGTTGGGGAATGACGAATGATGGACATTATTTAATTATGGATAATGGACATAATGAATTAATTTATCGTGATCCCGAAACATTTAAAATTGTAAAAACTTTACCTATTACAGGGGTGCCAAAAGATTATGCCGGACACGAAGTGTATATAAATGAATTAGAATATGTAGATGGCAATATATTTGCCAATTTATATACCATGGATTTTGATCAAATAGTGAAAATTGATCCCAATACGGGAAAAGTGATAGGCACCTTAAACTTAAATGGATTGTTGGAAAGATATGCACCACCTGCAGAAACGGCTAAACGTGATGTATTGAATGGTATTGCCTTTGATAGTTCAAATCACACTTTCTATATCACGGGCAAATATTGGCCAAAATTATTTGCCATACGCATACAGTAGCATTCAGCATTATAGTTAAACCCCTTGGCTTTTCGCTTGCTTTGTATGTTTCTTTACAGCCTTAAAGAAATGAATAACAAAATAATTGACAATTATTACAACCAATATAATGTATGGTAGAATATTTGTGTAATCAAGATTGCATTGATTACACAAATAAATCGTTATACCTAAAGCTGCTGAAACAAAGCGGTAATATTATTCATGTGCAGCAGGCGCTGATTGTTCAGTTGCAGCATGTTCAACATGCGGATGGTAGGGACCTTTACATTGCGCTAACAATACGTAAAAACAAAATATTACAACAAAAGACAAAACAACGGTAAGAGTAAATTTCTTAGTATCTTCTTCCTGATGAATTTCGTGTGACATGTGGATTGTTTTTTGCAAATTTAATTACAAGCAGTTAATTAGCAAGCACTGCAAATTGTTCCATTTGTAAAACAATATCGGGATTGGGACAATTTTGTGCATAATGCATTAATTGCGATGCAGCACATACACCGGGGTAATCGCCCCTATACCCTTCCATCTGTAACATTAGTTGAAAATGCAAATGAGGAGGCCAACAACCATTTTCTTCCGGGTTTCCCAACCATGCAAATGTTGTACCTGCTTTAATAGGCATTCCATCTTCCAATGCTTGCAAACTTTTTAAAGCCAAATGCCCATACAAACTATAAAAAGTTAATTCAGATAATGAATGCTGTAAAATAATGGTAGCCCCGTAATCGCCATAAGTGTTATTAACTGCAAAGCTGTGCACAGTTGCGTCTAAAGGCGCCATTACAGGTGTATTTGCATCGCCCCAAATATCAATCCCTAAATGTATGCGGCGAGGCTCAGTTCCATCAAAAACTCGGCTTCGTGCATAAATATGCCTGTTTTCTAAATAACCACCAATACCATATTTAGCATTGGCAGTTTGTAAAATTGAATGAACCGTATTGGAAAACAAGTCAATATTTGTAATAATTGCTTCCTTCCATACATCATTTTTTTCAGTAAAATCCATTTTTACTAACTTATCGGTCTCTGCTTTGAATGGTACAACAGGTGCTATTGTTGGTTGCATTGCTTTTATCCGTTCATAAAATTTAGTCGTACTGTCCATTGTCTATAATTATCTTTATTGTTCCGATAAAAATAAAACGAAATGCCATGCAGAAATTATTTTATTTATTGATGCTGCTCAGTTGCAGCTTTGTTGTAAATGCACAAAACAATCCGCCATTATGGCTTCGCTACCCTGCTATTAGTCCCGATGGCAACACCATTGTATTTGGATATAAAGGCGATTTGTACAGTGTTCCTGCAACAGGTGGAACAGCCATTCCTCTTACCTTAAACGAATCGCAAGAACAAATGCCCGTTTGGAGCCATGATGGCAAATACATTGCTTTTGCCTCTGACCGCTACGGCAATTTTGATGTTTTTGTTATGCCCGCTAATGGTGGTGAAGCAAAACGCTTAACTTATAACTCAGCCAACGATTTTCCTTGGGATTTTTCACCCGATAATTCCAAAGTTATTTTTGGCAGTGGCCGAAATGATTTAAACACATCCGTTCGTTTTCCGCAAAAAGCAATATTTCTTAAATTATATGAAGTACCTGTTACCGGCGGTAGAAATATTTTACTGAATACAGCCGGTACTGAAAATGTTCATTACAGCAATGATGGAAAGGAAATTGTGTTTCAAGATAGAAAAGGCTATGAAGATCCTTGGCGTAAACACCACACCAGCAGTGTAACCCGTGATATTTGGTTGTATAATTTCCAAACAAAAAATTACAGAAAACTTACCACTTTTAATGGTGAAGACAGAGAGCCAGTTTTTAGTGCCGATAATCAATATGTGTATTATTTAAGTGAAAAAAATGGCACACAAAATATTTACAAAATGCCATTGCAATTAAAAATTGCAGAGCAACAATTAACCGATTTTAAAGATTATCCTGTTCGTCACCTATCTCGCTCAAACAACAACACTTTGTGTTTTTCATGGAATGGAGAAATATATACGCTTAAACAAGGTGGCAAACCCGAAAAAGTAAACATTAACATTAATGCAGACACACGGGGTAACGTAGAAAAAAATGTAACTATTAATGGCGGTGCTACTGAAATGAGTGTATCACCTAACGGTAAAGAAATTGCGTTTGTATTTAGGGGCGAAGTATTTGTAACCAGCACCGATGGAAGCTATACCAAACGCATCACCAATACACCGCAACAAGAACGCATGGTGGCATTTGCACCCGATGGCAGAAGCTTGTATTACGCGGCAGAAAGGGGTAACAGTTGGGATATTTACAAAGCCACTATTGCCCGAAAGGAAGAGCCTTATTTCTATGCATCTACTTTAATTAAAGAAGAACCGGTAATTGCTACTGAAAAAGAAGAGTTTCAACCCATGCCTTCACCCGATGGTAAAAAAATTGCATATTTAGAAGAAAGAAATATTTTAAAAGTTTATGATTTAGCTACTAAAACAAGTACTACCATCTTACCTGCCGGTCAAAATTTTTCATATAGCGATGGTGATCAACGTTTTGAATGGAGTCCCGATAGCAAATGGATTGCCGTTAGAAGCAGTAAAGGTGTTTTTGGATTAAGCGGTGGTGCTATTATGGTGTTTAAAGCAAATGGTAGTGATGCCAACGGCACCGATGTTACACAAAGTGGTTTTAGTAACAATCGCCAACAATGGGCTATGGGTGGAAAAGTACTATTATTTACCTCTGACAAGGAAGGTAAGCGTTCTTTAGCTATTCAAGGGCCGAAAGAAGCAGATGTATATGCTTTATTCTTTGATAAAAATGCTTACGACCAATTTAATTTAAACAAGGAAGATGCAGCATTACTGAAAGAAAAAGAGAAAGAAAATAAAGACACAACAAAAAAGAAAGAAAATGTTGCATTAGATTTCAGCAATTTAGACCATCAGAAAGTTCGGCTTACCAATGCATCAATGAATTTAGACGATTATAAACTATCGGCCGATGGCAGTAAACTGTTTTTATTAAGCCGCTTTGAGCAAGGTGCCGACTTGTGGCAGATGGATACCCGCACCAAAGAAATGAAACTGTTAACCAAACTTAGCAGCGGCGGGAATATGGAATTAAGTAAAGATGGTAAACAATTGTTTGTATTAGGTGGTGGTAAATTAATGAAAGTGGATGTTGATAACGGGAAGGTGACCCCCGTTACCATTAATGGTGAAATGGTTTTAAATACAGCCGGTGAACGTGCTTATATTTTTGAACATGCCTGGCGCCAAGTGCAGAAAAAGTTTTATGATCCGAATTTACATGGTGTAAACTGGGCAATGTATAAAGCTGATTATGCACGTTTCTTACCGCACATTAATAACAACTACGACTTTCAGGAATTATTAAGTGAATTATTGGGTGAATTAAATGCTTCACATACTGGTGGTCGCTATTCACCTCGTAATCCCGATGGTGACAATACAGCTTCATTGGGTTTATTTTATAATGAAATGAAAGGCGGTAACGGTTTAGAAATTACTGAAGTAATGAAAGGTGGCCCTGTAGATAAAGCAACCAGCAAAATAAAAGCAGGCGATATTATTATGGCTATTGACGGGGATAACATTACTGACGCAGTTGATTGGAATAGTTTTTTAAATAGAAAGGCAGGTAAAAATGTTTTATTACAAGTGTATAATCCAAACACAAAAACCACTTGGGAAGAAACCGTTAAACCCATTACCGTTATGGAAGAAAATGCGTTATTATATAAACGCTGGACCAATACCATGGCCGAAATGGTTGACAAGCTGAGCAATGGTCAAATTGGATACGTACATATTCAAGGCATGAATGATGCCAGCTATCGCGAATTTTTTGATAAAGTAATGGGTAAAAACTACAACAAAAAAGCTTTAATTGTTGATACGCGCTTTAATGGTGGTGGTTGGTTACACGATGATTTAGTTACTTTCTTAAAAGGCAAACAATACTTAAGCTTTGCACCCTATGGATTTAAAGCAGCCGGTGGTGAACCCGCAGGTAAATGGACTAAACCCAGTTGTGTGTTAATGAGTGAAAGTAATTATAGTGATGCATTCTTATTCCCTTATGCTTATCGCGCTAACAATATTGGAAAATTAATTGGCAAACCTGTTCCCGGAACCGGTACAGCCGTTTGGTGGGAAACACAAATTGATCCTACCCTTGTATTTGGCATTCCCATGATTGCCACCATTGGTAAAGAAGGCAGACCAACTGAGAATTTGCAAATTAATCCTGATATTGATGTGGATAATCCATACAATGATGTATTGTTTGGAAAAGATGATCAATTGGAAGCAGCCGTAAAAGAAATGTTGAAAGAAACGGCAGATAACAAATAACGGACTATAACATAAACCTCAAAAAAAGCCGCTTCAACAATGAAGCGGCTTTTTTATTTTTTAAAAGAATTAGTAACAGATTGATTTATACCACCGGCAAATCAAATGAAAAAGTTGAACCAGATCCAAAATCGCTGACCACTTTTATATCACTGCCTTGGGCATTCATAAATTCTTTACAAATGCTAAGTCCTAAACCGGTTCCTTCACTTTTATTTCCGGGAATTCTGAAATACCGATCGAAAATTTTATTTAAATACTGTGGCGGAATACCCACACCAAAATCTTGAACAGCAAAATGCAATGCATTTCCTTTATTGAGAATAGTAATGATAACAGAGGAATTTTCGTAAGAATACCGAATAGCGTTTGATAATAAATTAGATAATACCCATGAGGTGCGATCTTTATCTGCTTTCACATTAGGTAATTCATCAGGTATTTGCATTCTTATTGAAACTTTCTTTTGCTCAGCTATTTTTTGATTAGCTTCGAGAGCATAATGCACTAAATCTAAAGGATTACATTCCACAACTGAAAGCTGAATTAAACCACTTTCCAATTGTGAGAGATTTAATAATTCCCCTGTAATTTTTAGTAATCGCCCGGCATCCTCTTTAATACTATCAATCAGTTCTTGTTGCTCAGTATTTAAATTACCAATTTGTTTGTTCGACAACAATGCAGTACTTAGTTGAATAGATGAAAGCGGTGTTTTTAATTCATGAGAAATAGTAGCAATGAAATTGGTTTTTGCAAAATCTAACTCTTTATAAGGCGTAATATTTTGCAAAAGAATTACATTACCAATAAGCTTTTCAACCGTTTCACCGGTTGGTATTATACGAATGGGAATAATTTCTTTTTCAAAATAACTTTCTTTACCCTCAGCATAAATTTTTATCGGTTGCTTTTTTAGGGAAGTTGTGCCCGTATCTGAAAACATTTCTTGAATTAAGTTTCGAATTAAATCATTCTTTACCGCAATATCTTGTATAAATTTACCTTTTACCTCATCTGACTTAAGCCCTGTAATTTGCAAGGCAATGGTATTCATGAATAATATCTTTTTTTGTTCATCTAAACCAATAATCGGGTCTTGTAAATTATCAATAAGTGTTTCAATGCGTTTCTTTTCCATCATTAACTTTTCCAAATTGCTTAATTGATAAGCTTCTAACTTCTCGGCCATAGAATTAAACGAAGCCGCCAATTCAGCAAATTCATCATGTCCGGAAAAGTGAACCCTTTGCGAATAATTTTGTGCTGCAATTTGTTTAATACTATTTGTAAGTTCTTGAATGGGATTAGCAATACTACCGGGTAAATTCACAAACATGATGAAAGCAGCCAAAAAACAAATAGTACCAGAGATGGTAATCCAAAAAACAGATTTTTGAGCAGTTATGTTCGCAATATTACTTTTCCGTTCAATGGCTTGCATGTTCAACAACATAATAGCAGAAATATCATTTCGCACTTCTTTGAGTATAGTGGTATCTTGTGGTTTTACGACTAATTCTTGAAAATGATTCCACAACTCATCGGTAAGTTCTTTCTCGCCTAATTCCGTAATATTTTTTTGCTGTAGTTGTAAACTATTTAAGAACAATTGTTTATTGTTGGGTATCTCAATTCCATCATTCAAAGCAATTTCCATTTTTCTACAATAATCAATCGTATTATAATTGGCAACTAAAATATTTTTGGAATCGTTTGAAAGTTTGTTAATATAAAATATACTCAAGGTTGTGAGTAAGACAATCATTACAAACAACAAACCAATACCTATTGACAGCTTTGATTTTGTTTTCATATAAAAATGCTCAAAATTGAATAAAATTCAGTGTTCACTTATTTCATTAACAAATTCAAATACAATTATCAGCTTAATATAATCAAATCAACTTTACTAAATGAAAGTTTTTTTAATAGTTCATTAAACACATTGGTGAAAAGTATTAACCTGAATAAACTAAAATGCGGTTTACCTATGCATACAGTAGTAATCTGACGCTCTTCACATTGCTCAATAATTGTTTTAGCAATATTATTGCTATTCATTTTAATAATTTCAGCACCTAATTCGGTAGCGGTTTTAAAATTATTAATTAAATGTCTTTGTTTATCCAAAGGAATTTTCTCCGGACTTTCATCCATAGTTTGTACGTACAAAACATACCATTTTGAATTGTAATAATTAGCCAAACGTGCTGTTTTTCTTATCACCGTTTTTGCTGTTTGCTCATTGGAACTAATACAAGCTAAAAAACGTTCAGGTTTTAATGTATTACCCTTTATTACTTCAGTTTCCACTTTTCTTTCTACCTGTGAAGCCACTTCTTTCAAAGCCAATTCACGCAGTTGCAAAATGTGTTCTTTTTGAAAAAAGTTTTTTAAAGCCGCAGGAATTTTATCAGATGTATATATTTTCCCTTCTTTTAATCTGTCTATTAATTCGTCAGCAGTTAAATCAATATTCACCACTTCATCTGCTTCCCGCAAAACGCTATCCGGAATTCGTTCTTTTACCTCTATGTTTGTTATGGACTTTACATCTTCGTTTAAACTTTCAATATGTTGTATATTCACCGCACTAATTACATTTATCCCGGCCTCTAATATTTCCATAACATCTTGCCAACGTTTTTCATTTTTACTTCCTTCAATATTGGTGTGGGCTAACTCATCAATAATTACCACTTCAGGCCTCATGTTTAATACCGCAGCAACATCTAACTCTTCCAGCTCTTTACCTTTATAAAACAATTTTCGTCGGGTTATAACCGGTAATCCTTGCAACAAGGCTTCTGTTTCTTTTCGTTGATGTGTTTCAATGTATCCTATTTTAACATCTACCCCATTTTTTAGTAAAGCATGCGCTTCTTGTAACATGCGGTAAGTTTTGCCAACTCCTGCACTCATGCCTATGTAAATTTTAAATTTACCTCGCTTAGATTTTTTAATCAGGTTATAAAAATCTTGTATTGAAATATCTTTATTAGCCATTAAAACGACATTTGAAGTGCTGTACAAATTGAAACATTATTATTAACAGGCATATTATTATTTGTAAAATAGTTATCGGAATTGTATAAATATCTGGCTTCTATTCTCCACAATAAATTGGGTAAAATAGATTGATCATAATTAATTGAGTAACCAAAGGTATTAAACCCATAGTTGAAACCTTTTGGAATAATAATATTATTCGGGTCATTGTAATTTTCAATCCGCAATGCAATTGTATTTTTTTCAGTAGGTTTCCATTGTAATATAACTACGTAGCCATACCAGTTATTCAATGAAGAACTATACTTGTGTTTTTGTTGAAGCCCAATATCAAACCCTGTTGTGATTCCCCACTTGGAACTGAATTGAATAACTGTGTAGAAGTTATGAAAATAGCGCATTCGCGAAATACTGTCTGCATATACATTACCTATAAATGAACTACTATTGAACAAAACGGCCTTCGATGGTTGAAAAGTAACCTGATGGCCTAAAGCAAGCATATTATTGCCATCTACTCTATTAATAACTTGCCATCCATTCAGCAATAGCATTGACAAATACCATTTTTCGTTTGAAGTGGTATAAGATAGCCGCACACCACTTTCATAATAAGGTGAGTTTTCTGCTAATATACTTCTAGTTAAAGTCCAACAATCTTTTGATATGGCGCTTTCAAAACCAATGTGTGACGGGAAAATACCTGCATCTATCCATAATGCTTTTTTTGATGATAGTTTTACACCCAAATTAGCCTCAAAAACATTTTTCATTACACCAACTTCATTGGCATAATTGGCATTCATGTAAGTACCGGCGGCAAAAGTCAAATTAGCTCTTACATTTTTTTCTGCTAACGAAGCTTTTATATAACCCAAATTTAAATTAACCTCATTTGTTCTGGTGTAATTGTACAAAAAAGTGGGGCGAGTATGATTACCGGGATTGGCAAAATCATAGGTATCATACATATCAAGGTATGCACTCAATTTCAATTTTTGTTTTGAGGAATCTGTTTGCGCATTTACCGCAACAGCAGAAAAATAAAAAAATAAAAATGTAATTTTTCGCATAAATGAATTAAAAAATTTTATTGAGCATGATAACTTGCAGACAAATCATTTAAAGCAACATTCAATTCCAATACATTTACATAAGTAGGACCAAAAATTCCCAAAAATGGATGATGAATATGTTGTTGAATTAATGACTGCAGTAAACCGGGTTGAAGGTTGCGAACATGAGCAATTCTATTTACCTGAATATTGGCAGCCTGAACCGTAATATCGGGGTCTAAGCCACTTGCACTGGCTGTAATCATATCAATGGGAATATTATGCACATTCACATCAGGATGATGTATTACAAATGAATCAATATTGGCCTGTATTGATTTTAAATAATCGGTATTGTATGGGCCTTTATTACTGGCGCCTGCAGCGGCTGCATTATAATTTACGGCAGAAGGACGCGACCAAAAATATTGGTCAGCATCAAACTTTTGTCCAACATCGCTATACATTCTTTTTCCTTGCACATTTATAATTGCAGGCTCGCCCTTGTTGGGTGTAATTTTTGCAACACCCCATATAATTGCAGTGTAAATAATGCTGCATAAAACCAAAAAAACAAATGTTAATCGTATAGCTGGAAATAAATAAGTTTTCATATCAAATTATATTAAAAAAAGTATGTAACAATCATATCAATGAGTTTAATACCTACAAAAGGAACTATAATACCCCCTAAGCCATAAATGAATAAATTACGGCGCAATAAAGCACTTGCACCAATAGGCCGATAGGTAACACCTTTTAAAGCCAATGGAATTAATAAAGGAATGATAATTGCATTGAAAATAACAGCAGATAAAATGGCGCTTTGAGGGCTATGCAAATGCATAATATTAATTCCCTGCAATGCAGGAATGTAGGTAATGAATAAAGCCGGTACAATGGCAAAATATTTTGCTACATCATTGGCAATACTAAAAGTAGTAAGTGTACCCCGTGTCATTAATAATTGCTTTCCAATTTCAACTACTTCAATTAGTTTAGTGGGGTCATTATCCAAATCAACCATATTGCCCGCTTCTTTGGCTGCTTGGGTACCACTATTCATGGCAACACCTACATCAGCTTGTGCTAAAGCAGGGGCATCATTTGTTCCATCGCCCATCATAGCTACTAAGCGACCTTGCATTTGTTCAACCTTTATGTAATTCATTTTATCTTCAGGTTTTGCTTCGGCAATAAAATCATCTACACCTGCTTTCTCTGCAATGTATTTAGCAGTTAATGGATTATCACCGGTAACCATTACAGTTTTTATACCCATTTTGCGTAATCTGTCAAAACGCTCTTTAATACCTGTTTTTATAATATCTTGTAGCTCTACCACACCTATCACATTTTCATTTACTGCCACTACTAACGGGGTACCCCCTTGCATTGAAATAGATTGAACAATATGGGTAGCTTCTTCCGGAAAAACGGTGCCGGCTTTTTCGCAAATTCTTTTAATAGCATCAGCCGCCCCTTTTCTTATGCGTAAGTTATTGCAATCAATTCCTGAACAACGTGTTTCGGCAGTGAATGCAATAAACCTGGGATTTTCTAATTCCTGTACCGATACATTCATGTCAGCTAACTCAATAATAGATTTTCCTTCCGGGGTTTCATCTGCCAAGGAACTATATACCGCCATTTGTTTAAAATATTCCTTGTCAACATTGGATAATGCATGAAAATGAGTAGCCTTTCTATTACCAATCGTAATTGTACCAGTTTTATCAAGCAAAAGCACATCCACATCACCAGCTGTTTCAACTGCTTTACCGCTTTTTGTAATAACATTGGCTTTTAATGCTCTATTCATGCCTGCAATGCCTATGGCAGACAATAAACCACCAATGGTTGTAGGAATTAAACAAACAAACAAGGCAATGAAAGCCGCAATGGTTATGGGTGTATGTGCATAATCGGCAAATGGTTTAAGTGTTACCGTTACAATGATGAATACCAATGTAAACCCTGCCAGCAAAATAGTAAGCGCAATTTCATTGGGCGATTTTTGTCGGGAAGCACCTTCCACCAACTCAATCATTTTATCTAAGAAACTTTCACCGGCATCGCTTGTAACTTTAACTTTTATCTTATCACTTAATACTTTAGTGCCGCCGGTAACACTGCTTTTATCACCACCCGCTTCTCTAATAACAGGTGCGCTTTCTCCGGTAATAGCACTTTCATCAATGGTAGCAAGACCTTCAATAATTTCACCATCGGCCGGTATAATATCATTTGTTTCACAAATAAATACATCCCCTTTTTTCAACTTGGAAGCCGGAATTGTAATGACTTCATTCATATAAATTTCGCCTACAGGCAACACCAACTTAGCAGGTGAATCTTCACGGGTTTTTCTTAAACTATTCGCCTGTGCTTTGCCACGTTCTTCAGCTATTGCTTCCGCAAAATTGGCAAACAATAATGTTACAAATAAAATAATGGCAATGGTTACATTATAACTTAAACTGCCCTGCGATGTTTCGCCTAAAGCAATCCATATACAAACACAAGCCATTACCGCAGTTCCTAACCATACTGTAAACATTACCGGATTCAATATTAATGTGGCAGGATTTAATTTTAAAAAAGATTGTTTTAATGCACCACCTATTGATGCCTTATTAATTACTTTGTTTGTCATAATATATAATTAATATATAACATTTGTTTAGAAAGAAAAATATTCGGCAACAGGGCCCAGTGTAAGTGCAGGGAAAAAGGATAATGCTGCAATAATGATAATTACCGCAATAATCATAATGCCAAATGTTGGGGTATCAATTTGTAAAGTACCGGCACCGGCAGGAATATATTTTTTTTGCGATAAAGATGCGGCAATTGCTACCGGTCCAATGATTGGTATAAATCTGGCCAATAACATTACAATTCCATCGGCAATATTCCACCAGGCCGTATTCGCATTTAGTCCCGCAAATTCGCTACCGTTATTGGCACTTGCTGAAGTAAATTCATACAACATTTCGCTGAAGCCATGATAGCCGGGATTAGACAACCATGCTGCATATTGTTCAGGATGATGCGCATACAAATAGGAAGCAATAGCGGTACCGGTTAAAATTAAGAATGGATGCAACAAAGCAACAATCATGGCAATTTGCATTTCACGTGCTTCTATTTTTTTACCCAATAACTCAGGTGTTCTTCCTACCATTAACCCACTGATAAACACGGCTAAAATCATGAAAATATAAAAGTTTAAAAAACCTACACCTACCCCACCATAAAAGGCATTAATCATCATTCCCAACATGGCACACATGCCTGATAGCGGCATAAAGCTATCATGCATAGCATTTACCGAACCATTACTGGTTACCGTTGTTGCAATTGCCCAATAGGCTGAAGCCATTGAACCAAAGCGAACTTCTTTTCCCTCCATATTTCCGGAAGTATTATTAATACCCATTTTGGCAATAGCAGTATTTCCCTTAATCTCCATGCTAATGGTGGGAACCACTAAAAGAATGAATCCCAAGGTCATAATACCGAAAATAATCCAGGCTAATTTTTTTCTATTCAGCATATAGCCCATGGTAAAGATTAAAGCAATGGGTAATAAATAAATAGCTATTGTTTCAACCATATTGGTAAAGTAGTTCGGATTTTCCAGTGGATGGGCAGAATTGGGTCCAAAGAAACCCCCACCATTTGTACCCAATTGCTTGATGGCAACAAAAGCTGCAACAGGCCCTTTACTAACTTGTACAGTATCACCTTGCAAAGTTGTAATGGTATCTTTACCTTGAAACGTCATGGGTACACCGTTGTACAAAAAAATAATGGACAATACAATGCAAATAGGTAATAACACTCGTGTACATGTACGAACAAAGTAAAAATAAAAGTTACCCAACGGTAAATTAATCCCTTCTTTCATTGCCTTAATAACAACAATAGAAATGGCTATACCACTGGCTGCGCTAATAAACTGAAAGAGCATTAATACCAATTGTCCTAAATACGACATGGCTGTTTCGCCTGCATAGTGCTGAATATTGGTATTGGTAATAAAACTGATAGCGGTATTAAAAGCCAAATCGAGTGGCATGGATGGATTATGATCGGGATTGAATGGCAGATGCGACATATTTGTTAATACCAACATGGCCAATACAAACCAAATAAAATTAATCATCAATAATACCTTGATGTGTTGTTTCCAATTCATTTCAACATTTTCATCTATACCCATTAAGCTATAAATGAAGCGGTCAACCGGATTCAACACAACATCTAACCAGGTATCTTCTCCTAAAAATACCTTTCCCATATATCTACCCAATGGGATGGCGATTAATACAGCGATTATGAACATGGCAATTACACCATATAATTCCGAATAAGATTGCATTATAATTATTTTTAAACTTTAAAATTTTTCTACCTGACGTTTAATAAAATGCGATTTAAAATTTTTCAGGATGCACAAGTACATAACACATGTAGATGAATACCAATATTGCTATAATAAAAACGATAAACATTTTGAATGAAGATTGATAATGTGGTGATATAATTCGTTGACTAGAAAATTAAATACTTAACTTAAAGCATCATTATGAGGTGTTCAGTTTTGGCATGGCTCATTCATTTTGGCATTATAAGTGGCAAATGAAAGACCAAGAATTTTCAGGATCAACGAAATACACTACAGGACTTAATTATGAAATTTTTTCATTATTCATGTGCAAAAAAATACCCTTTCAAATTGAAAGGGTAAGACTATCGTTTTGAAAGGGTAACAATAGAAATTTATTGAGGGGAAACGGAAATTTTGTATTCTTCCAGTTTTCTGTAAAGAGTAGTTAAAGCAATATTCAATAAACGAGCAGTTTCCGTTTTATTACCACCGCTATATTGCAGTACTTTTTGAATATGTGCTTTTTCAACAGAGGCTAAATCAAAAATACCCGATTGATGCATGGTATCCCTATTAAAATCTTGCAGAAAATCAATAGGCAAAGTTTCGGGCTGCAAAACATCCGAATCGGTTAAAATAACGCTTCGTTCAATAATGTTTTTTAATTCTCGAATATTGCCTTTCCAAGTATGGTTTTGCAAGAGTTGAATATAATCGGGACTAATATTTTCTATTTTCTTGTTTATTTTTTCTGAGAAATGCTTTAGGAAATAGGCTGCAATAACAGGTATATCCTCTAATCTTTCACGCAAGGAAGGCAATTGAATTTGAAAAACAGAAATACGATAATACAAGTCCTCACGAAATTTTCCATTTAAAATTTCTTGTTTTAAATCTCTATTCGTTGCAGCAATTAAGCGTACGTTCACTTTAGTAGGCACGGTATCGCCGAGTTTCAAAAATTCGCCTGTTTCAATAACACGCAACAGTTTGGCTTGTAAATCAATGGGCATTTCGCCAATTTCATCTAAAAAAATGGTTCCTTCATTGGCTTCTTCAAAAATACCTTTTGCATCTTTCGTGGCTCCGGTGAATGCTCCCATTTTATGACCAAACAATTCATTTTCTAACAAATCTTTGCTGAAAGCCGAACAATTTACTGCGACAAAAGTGTTTTGTTTACGCTTACTTGCCTGATGAATAGCTTGTGCAAATACTTCTTTTCCCGTTCCTGTTTCTCCCAACAATAAAACCGTTGCATCCGTTTGTGCCACCCTTTTAGCTGCATCAATTGCATGTTGAATTAATGTTGATTTTCCGATAATACTATCAAAAGCATATTTATGAACTAACTGCTTTTCCAGTTGCTGTAAGCGTTTAGCCAGCTTTACTTTATCCATTGCCCTATACAGTAAGGGAATTATTTTTAAATTATCATCACCCTTGGTTATATAATCAAAAGCGCCACTTTTAATGGCTTTTACACTATCCGGAATAGTGCCGTATGCCGTCATTAAAATAATTTCAATGGTAGGATACTTTTGCTTGATGGCAGCAGATAATTCAATACCATTTTCATCGGGTAGTTTTACATCGCAAAGTACAATATCAATATTTAGTTGTTCTAATTTCTTTAATCCCGATTTTCCATCACCGGCCTGAAGCACTTCAAAGCCTTCCAGCGTTAACATTTTAGCCAATAGGTTTCTAAGCTTCACTTCATCATCAATTATTAAAATAGTGTTGGCCATATTCATGAAAATACATTCGTTGTAAATGCTTATAAAGCGTAATAAATGTAAAAGTAAGTTGATTCCGAAATTAAAAAAAGCCCCAACTTAGAGTTGAGGCTTTTGGCTTAGTGAATGAGTCCTTCCGGAACAGATTTTCGCAACAAATATTTATAAATGAATTTGGTTTTTAAATTTTGGAAATCATCCCACTTAGCCGATAAATAAGGCCATCCATGTCTGCCGCCCGGGTATAACATCATTTCAAAAGGCTTCTTGGCATCTTCCAATGCACTAATTAATTGTATGCTGTTTTGCATATGCACATTATCATCCATAGTACCATGCACAATTTGCAACATACCTTTATAATTGTTCACATAATTTAAAACACTACTTTTCCTATACCCTTCTTCATTTTCTGCAGGTGTGCCCATATAACGTTCAGTATAATGGCTATCATACAACTGCCAATCAACTACGCTTCCACCTGCCATCCCATAAGTAAAGACATCAGACTTATACGTCAATGCCATACACGTCATGTATCCACCATAACTAAATCCTGTGATGCAAATACGAGCAGGATCAGCACCTGCATTGTTAATAAACCATTTAGCCATAGTGCTGTAATCTTCCATTTCCCAATACCCCAAATCATGGTACATATAATTTACACCTGCTTTTCCAAACTGGCCACTGGCTCTGTGATCGAAAGCCACTTGAATTAATCCTTCTTGTGCTAACAATTCCCTGTTCGCAGTCCAATTCCATTTATCCCATACGGTACCGGCATTAGGTCCACCATAAATACTGATTAACATGGGATATTTTTTATTTTTATCGTAATGCGCAGGCCATGTAACCAAAGCAGGTAATTCAAATAAACCATCTGCACTTTTAATGCGTATAATTTCGGTTTTGGCAATAGCATATCTGTCCATTTCAGCACCTTTGGCATTACCTAACTCTTTTATTATTTTACCATTTACATCAACCAATGCCATACGGGTAGGAGTTTGTGTATTACTGTAAGTGGTAATAAAATAATTGCCAAATGGTGAAAAATTAACAGAATGATTATAATTTCCAAACGTTATTCGTTTTGGCGTACCGCCATCAAAACTTATTTTGTACAAATCTATTCTGGTAGAATTTTCTAAACCCCTTGCTGTAAAATAAATTATGCGATTAGCTTCGTCAATATATTCAATGCCGGTAACTGTGTATTTTCCGTTAGTAATGGGATGTTGCAAAGTACCATCCATGTTATAGAGATACAGCATATTCCATCCGCTTTTATCACTTTGCGCAATATAACCTTTGCCATTTTTTAAAAAGTTAATGCGCCCACCTACCCTATCTTCTAAATCAATCCATGTTTTTTGCGTTTCGGTGTATACAGGTTTACGTGTACCCGTTTGTGTATTTACTTCGTAAATAATTAAACTGTCTTGTTTACGATTCATCCAGGGTAACCACAAACTATTATTATCACTGCGCCAAATAGGCCATCCAAAATACTGATCATCTTTTTCATTAAAATTTGCCCAAGTAATATTGCCCCCGTCTGGATGAACAAAACCAATTTTAACTTCAGGGTTTTTATCACCGGGTTGTGGATATCGGGTTTCTTCTAAATAACCATGTTTTCCTTCGCTGCTATAAATAGGGAAAATAGGCACCATGCTTTCATCAAAGCGAGCATAAGCAAGGGTTTTACTGTCGGGGCTCCACCAAAATGCCCGATAATGTGTAGGACGGCCATAAATTTCTTCTAAATATACCCAACTGGCATAGCCATTTAAAATGGTAGCAGAGCCATCGAAGGTTAATTGCACTTCTTTTTGATTGGCTATATTGTAAGCATATAAATTATTGTTTTTGGTGTAAGCAATAAAATTGCTATCCGGTGAAAAAGTAGGGTTTCTTTCCTGCGCAGTATCATGCGTAATTTGAGTGGGATTACCATTGATGAATAAAAACAAATCGTTGTTCATAACGGTAACACGCTTACCCATTTGCGCATCGTTATTTTGTATGAATGGGGTTGTTGTATTTGTTGCAATGTTATAGCGCAACATTTTAACATCGCTTCTATTTTCGCCACGTTGTGCTAAAACCAATTCATTATTATTTAGCCACTCCATTACAGAAGGCAATGGTTGCATAAACCCTTTAGGTGGTTTACCGGTAACAAGTTCTTGAATAGGAATTGTTTTTTGTTGTGCCGGCAAATAAGCTACCAAACAGCAAGCCACAGCCAGTAAGCCAAATATTTTTCTCATGTGTTTGAAAATTTGGAATGAAGGTAAAACACAAATACATGCAATGTTGTTCCATTTATAAAAAAAACTGAGATGGGGTTATACAAATATTAAAATTTTTGTACTTTGAGGAAGAAAAAAGCCCCACCGCCATAGGCAGGCAGGGCTAAGATTATCTTCGGCCTTATAGCCTTATTGTGATAAGTCTTTCAATTTCTAAAATTATAAATTAAAAACCAAAAAATCAAATATGTCTGAAAATAATATTTTAGCACTTGACTTAGGTAGTAATTCCATCGGTGCTGTTATTAGAAATATAGATGAAGATACCCAATTTAAGAAAGCTACAGTAATAACTTTTCAAACGGGTGTTGGGAAAGACAAAGAAAATAAATATACTATTTCGCTCGCTGCAAATCGTACAAGCAAAAGATGTATCAGGCGGCTTTATCAATCAAGAAAATATAAATTATGGGCCGTACTTGAAGCTCTCATAAAAGATAAGAACAAATTGTACTGCCCTATTAACGAAAATAGCCTTAAACGTTGGAAATATTATAACAAAGAGCAGGCACATCAAGGGAATGGTGGAAGAAAATATCCAGTTAATGATATTTTATTCAACAATTGGATTAAACTGGATTTCAATAATGACAATTTACCTGATTATACCAGTCCTTACCAGTTGCGTCATGAATTAGTTACCGTTAAACTAGATTTTTCAAAAGAAGTTAACCGCTATAAACTTGGAAGGGCCCTTTATCATATTGCACAGCATCGCGGATTTAAAAGTAGTAAGATTGTAAATGATAAAGACGATGAAAAAGAAAATAGTGACGTTGAGAATTTAGATAATATTGGTGCTGAAAGCAAAAAGCAATCAAATTTTATTAAAGAATTAGAAAAAATTGGTTTTAGTTATAACCCTGAAAATGAAACCGTAGGAAGTTTATTTGCTAGGGTGGAGACAAAAGGTATTCATCACCCTGATAGAAAAACAGAAGGTATTCGCATTCGTAAAAATCTACATCAGTATGTAACACGTAAAATGCTGATTAAGGAGGTAAAGCAAATTTTTGATTTTCAGCAATTGGAATTCAATGAAATTTTTGATGAAAAAAATTCAAAAATACCTATAGCGTATTCACCTATTTTCCGGCAAAGGCCTTTACGTTCACAAAAAGGATTAGTGGGTTATTGTACACTAGAAAGTCAAAAGATATTTGATAAGAAAAAAGGTAGAGAAGTATTTGTAGGTAAAAAACGTTGCCCAATTAGCAGACCGGAATTTGAAGAATTCAGAGCATTAAGTTTTATTAATAACATAGCCTATAGGGAAAAAGACAATCAGGATAACGAATGGCAATTCCTTCCACCAGAAATGCGAAAAGGGCTTTATCAGGAAAAGTTCTTAGTTCAAAAAGATTTTGAATTCCATGCCATAGCTAAATGGATAAAGCAAAAAAATAAACATGATAATTGGGAACTTAACTATAATTCTAAAACTAATGTATCAGCCTGTACTATCACTTCGCATTTAAAAAGAATTTTTGGCGATGATTGGAACATGCCTGTTACAAGAACCGACAGGAAAGGAAAAGCTTATTCCGCACCATTTTATGAAGATATATGGCATGTATTGTTTGAAAGTGATGATCAGGATTTTATAGAAGATTATGGAAAGTCAAAACTAAATTTAAGTGACGAAAAGATTCAGCAATTAATTGCACTTTGGTATGCTATGCCAGTTGGTTATGCCCAATTAAGTTTGAAAGCAATCAATAATATTCTTCCTTTTTTACGGGAAGGATATATTTACACGGATGCGGTATTATTAGGGAAAGTGCCGGAAATATTGGGAATAGAAATTTGGGAAGAAAATAAGCATTTTATAGCCGAATCATTGAAAAAATTAGTCATTGAAAAAAATCGTGAGGAAAAACGAATATTAAATATCGTCAATAACCTTATTGCAAAATACAAAGCCCGTCCAAAGGGTAATGAACGATTTGCAGACAATGATACCAATTACATAGTTGGTTCAAGAGATTTCAAATTACCTATAGGAAGTATAGAACGGGATGATGTACAAATAGAAAAAGCTGCAGAAGAGGGTTTTGGTAGAGAAACGTGGAAAAAGTTTTCTGAAGAAGAAAAAGCTAAGTATATTAATCAAATCACAGAAAGTTATCAAAAATTTTTTAAATCAAGCGATCGGGATTTTTACAAATTACCCAGATTGGGGGATGCCATGAAAGTTTTTCTGGCAGATAAATTTCGTGATCTTTTGTATTGCCAGAATTCATTTAAAAAAATTGAAAATGGAGAAACAAAATGCAATTGTGAAAAATGTAAAAGAATAAATAAGCTCTACCATCCTTCCATGATAGCCATTTATCCGCAGGCAAGGGAAGAATATTATAAGTACAATGGTATTACAAAAAATATGGTTATGCTTGGCTCGCCCAAAACAGGTGCATTTAAGAACCCAATGGCAATGCGAACGCTGCATGAATTAAAAAAATTAGTGAATTACTATATCGTTACAGGACAAGTTAACGAAGAAACAAGAGTAGTAGTTGAAATAGGACGTGAGTTAAATGATACTAATAAACGATGGGCTATTGAAAAATATCAGGAAATCAGGAGAAAAGAAAATCAGGAGTTTGCTGCAGCCATTCTGGAATTAATTAAAGATCCTGAAGCAAAAGGTTCATTGGCCAATCCATATTCAGACAGTGATATTGATAAATTTCGATTGTGGTATGAAATGATTGAATCACCGGAAGGATTTGAGAAAAATGGCAAGTTCACTGCCACAAAAGATGATCGTACCACAAAGGAAAGTAGAGGTAATCTAAAAAAGAAACATTTCGGTGAAGACACGGATTCAAATGGGGATGAATTTTATGAATTTAGTGAAAACCATTTTGAAAATGTGAAAAAAGAAATATGGCTAAAGCTCAAAAAAGCCAAAGATAAAGTGATAGATAAATACCGACTTTGGAAAGAGCAACAATGTTTTTGTATGTATACAGGGCATCCTATTAGTATTACTGATTTATTTAATGAGAACTTAATTGATATTGAACACACTATTCCAAGAAGTATTTCATTTGATAATAGCCTTGCGAATAAAACTGTTTGTTTTTTTGATTATAATCGAAAAATTAAAAAAAACCAAATACCTGCAGATTTACCAAATTACAATGAAATTGTCGCAAGACTTGAAAAATGGAAACAAAAAGTCAAAGACCTTGAAATGCGGGTGGAGTTTTGGAAAGGAAAATCAAAAAGGGCGACTACTATTGAATATAAAAATATTGCAATCCGTGAAAAACACCTTTGGCAATTTGAGTTAGAATATTGGCGAAACAAAGTAGAAAGGTTTACAATGAAAGAAGTAAAACCAGGATTTAAAAACAGTCAGTTGAAAGACACTCAAATTATTTCCAAATATGCACTCCATTATTTAAAAACTTATTTCAATCAGGTAGAAGTGCAGAAAGGAGAAGTAACTGCACAATTCCGAGAAATATTTGATATACAAGAAACAAGAACAGAAAAAGATCGAAGTAAACACAGTCATCATGCTAAAGATGCAATGATCTTGTCTGTAATTCCTAGTGCTGCTATTCGTGATAGAATGCTGGAGCTTTGGTATGCAATAAAAGAAAAAGAGTTGTTATTGAAGTCAGATACTGAACCAAACAAAGCAGCTTTACAAGAAGAAATAAAAAATCTGAATGAGGAATTGAACGATTATAAAAGTAGATTAAAACCGAAAGGATTTAATAATACAATCAATGAATTAGACAAAATTATTTTAAATAATAACATATCAAGAAATCGTTCAGTAATTCCAGCTTCCAAAAAAATTAGAATTAGAGGGAAAAATTTTGTGGCGAAGGGTGATGCAATTAGAGGTGAATTACATTTAGCTACTATGTACGGCAAAATTCAAATGGTTGAAAGAGAAAATGATATACCAGTTCGGGATGAAAATGGTAATTGGAAATTTTTAGAAGGTGATGACGCGTTTAAAACAGTACTTAGAAAAGAAGTAGATAAAAATTTGAACATCGACACCATTGTTGATCCTCCTATAAAAAAAATAATCAAAGCCCAAATGAGAGAAAGAACTTTAGCCGCCACTTTAGCTGAAGATGGTGGACTTTACATGTTAAACAAAGAAGGAAAAAGAGTGCATAAAATAAGACATATTAGATGTTTTGAATCTTCTGTAACCAACCCAATCCAAGTTAGGAAACAAGATATTTTTAGCAATAAGGAGCATAAAAACTATTATTGGGCTAAAAATGGAGAAAACATTCTCTGTGCATTTTACCAAAAGTCCATAAAAGACAAAAAGGGTAATGAAAAAATTGATCGAGAACTTGAAATCATTTCTCTGATGGAGGTTGCCAAATTTGTACAGTCTGGCGAAATTAAAAATTTAAATGACCTAGAAATATATAGGACAGACAAAAAAACAGGTGAAGTGATCATTGATGAAAATGGTAATAAGGAAAAGCCCTTTGCAATATTGAAACCTGGCATGAAAACAATTTTTTATGATAATAATCTAGAAGAATTATTCAAGGCAGAAAATGAAACTGAAAATGATTATTTAAAAAGAATTAGTTATCGAACATATATCCTAGTAAAATTTTCTGGAGGGCGAATTACTTTTAAGCATCATTTGGAAAGCAGAAATGACGACCAATTGAAAAAGGCATACCCAAAAAATAAATATGGTGTAGCCGGTACAAGTGGAATTACAAAAAATGTTATTGATGCTTTAACTGAAAATGAATTAAATAATTTCGAGCCTTGGCCCAAACTATTATATACAAGAGACTGGTTAAATATGGCTATTGAAGGCAAGCATTTTGAAATGATGCCTGATGGTTCAATAGTATGGTTAAAAAATAAGAATGAATAAAATATTTTTGAATCTTAGTTTATTATGTTATTTAAAAATTTTTATAATTTTATTTTAGTCTATTTCATTGAATAAAGTATTTATAGAATGAATTCATGATAAATCAATTGAAATTATTTCTGAAGTTAGACGGATAGATGAAACTAAAATATTGCATCTATTAATTTATTTCATTTTTTACACAAGCTTAATATCTTACATATATAATGCTCAAACGTACCCTTTGCATAGAAAACCCTTGTCATTTAAAATGCAACTTAGAGCAGTTGGTAATTAGCTATGCCCATATAAAAGGATTAGAAGACCGGCAGGATAAAACCGTGCCCATAGAGGATATTGGTGTATTGGTGATAGAGCACCCTCAAATAACCATTACCCATTTTTTATTAGACAAACTGGTGGCTAACAATATTGCCGTAATTACCTGTAATGCAAACCACCACCCCAGTGGTATGTTATTGCCATTAGAAAGCCATACACTGCAAAGCGAGCGCTTTAAAGCACAAATAAATGCCAGTGAACCTTTAAAAAAGCAATTATGGCAACAAACCATAAAAGCAAAAATTAAAAATCAAGCCGCCATTTTACAAAAATGGCAAGTGCCCGCAGGATATTTAAATACAGCTCAACAGCAAGTTAAAAGCGGCGATAACGATAATGTCGAGGCAAAAGCAGCTGCTTACTATTGGAGCCACTTATTTCCTGCATCCTGGCAGTTTTTTAGAAACCGAGAAGGCCCCCCACCCAACAATTTATTAAATTATGGCTATGCCATTATAAGGGCTGCCATGGCCCGCGCCATTGCAGGAGCAGGTTTATTGCCAACTTTAGGTATCTTTCATCGCAACCGATATAATGCCTATTGTTTAGCCGATGACATGATGGAACCCTACCGCCCATTTGTAGATGCCATTGTTCGTCAAATTATTCACGACACATCATTGGTAACAACATTAACACAAGCATTCAAAGTGCAATTATTAAATGTATTAACACAAGATACTATTATTGATAACCAAACCAGTCCATTAATGATTGCTATGCAAAAAACGGCATTTTCGTTAAGTAAATGTTATACCGGTGAACTACGAAGGCTGTCCTTTCCTGAGTTTCAATAGGCAATTCAAATAAAAGAGATGTAAATTTTAAAATAAAATACATTTTATAAACGTTTTTATCAATAATTACCAGCATTCATTAATGTTGCCAATATGGCGGCAAAGCAAAAAAATGCAGAACGATTTAATGCCTATAGAATTATGTGGGTAATGGTATTTTTTGACCTGCCAACAGAAACCAAGGCGGAAAGAAGAGCAGCCCAACAATTTCGAAAAAATATGTTAGCTGATGGGTTCATTATGTTCCAATTTTCCATATACCTCCGCCATTGCCCCAGCATGGAAAATGCCACCGTACACATTAAACGCGTAAAAAAGAACCTGCCGGAAAAAGGCCATGTAGGCATAATGACCATTACCGATAAACAATTTGGCATGATGGAATTATTTCAGGGTAAAAAAGAGGCACCCGGTCAACCCATTCCGCAACAATTGGAACTGTTTTAAAAAATAGAAATGAAAAAGGAGGCCATTGCCAAAGCAATGCCTCCGAAAAACTTCATTTTTTTTGTACTATTTCCTTTGAAAACCCTTAATGGCATTGCATTTTGGCCTAAGGTGTTGTATTCAAAGATCGAACAAAAAGAATTTGAAAGCAAATCACAACTAGCGCAACACTGCATAATAGTAAGCTTTAGTTGTATTCAAAGATCGAACAAAAAGAATTTGAAAGCAAATCACAACCAATATCAAAAGCAGGTTATGGGTATTTTGGTTGTATTCAAAGATCGAACAAAAAGAATTTGAAAGCAAATCACAACAATTCAAAATTTATCCTTTTTTAAAAATGGTTGTATTCAAAGATCGAACAAAAAGAATTTGAAAGCAAATCACAACCGCGGAGCGTCGTTTAGTTTGAGCGGCATCGTTGTATTCAAAGATCGAACAAAAAGAATTTGAAAGCAAATCACAACAAACAAATGGCCTATGTAATTTAAAATGGTGTTGTATTCAAAGATCGAACAAAAAGAATTTGAAAGCAAATCACAACGGTGGGTTAACAGGTCTTACAAATGGTTATGTTGTATTCAAAGATCGAACAAAAAGAATTTGAAAGCAAATCACAACTTTCGGGTGTTACATCCAAAATTCGTTTTTGTTGTATTCAAAGATC